>NZ_CP102283.1:655140-982711 GCF_025150565.1 Granulicatella adiacens ATCC 49175 | reverse complement strand
GTCAATGAAGTACCAGATACTACTGCTCTTCTTAAGCGACTCGAAAAAGAACAAATTTATCCAATTGCTCGTATTGTATGTTTCGGAGACCGATTTGTTCCAAAAGAGAATCCAGAACGTTCTTTTAGAAATGCTTTAGGCCAGCTATGGTATACAGATGACGGAGAAACGTTCCTGAATCCTTTTCTTAAAGAAAACTGGGAATACATTTCAGAAATTGCAATTGGTGCTGCTAAAGCAGGATTTAAAGATATTCAATTAGATTACGTTCGCTTCCCACTTGGGTTCGAAACTATTTCGGAAGACTTAGTCTATGATAAAGGCGATTATGCTCATATTAAAGATGATGATGAAGCCCGTATTGCTGCGATTACAGACTTTGTTGCATTTATTCGAGAAAAACTTCAACCATATGGTGTACATCTTTCAGCTGACATCTTAGCACACGCGATTACTGAATCAAAAATTGGTGGTATTGGACAAAAATTTGTCAATATTGCTGATAAAGTAGATATCATCTCTCCTATGATTTTTCCAAGCCATTGGGTGAATTATGCTTTAGATGTAAAGGATCCTGATAAAAATCCATATGAAATCGTTAAACGCTATATGGTGATTGAAAAAGGATATATAAAAACATTAAACCCTTCTCCAATTTCAAGGCCTTGGATTCAAGCGTTCACTGCAGATTTTCTTGGTGAAGGAAATTATCAACTCTACACCGCGGATATTATCAGCAAAGAAATTCAAGCTCTAAAAGAAGCTGGCGTAACGGAATACCTACTTTGGAACGCAGCTTCTCAGTATTCATCAGAAATAAACTTCTAAACCAAAAGGACTTCCACATTAATGGAAGTCCTTTTCTTTATAATCTCTATTGTTCTTTCAATGAACTGTAGTCAAAGTTTGCCAATACAGCTTTTACTTCCTGGTCGTTATCCCCTAGAAGCATTGAACCATTACTTGTACGATCTACAAGTGTTAAGTCCATTGGTCTAACCACTTTTGTTTCGCCGTTTCCAGCAATGATTGTGTATTCACTGCTTGAAGTGATTTCTCCATCTAAGAATACGACACGATGAGGTTTTGTTTTCAATTCACGTAAAACCATAAGTCCACGTTTTGCACGTGTAAGCATCGAAATTTCTAATACATTGAATCGTTTTACAGCCCCACGCTGTGTTGTAAGGAATGCAGAAACAACTTTATGTTCTAATGAATAAACCATCGCCCCAGCAACAAAATCTTCTTTACGAAGGTTGATTGCTTTCACACCGCTGGCTACAGTACCAACTACTGGAATTTCGCTTAATTCATAACGTAAACCAAATCCACAGTGCGTCACGATAAATACTTCTAAACTTTCTGGGTTTGTGACAACCACTTTGACTACTTCATCCGTTGTAGTCTTCAATTTCATCGCATTACTTGTACGAGTCTTGTATCCTCGGTACGTTGTAAACTCATTGAATAATGTTTGTTTCACTAAGCCCTCTTTTGTAAAGAAGACAACCGTCCAATCTTTATAAGAGTCATCACTATCTTTAGCCTTGACAAATCCAGTCAGAATGACTTCGTTGCTACCTAAAGAAATAGACTGGCTTAAGTGGTTTCCGACATCTTTCCATTTCGCTTCTGGAATTTCATGTACTGGTAAGTGTAAGTAATTTCCTTTTGAAGTAAATAGAATTAAGTTATCTAATGTAGAAGCTTTTTGGCAAAGAACTACTTCATCCCCTTCACGCATTCCGTTTTCTTCTGGAGCGCTTGAAGCAAATGAACGTGGGCTAACACGTTTGTAGTATCCTTGTTTTGTAGCAACCACATATACTTCTTCTTCGGTGACTAACACTTCAGTTTCAATCTTAATCTCTTCAATTTCAGCTTGAATTTGCGTTAAACGAGGCGTTGCATACTTCTTCTTCAAATCACGTAGTTCACTCTTCATGACTTGAAGAAGTGTTTTTTCAGATTTTAAGATACTTAAGAAAGTTGCGATTTGCTCATTTAAATCAAGCTTCTCATTTTGAAGGATTGTAATATCCGTATTTGTTAAACGATACAATTGTAAGTTTACAATCGCTTCTGCTTGAATCATTGTGAAGTCATATGTTTCCACTAAACGTTCTTTCGCATGTTTCTTGTCTTTACTGTTACGAATTAATGCGATGACTTCATCTAAAATCGATAAAGCCTTCATCAAACCATCAACGATATGAAGACGATCTTGAGCCTTCTTCAAATCATATTGCGTACGTCTCGTAATCACTTCTTTTTGGAAGTTGATATAAGAAGTTAGAATTGTTTTTAATCCTACTTGTACAGGTCGGCGTTCATCGATAGCGACCATATTGAAGTTATAGTTCACTTGTAAATCTGTATTCTTCAATAAGTAGTTTAAGATTCCCTCTGCATTAGCTTCTTTCTTCAATTCAACAACGATTTGAAGCCCAGTACGGTCTGATTCGTCCCTTACTTCAGCAATCCCGTCAATCTTCTTATTCAAGCGAATTTCATCAATCTTTTTCACTAATAAAGCTTTGTTTACTTCATAAGGAATCTCTGAAATAATGATTTGCGATTTTCCACCTTTAATCGGTTCGATTTTCGTTTTCGAACGGATCACTACTTTACCGCGTCCAGTTTCATACGCTTGTTCTAATTCCTCAAGCCCCTGAATAATTCCTCCTGTTGGGAAATCAGGACCTTTAACAAATTGCATCAATTCTTTCACAGTCGCTTTAGGATGGTCAATCGCATGAATGGTTGCATCGATGACTTCTCCTAAGTTATGAGTAGGAATTTCTGTAGCGTAACCGGCTGAAATCCCAGTAGCTCCATTTACAAGAAGGTTTGGATAACGCGCAGGAAGTACAGTCGGTTCTTCTTCTGTATCATCGAAGTTTAAAACAAATTCAACGGTTTTCTTGTCTAAATCTTTTAGTAATTCTTCTGAGATTTTAGAAAGACGAGCTTCCGTATAACGCATCGCAGCAGCAGGGTCTCCATCCATACTACCGTTATTCCCATGCATTTCAATTAACACATCACGAAGTTTCCAATCTTGACTCATACGAACCATTGCTTCATAAACTGAAGAGTCTCCGTGTGGGTGGAAATTACCGATTACGTTACCGACAGTCTTTGCTGATTTACGGAATTGTTTATCGCTTGTGTTTCCATCGATAGACATCGCATATAAAATACGACGTTGTACTGGTTTCAAGCCATCACGGATATCAGGAAGAGCACGGTCTTGGATAATGTATTTTGAATAACGTCCAAATCGGTCACCCATTACATCTTCCAGATTCAATTCTTGAATATCTTGAATTTGACTCATACTATTCCTCCTCTCCTAGTAACGACAATTGTTCTACATGATCAATTGTTGCTTCTTTTTTCTTAACTGATGGTTTCTTTTCTTCTTTTTTCGGACTAGCTGTTGTGCTAATGGCATTTACATCTGATTCTAAAATGCTCTTATCTTCTTCCAGACCAAACTCAACGTGGCGTTCAATCCACTTACGACGAGGTTCCACTTTATTCCCCATCAAAGTGCTTACACGACGTTCTGCTTGAGCTTTATCATCGATCACAACACGAATTAACGTTCTTGTATCTGGGTTCATGGTAGTATCCCATAATTGGTCAGCGTTCATTTCCCCAAGACCTTTATAACGTTGTAATAAGTAGCCTTTTCCGACTAATTTAGTCTTCTCTTCAAGTTCTTTTTCTGTCCACGCATACTCAATCACTTGTTTTTTACCAGTTCCTTTAGAAATTTTATATAAAGGTGGTAATGCAAGATAAACTTTTCCGGCTTCAATCAATGGTTTCATATAACGATAGAAGAATGTTAACAGCAAGACTTGAATGTGAGCCCCATCGGTATCCGCATCGGTCATAATAACAATTTTGTCATAGTTACAATCCTCAATCTTGAAGTCACTACCAACACCAGCACCAATTGTATAAATGATCGTGTTAATCTCTTCATTTTTCAAAATATCTGAAATCGATGCTTTTTCAGTATTGATAACTTTACCACGCAATGGAAGAATCGCTTGGAACTTGCGGTCACGACCTTGTTTTGCAGAACCTCCGGCAGAATCCCCCTCTACTAAGTAAAGTTCATTCTTCTTAGGGTTCTTACTTTGAGCAGGCGTTAATTTACCAGAAAGAAGTGTTTCCTTCTTCTTGCCCTTCTTACCATTACGGCTCTCTTCTCTGGCCTTACGACTCGCCTCACGCGCTTCACGTGCTTTAATGGCTTTACGAATTAATTCCTGTGCAATTTCACCGTTTTCCGTTAAGAAGAAACCTAGTTGTTCAGAAATTGTATTATCAACAATTCCGCGAGCAGCAGGTGTCCCTAATTTATCTTTCGTTTGTCCTTCAAATTGTAGAATCTCTTCAGGAATACGAAGCGAAATAATCGCTGTTAATCCTTCGCGAACATCGCTACCTTCTAAGTTTTTGTCTTTCTCTTTTAAAAGACCAACTTTACGTGCGTATTCGTTGAACGCTTTTGTTAAGGCACTCTTCATTCCCACTTCGTGAGTACCACCGTCTTTTGTACGAACGTTATTTACAAAAGATAAAATCGTTTCTGAATAACCATCGTTATATTGGAATGCAAATTCGGTTTCAACACCATCCACTGTGCTATCAAAATCAACAACAGGAGATAATGTATCTTTTTCTTCATTTAAGTATTGGATAAAATCGCGAATTCCTTCTTCATAATGGAACGTTTCTGATTCTCCAGTACGCTCATCTGTTAAAACAATTGTAAGTCCTTTTAATAAGAACGCTGATTCTCTTAAACGTTCAGCTAATGTTTCATAAGACCAATTCGTTGTTGAAAATGTCTTATCACTTGGAAGGAAAGTAACTGTAGTTCCAGAACCACGACGGCTTGTTTTTTCTTTTTTAACAGTTCCGACTGGTTCACCACCATTTTTAAACGATTGTTTGTATAATGTTCCATCTCGCAAAACTTCTACGGTTAACCAATCTGACAACGCGTTAACAACAGACGCCCCAACACCGTGAAGACCACCTGATGTTTTATATCCACCTTGGCCGAATTTACCACCGGCATGTAATACAGTAAAGATAACTTGAATAGTAGGAATTCCAGAAGCATGTTTTCCCGTTGGCATTCCACGACCATTATCTTTTACTGAAAGTGATTGATCTTTATGAATTGTTACTTCAATTTTTGTAGCGTAACCTGATAATGCCTCATCGACCGCATTATCAACAATTTCATACGCTAAGTGATGAAGTCCTCGATGATCAGTTGATCCAATATACATCCCTGGACGTTTACGAACAGCTTCAAGACCTTCTAAAACTTGAATCGCATCATCATTATACTGATTCGTCACTTTGCTCATTTAATACTCTCCTTTTTTCATCATCTTATCTATAATACTTGTTTTTAAATATTTTCGCAAGATTTCCCTTCATAAATAGCGTTATAATAATATTTCTTATTAGAATTGTAAGTTAAAATGTTTTTGTGTTAAACTGTTTCTAGACTGTTTTTAAAAGGAGAAGTCAAACAAATGTCATTTACATTTATAATTGGTGCCATAGTGGCATACTTACTTGGTTCGATTCCATCTGGATTATGGGTTGGGCAGTATTTCTTTAAAAAAGATATTCGCCAATATGGGAGTGGAAATTTAGGATCAACAAATGCGTTTCGAGTTTTAGGAAAAAAAGCGGGTTCCCTAGTATTATTCTGTGATATCTTTAAAGGATTCTTAGCGATGATTCTTGCTTTAACTATATTTAAGCAACCTGATATTTCTCCATTGTGGATTGCCTCATTCGCGGTTATTGGTCATACTTTTCCCATTTTTGCTTCATTCAAAGGAGGAAAAGCGGTTGCTACTTTTGCTGGAATGATTTTAGCTTACCAACCATTATTACTTTTATATGGACTTATTATTTTCTTAGTACTACTTGCAATTACACGAATGGTTAGTCTTACTGCTATGGTAACTATCACTTTAGGAGTATTCCTTTCACTACTATTTAATGATTGGACACTAACACTTTTTGCACTTGCAATAGATATTTTTATCATTTACCGACACCGTTCTAATATTCAAAGAATTTTAAACGGAACAGAAAATAAAGTTCCAATGCCTTGGGAACAAAAAAATAAAGACACTAAGTAAGTACTTAGTGTCTTTTCGTTTACTCGAAAATAAAACTGGCTGTAGATTGATAAGGTGTCTTGTTTGTAATTTTCAAGACATTCTTTTTTTCTTCTAAATTTTGCGTAAAATCATTCGCCAAGTCTGGATATCCATCCCAAGGTTCAAAACAAACAAAAGGAGAATCATCTGGCATAGTCCATACTCCTAACGCGCCAATCCCATTTAAAAGTACGGTTACGCTTTTATTCCCTTTTTGAGAGTACAACTTTCCTTTGAAATGAGGGGAATTTGATTTAAATAATAATACATCATTCGTAAATAAATCATGGTGTAATCGAAATTCTTTTTCTGGATACGAAACCCCTTCAAGTGAAGCAAGATATGGAATCTCTAATTCAAGTTTATGAATCGAACTTTCCGAATCTAATTGGATTCGATAATCTTCAAACGACAATCCTTCTTCCAACGGTACTCTAAATGCAGGATGACCACCAATTGCAAAGTACATTTCAGGACTTTGAGTAGTAACGAAATAACTCATATCTAATTGACGACCATTTAAAGTGTATTTTAGACGCAATTGAAAATCGAAAGGATAGTTTTCCTCGATCATCTCATTCGTGAGTAAAAAAGTGGCAAAATCACTTCCATTATCCTCTAACTTAAATGCATAGTCACGAGCAAAACCATGTTTTCTAGCTTCGTAATCATTCCCTTTGTAGGAAAAAGAGTTATTTCGAATAGCACCAATATTCGGAAATAAAATTGGAGATTGTTTATTCCAATGAATCCCATCTGGTTGATACATATATTCCGTATGAGTCTCTTTATCAAATACAGAAGTTAGTTCTGCCCCAAAAATTTTTACTCTGACTTTTAAAAATTTATTTTCTAAAGAAATGTTATCCATGTAATCGCCTCTAAATTATGAATGTTTTAATTCAGTTAATAAGGATTTTTTGATATTTTGATTTTTTATTTTTATATAGGTTCCTTTAGTTCCTAGGCTGCGACTTTCAATAATTCCTGCTGATTCAAGTTTACGAATAGCATTTACAATTACTGTACGAGTAATATTATATTCTTTCGCAATTTTTAAAGCAGTGAATCTTAAATCCATACCATCAAACAATTGGATAATCACTTTAATGGCTTCTAATTCACTATAAGATAACGAACTAAGAGCTAAATGAACATTTTGTTGTTCTCTCTTTTCTTGCTCAATCTTTCTTGTATACCAGTGCAACATTTCTGTTCCAATTACTGTTCCTGCGTGTTCAGCCAAAATAAGATCGTCGGTTGAAAAAGGTTCCTCATCCTTCCCCATTACTACAAAGCCTAGTTGAATTCCTGAAGCAAAAATTGGAATAATGGTGGTCATTGCATTCTTGAAATTATCATGTAATTCAACCGGAAAAATCGTTAGTTCATCCGTTACAGGTATATTTTCCTTCGTGAATTTTAAAGATGTTAATCCGTCCATATAAAAATCCGGAAATTGTCTACTATTTTTATACTCTTTCATACGATCGTTATTTACTTGAAATTCATCATGAATTCCTAACAATCTTCCATCGCTTGATGCGATATATAAATCAACTTTCAAAAGAGTTCCCAAAATTTCTGTTAGTTTATTAAATGGTAAATCCGCTGTTTCAGAATCTCTCCAAATATTATCATACTGGACAATTTCATTAATCTTCCTTAAATCAGCTAAAACTTTACGCATGAGTATATTCTCCTTTTTTATAAAATGTATTTAGTTAAATCTTGATCCTCTCGAATCGCATTTAATTTACTTTCTACATATTGTTCAGTTATTTGGATGCTTCCCATTTGCATCGTTGGTGCTTCGAACAATAATTCTTCTAATACAGTTTCTAAAATAGTGTGAAGACGGCGAGCACCAATATTTTCCATTGTACTATTCACTTCGAAAGCAATCTCAGCCAATTTTGAAACAGCTTCTTTTGTGAAAACGACTTCCACATTTTCAGTAGCAAGTAATGCCTTATACTGTTTTAATAATGCGTTTTTAGGTTCCATTAAAATGCGTTCAAAATCTTCTTTTGATAAATCTTGTAATTCAACCCGAATCGGGAATCGCCCTTGTAGCTCGGGCATTAAATCACTTGGTTTAGCCACATGGAACGCCCCAGAAGCGATAAACAGAATATGGTCTGTATTAATCACACCGTACTTCGTATTCACTTGACTACCCTCAACAATTGGTAATATATCTCTTTGTACTCCTTCTCTTGAAACTTCCCCACCGTTTTGACCTTTGGCAGCAATCTTATCAATTTCATCGATAAAGATAATTCCTGATGTTTCAGCTAGTTTTAAAGCTTCTGCATGCATATCTTCCTGATTGATAAGGTTATTTGCTTCTTCCTCCGTTAATAGTTCTAACGCTTCTTTAACAGTGACTGTACGGCTAATTTTCTTCTTAGGAGTCATCTGGTCAAGAACGGATTGAATTTGCATCATTTGTTCCATTTGGTTACCAGATCCCGCCATCCGCATTGGTTTCTCTGTTAATTCAATCGTTACTTCTTTTGAATCAAGTACTCCATTTCTTAATTGTTGCTCAATATCACGACGACTTTGAGCAATTTCTTCTGTAACTTCTTCCTTCATTTCAGGTTCTAATCCAGGGTTTTGAATGCCCATTTGTTGGAACATATTGAAGAGAGAATCTTGTTGTGGGTTCGAAACTTTCTTCATGATTCCAGGTTTTAAAATCTTCGCAAGCTTTTTAACAGCCTTATCAAAAGCTTGTAGTTTTACTTCTTCTTGTTTTAGTTTAGTTACAATTTGAATCGCATTCTCCACCAAATCACGAACCATCGATTCTACATCACGTCCGACATAACCCACTTCGGTAAATTTTGTCGCTTCGACTTTTGCAAATGGTGCATCAACTAATTTAGCAAGACGACGAGCCAATTCGGTTTTACCAACCCCAGTAGGACCAATCATCAATAAATTTTTAGGAGTGACTTCCTTTTTCATTTCTTCATCTAATAATAGACGACGGTAACGATTACGAAGAGCCACCGCTAACGCTCGTTTTGCATCCTGTTGCCCAACGATGAATTGATCTAATTCAGATACAACTTCTCTAGGTGTTTTACTAATATTTGCTTGCATACTTCCACTTCCTTACGCCAACGTTTCAGTAATGATATTATCATTTGTAAAAATATCAATCTCTGAAGCGATTTTTAAACTTTCACGAGCAATATCTTCTGCTGTTAAATTCGAATCCCCAAATCTTAGGAGACCTCTAGCAGCTGATAAAGCGTAGTTTCCACCAGAACCAATTGTTAGAATACCATCATCTGGTTCAATGACTTCTCCTGTCCCTGAAACAAGTAACACTTGTTCTTTATTCATTACGATTAACATCGCTTCTAATTTTTGTAAACCACGGTCACTTCTCCATTGTTTCGCCATTTCAATAGCTGCACGTTGTAAGTTCCCTTTGAATTGTTTAAGTTTATCTTCAAACATTTCTTCTAAAGTAATTGCATCTGCTACACCACCAGCAAATCCCACAAGTACTTGATTGTCAAAAATACGACGGATTTTACGAGCGGTCCCCTTCATTATCACTTTTTCACCCATTGTCACTTGACCGTCACCAGCCATAGCAACTTGGTTATCTTTTTTTACTGCACAAATTGTAGTCATGATTTTCCTCCGTTATTCTTATTAAAGGCACTAGCGTCAAATTCGTTCTTCCCAGCTTTAGACCTTGGAAAATATAATTGGTAATTTTGTTGAAGAGCTTCTTTTGTCACATGTGTATATATTTGAGTCGAACTGAGACTCACATGCCCTAAAAGTTCCTGAACGGTTCGCATATCCGCACCATTATTCAACAAATGCGTTGCAAACGTATGTCTTAGCATATGTGGATGAATCTTTAATGTTAGTCCACTTTCTTGAATTAGTTTTTCTAAAATATAACGAACTCCATTAGTCGTCAGTGGATCACCTAAATGATTCACAAACACGAAAAAATGCTCCTTCCTTTCTTTAGCCATAAGATCCTTTCGTCCTTCTTCAAGATAAGTTTCTAAAGCCGTTCTTGCAAAGTCACCAATCGGAACATAGCGTTCTTTAGAACCTTTACCGATGACGAGGATAATGCTATTATCCAGGTCTAATTGCTCAAGAGTTAAATTCGTTAACTCACTGACACGCATACCTGTAGCATATAATACTTCGACTAGAGCTTTATTACGTTGGTCTAAAGACTGATTTCCATCAATAGAATTGATAAATTTTTCAATTTCATCTTCATAAAAAAACTCTGGAAGAAGCATTTTACCCTTTTTATAACTGACTGACGCAAAAGGATTTGATTCTACTGCTTTTCGTTCTACCAAAAAATGATAAAAAGAACGTAAACTTGAAAGGAACCGAGAAATACTTGAACGATTATAGTTTTCACGATGTAAAACTCCTAAATAGATTCGAACATCAACGACAGATACATCGTTCCATGACGTAATTGGAACTTCTGTTAAGTAATCGCAGAAATGTTGAATATCACGCTCATACGCATGAATCGTCTCTGGTGAATAACGCCGTTCAACTTTTATATACGCTAAGAAATCTTGCATTTCATTCTTCATCATCTTCCTCCTATCGTTAACTTTATCACAGTAAGCACTTTCTTACAACCGAATTGTCAAAATTATTAAGACAATTAATACATATTTAATAAACTCTGCGTCATAGTCAATGCACTAACATAATTTCACGCACATAAAGAGAGCACCCAGATTTCTCCAAGTGCTCTTTCCTTTATTTTTGAACTTCCTCTTTATAATCGCAATTACTACACACAATTTGTTTTCCACCGCGACCTTTTTTCTCAACTAAGTAGTGTTCACATTTTGGACAATTACGTCCTACTGGTTTATCCCATGAAACGAATTCACATTCAGGATAACGATCACAACCATAGAAGATACGATTTTTCTTCGACTTACGTTCAATCACTTTCCCTTTGCCACAAGTTGGACATGTAATCCCAATATCTTTAACAATGGCTTGTGTATGATGACATTCTGGGAAATTGCTACATGCGTAGAATTTACCAAAGCGACCTAATTTAATCACCATCGGATGGCCGCATTTTTCACAGTTGAATCCAGCTGGTTCATCTTTAATCTGAACTTTCTCGATTTCTACTTCCGCTTTATCCACTTCAACCTTGAATGGTTGGTAAAACTTATCGATAACTTGTACCCACTCTTCTTTCCCTTCTTCAACAAGGTCGAGATTATCTTCCATTGAAGCAGTAAAATGAGTATCCACAATATTTGGGAAGTATTGTTCGATAATTTGATGAACAACATATCCAAGTTCCGTTGGTTCAAAACGTTTAGAAACTAATTTAACGTAGTAACGTTTTTGGATTGTTTCGATTGTTGGTGCATACGTTGATGGACGACCAACACCAATTTCTTCTAATGTTTTAATTAACGTAGCTTCAGAATAACGTGCAGGCGGTTGTGTGAAATGTTGTTCTGGATTTAGTTTTGCTAATTGAACTTCATCCCCAACTTGCATTTCTGGAAGCACGTTTCCTTTTTTCGCTTCTGCATTATCTTGATATACCTTTTGATACCCAGCAAACTTAATTGTAGATCCATTTGCCTTAAACACATGATTGTTTTGTTCTAAATCTACTTGTACAGTATCATAAACTGCTGCAGTCATTTGACTAGCAACAAATCGAGACCAAATTAAGGTGTACAATTTCAATTGATCTTTTGTTAAATAACTTGCGATTGAATCCGGTGTACGTATAACAGATGAAGGACGAATTGCTTCGTGAGCATCTTGAGCGCCTTCAGCATTCTTTACAGTGCGTTTAGTTGCAAGACAGTAATCTTTACCAAACTCTTTCTCAATGAACTCAGAAGCCTCATTTTGGGCAGATGCTGAAATTCGAGTTGAGTCTGTACGCATATACGTAATCAAACCAACTGAACCACTACGACCAAGAGATACCCCTTCATAAAGTTGTTGAGCTACCATCATTGTTTTTCGCGTTCTGAAGTTTAAGCGGTTTGACGCATCTTGTTGCAAGCTACTTGTTGTAAATGGAGCTGCAGGATTGCGTCTACGTTCTTTCTTCGTTACTTTAGTAACTTTGAATGGTTTCTTCTCAGAAAGTTCGTTCATAACTGATTTAACAGTCGCTTCTTTATCTAAAGACGCTTTCTCAGCAGTTGTACCATAATAATTTGCTACAAAAGCTTTCTTTTCTTTTTTGAATTGTCCTTCAAGAGTCCAGTATTCTTCTGGAACGAATGCTTTAATTTCGTTTTCGCGATCAATAATTAATTTTACCGCGATACTTTGAACACGACCAGCACTCAATCCTTTTTTCACTTTCTTCCATAAAATAGGAGATAAAGTGTAACCCACAAGGCGGTCTAAAATACGACGTGCTTGTTGCGCATCAACTAAATCCATGTCAATCATTCTAGGATTCTTAAATGCTTCTTTAATTGCATCTTTTGTAATCTCATTAAACTCCACACGAATAGGTTTGTTTAAATCAAGTCCTAATAAATGCGCTAAATGCCAAGAAATAGCTTCTCCTTCTCTATCCGGGTCACTTGCAAGATAAACTGCATCTGCTTTGGCTGCTTCCTTTTTAAGAGACTTAATTAAATCGCCCTTCCCTCGAATCGAAATATAATGAGGTTCATAATTATTTTCAATATCTACACCCATTTTGCTCTTAGGTAAATCTCTTAAGTGACCTTTACTTGCGACCACTTTAAAATTTTTCCCCAAATAGCGTTCAATGGTTTTAGCTTTTGTAGGAGACTCTACAATCACTAAGTTTTGCTTCACCATTAAATGGCTCCTTCCATCATTACTCTGTCTAATATTAAAATATCAGGCAAAAAGCCTGTATTTAGCGAGATTGTTTAAATTGTCTTTTGTCATCATATCTAAACACATTCTTTTTGTCAAGGCAACAAATTATCTCTTATAGTTTTTTTATGGAAAGTAATGTAGATTTTTATCAATAGTTTCAGCGCTAGAAACTAAACAAGCTCCAGCTTCAATTAGTTGATTAGTTCCTTTTGAATGTGATGAAAAAATACTTCCAGGAATAGCAAATACCTCTCTATTTTCACTCAAGGCAATATTAGCAGTAATTAGACTTCCACTTCTCTCATTAGCTTCTACTACACAAACTCCATGGCTTAACCCTGCTATGATGCGATTTCGGTAAGGAAAATGAAACTTCAAAGGTCGACTTCCTAAAGGATATTCAGAAATAATAAGACCTTTTTCCCCTATTTCTTTATAGAGATTAGCATTTTCAGGTGGATATACAACATCTAATCCACTTCCTATAACCGCTATCGTTTTTCCATCATCCTTCAAACATTCAAGGTGTGCTAAAGAATCGACCCCCTTGGCTAAACCGCTAATAATTCCGATTTTTTTCTGCACTAAATCCTGTACAATAGTTTTCGTACATTGTTTTGCATAGTTTGAATGTTCTCTAGAACCTACCAAAGCGACTAAACGTTCATTTAACAAAGACCATTCTCCTTTATAGAAAAGAACAATTGGAGGTAAATAAATTTCTTTTAACCGTCTTGGATATTCGGCATCCAAAATGGTCAATACTTTTACTTTTTCTACCTTCATTTTTTCAAAAGAAGCTAACCAATCAAATGTCTCTAACCATTTAGAAGTTTCTTCGGGCAAGCTGAATTTTACATCCCCTAAAACAAATGGATGAATTAAAGAAACATCATCATTCAATTTTTGAAATAACTCATAAAACTGTTTACTATTTAATTTTTCACTAATCGCTATTCCAATTAATAGTTTTCTTTTTGTTAATAACATAAATAAACTCCTTCCGGTAAATAGTTTTCAAAACTATTTACGAGAAAGAGTTTATTTTTGGAACTTTATTGTTGATATTCTTTTACAGGTGCAAATGTCATACGATGTATTGGCGTCGGACCTAATTTCTCAAGACCTTCTATGTGTGCTTTCGTACCATATCCTGCATTTTGTGCAAATCCATATCCTGGATACAGTTGTTCGTAATCCTTCATCATTTGGTCCCTTACCTCTTTAGCAACAATACTTGCCGCGGCTATCGAGATGCTCTTCGCGTCCCCTTTAATAATGCCTTCTTGTGGAATTCCTGTATCCAATCTCATCGCATCAATTAATAAATAATCTGGCTGTTCAGGCAACAATTCAATCGCTCGTTTCATCGCCACTTTACTAGCTTCATAAATATTAATTTTATCAATCGTGAATGCATCGACAATACCGATACCAATCGCAACAGCTTGCTCTTTAATCATTTCGAAGATTTCTTCGCGTCTTTTCGCGCTCAACTTCTTAGAATCATCGAGACCAATATCTTCCATACCTTCAGGAAGAATGACAGCAGCTGCTACCACTGGACCGGCAAGTGGGCCGCGACCCACTTCATCAATTCCTGCAATCATTCGATAGCCTTTTTGTTGGGCTGCACGTTCAAAGCTTTGCATTTCCTCAAAGTGTGCAGCACGTTCTGCTTTTTTGGCGAAATGACGTTCAAACTTTGCGATTAAATCTTGAACTCCTTTACGATCGTCACTTCTAAGTTCTGTTAAACGTTCATCCGACAACGTTTGAATTTTTTCAAGAATCAATTTAATTTCTTTGATGGAACGTTTTTCCATTATGCTTCCTCCGTTAACGACACAGGCGCTTGGTCTAATGTATAACGACCCAGTTTTCCTGAACGAATATCAAACACGATTCGTTCACTTGCCTTTTCATAATCTTCTTTAAAGCCTAAATTCTTTGTAATTAACATTAATAAATCAACATTTGAAAGTTCTAAATCGCTATCTATTAAACGATAAGCTTTCTTTAAATACTCTGGATAATCTAATTTAAACTGACTAAGAGCAAAAAGTGCAATATCATCCATGTGAAGGAGTGCATCTTTAATCGCACCCGTAAGTGCTAGTTTATTCCCAACTTCTTCACTTTCAAACTTTGGCCATAAAATACCTGGAGTATCCAGTAATTCAAAATCATTTCCGATTTTTAACCAGCGTTGTCCCTTTGTAACACCAGGACGATTTGCTGTTTCAGCTTGATTTTTATTAATCATACGGTTGATAAAGGTTGATTTTCCTACGTTAGGAATTCCGAGAACCATTAAACGAATCGGTCTAGGACGAATACCTTTTTCCAGATTCTTTTCAAAGACTGGCGCCATTAATTCCTTAATGGCCGCTTTAACCTGTTTTATCCCTTTGCCATCTTTAGCTTCTGTTGTAAGAACTTTAATTCCTTGGCTAGTAAAATAATCATTCCAACGTTTTGTTTGAGATGGATCTGCCAAATCAACTTTATTTAATAAGATTAATTGCTTCTTCTGTCCTTTAATTTCTTCGATAATAGGATTGCGACTTGATTCTGGAATACGAGCATCCACCATTTCAATCACGACATCGACTAATTTCAATTTTTCAGTTGCTTCCCTGCGCGCTTTGGCCATATGCCCCGGGAACCATTGGATTGTTGCCATACGTTTCGAATCCTTTCTATATTACATTCACAAAAACATTCTTATAGAACCAACGAACATTATACCATGTTTTAATCCTTTTTTCCGTTCTCTTCCTTATTCTTTATAATAAAAAAATCTCAGTACAGTAGCAATTATTCATTGCTGATGTACTGAGATAGCAGTTGTTTGCTATGAAAAAATTACTTCTAATCAATTACTTCATAAATACTTTCTGTATTCCAACGAATTTTTGGTTTAATGTCTTCATCTCTATAACCAAACGCGCACATTACTGATACTCCAAATTCTGATGTATCCAAAACTCCTTTTTCTTCTAAATAAGCTTCAACTTTAGCTTTATCATATCCTTCAATTGGACAAGAATCCATTCCCATCAAAACTGCTGCATTCATCATATTCGCCATTTGGATATACGTTTGTTTACTTGCCCAGTCAAAGAGTGATCGTTCATCGTTTAGCTGTGCATCATTTTCTTGGAAGCTCTTGATTCGATGCGCATATGCAGAATCCGGGTCATAACGTCTATGTCTTACCTCTTGCATTATTTTTTCAATATAAGGTGTTTCATAGTTTAATCCTTTACGAGCTAGATAAATCACAAAATGACTTGCTCCATCGAGCATTGAAACAGCGCCCCATGCCATTGATTTTAAATCTTGTTTCATTCCTTCATTGTTTAGTAAAAGCAATTTCCAAGGTTCAAACCCCAATGAAGAAGGTGCTAATCGTCCTACTTCGACAAGGGCTGCCCAATCTTCATCAGAAATACGACGTGTTGGGTCAAACTTTTTAGTAGCATAACGTTGATGTTGCAACGCAATAATTTCTTCTCTATTCATAATAGTAAACTCCTTTATCTTGATTATTACGAAAACTTCAACTAACAAATGATTAACTCATATAAATTAAGTTTATCAGCCAATAAACAAAATAGCAATTCACTCACAAATAATTCTTTTTAATCAATAATAGATATAAAAATAAGACTGGAGTAGTCCAGTCTCACTATAACTATTGCGGATTATTTTCAGAAGATTTAAATTTGACCTTTTTAATTTTAAAGTCAATATGTCTTTCTCTGATGGTTGATTCGATATCATCAATTAGGATTCTCTTATCATTCTCTATTTGAATATTGATTTCGTACTTTCCTCCAATATCCTTAACATCCACATTTGCGATTTGATATTGTTTTAAATTACAGTATTCATAAATATCGTGAACAAGAGAAATATCTCCTACAGTTCCATTAATACTTGCCTGATAAATCTGCTGCTGTTTTGTAAAATCATGTGTTAACCATTGAATTAACATAACAAAGATACTACAAACAATACCAAAGAACCAAAATCCTCCACCAATGGCCATTCCAATCCCTGAAGTAGCCCAAATACCAGCAGCTGTTGTTAAACCACTTATTTTTTTATCCCTCATGAAAATGATACCACCACCAATGAAGGAAATCCCACTTACAATTTGAGCAGCCACACGTGAAGTATCGTAATCTGGAGTGTCCAGAAAAGCTTCTTTAGAAATAATCATCATTAAGGCAGAAGTAAGACAAACAATCACGTGTGTCTTTACTCCGGCTTGTTTATTCCTTGCTTTTCTTTCATAACCAATTAATAAACCACAAATACAAGCCAAAATAATTGATGTAAAATGTCGTAATTCAAGCATTGCATCAAATGAACGTATAAACACTTGATCCATATCTTTCCTCCCTAAAAACGTGTATTCCTATTTTACGTTTGTTTAATAAGAAAGTCAAATTTTATGAAATCGTTTACTGGAGAAAGAAAAAGGAAATTTAACAAAAAAATCAGGAAGTGAGTACTTACGACTCAATCTTCCTGATCTTTTAAATAGGTGCTTTTCTAGAAAAAATAAATTTTTTAAGAAAAACCACTCTAACAACTATTCTTCTTTTCTTTTACCTACATAGAGTGTTAAAAGAATACCACTCCCTAGAAGCATTGGAATGACTTCTGTATGCGCTCCAGTATTTGGCAAAATAGCATTATTGTTAGTCTCATTAGCTACTTTATTTGTAGTTGAGATAGTACTTGCGACTAATGATGGATTCTTATCGGAATTCACTGGAATTGCTGATGGAATTGCTCCTCCAATAGTTGTGCTTCCAACAGGAGTATTATTTCCTGGTGTATTTGTAGAAGGTGTACTATTTGTTGGAGTACTATTTGTTGGAGTTCCATTTGTCGAAGAACCATTTGATGGTGTAACACTAGTCGTCGTTCCGTTAGATGGAATTCCATTTGTGGATGTTGGATTGGTAGGAGTTCCATTTGTTGGCGAAATAGAGCAATTACATGTTCCATCCTTTCCATCTTTCCCATTTTTAACTACGACT
Source organism: Granulicatella adiacens ATCC 49175 (assembly GCF_025150565.1). Taxonomy (NCBI): domain Bacteria; kingdom Bacillati; phylum Bacillota; class Bacilli; order Lactobacillales; family Carnobacteriaceae; genus Granulicatella; species Granulicatella adiacens. The sequence goes on along the minus strand of NZ_CP102283.1, from coordinate 964,557 downwards.
TCTTGTTTAGTTCCGTCAGGATTTGTTACTGAAATTGTATAACTTCCATCATTATTATCAGTTAATGTAATAACTGGAGAAATACCATCTTTCCCGTCAATACCATTTTGACCGGAAACACCTGGATCCCCTTTGTCTCCTTTAGGTCCGGTTTCGCCATCTTTTACAACAAATGTTCCAAGAACTTCATCAGTGGCTTCATCAAACTGACTATTACCGTTTTTGTCAAGGTAGAACGTTAGTTTTGTCTCTTTCTTAGCATCGTCGCGTTCTATTTTAACTTTTGGAGTTTCTCCGTCTTTACCGTCACGTCCAGCTTGACCTTGTTCACCTTGCTCACCTTTAGCTCCGGCTGCACCTGGATCGCCTTTATCTCCCTTAGGTCCAGCTACACCTTGAGGACCTGCTTCTCCTGGGTCTCCTTTATCACCCTTAGGACCGGCTACACCTTGAGGTCCAGCTTCTCCCGGATCACCTTTATCACCTTTAGGGCCGGCTACACCTTGAGGTCCAGCTTCTCCTGGATCGCCTTTAGGACCTGCTTTTCCGTCTTGTCCGTCTTTAACAATTAAAGTACCAAGAACGGTATCAGTGGCTTCATCAAACTCATTATTAGCATTTACGTCTTTGTAGAAGGTTAGTTTTGTCTCTTTCTTAGTGTCATCACGTTCTACTTTAACTTTTGGAGTTTCGCCGTCTTTACCGTCACGACCTGCTTGACCTTGTTCGCCTTGCTCACCTTTAGCTCCAGCTGCACCTTGAGGACCAACTGCTCCTGGATCTCCTTTGTCACCCTTAGGACCGGCAACACCTTGAGGACCAGCTTGACCTTGTTCTCCTTTTTGACCATCGGCGCCATCTTTGATTACAGATGTACCTAATACAGTATCAGTATTTTCATCAAACTCATTATTGGCGTTTACGTCTTTGTAGAACGTTAGTTTTGTTTCTTTCTTAGCGTCATTACGTTCTACTTTAACTTTAGGAGTTTCTCCATCTTTACCATTTTTAATGATTGTTTCTATTGGAGATTGACCATCAGGTTGAGTAATGGTGATTGTGTGAGTTCCGTCATTATTTTCTTTAACAGAAATTGTTGGAGGAGTCACTTGTTGTGGCGTAAGGTCAACAACATCAATCGAGATATTTTTTGTAATGGTTTTATTTCCACTAGAACTTGTTACCGTTACTGGAATATCATATTGACCAGCAACTGTTGGAGTTCCTTCAATTGTTTTCGTCTGCTCATTGTATGTTAGACCGCTAGGAAGTTTTGTTTGGTCAACACTCACTCTAGCATCAGAAGGAACCTGTAATGTAACAGGTCTAGCTTTATTTCCTAGAACAATTAACTGACGATCATTTTTCATATCAAGAGATACTGGATCATCAATAACCTTCAAGGTAATAATTTCTTCTGCTGTCCCTTTTCCTAATGAATCTGAATCGACAGACGCTTTCATACGAATTTTGTATACTCCAGCTTTTGTAGGAGTTCCACTAATTGTGTGAGTTGCACGATCATAATGTAACCCTGCCGTTGATTCTAGATAAGAGTCTAAGTCTGACTCAGGTAAATCTACACTTAAGTATCTTGCTCCAAGTTTTGAATGCTCGCTATGACTCACGACCATTTTTTTGATATTTTCGCCTAAATGGATGGTTTGTTCTTTGTCGGTTACATTGATACTTACAGGAAGAGGTCTGATATTAAATCTAATATATCCTCCAGACACCGGAGAATCTGCCATTTCAGCAAATGTTGCCTTATAAGGTACGTAATAATCACCAACTTTTGTAGCAGTTCCAGAAATTGTTTTCGTGGAAGCATTGTATGTTAACCCTTGAGGAAGTTTACTAGTATCAAGCTCTAATCTAGCCTTCTCATCAGAAACTGTTAATCTCACTTCGTCTACAGGAGATAGGACTGTTTTCTCTTGGTTTTTATTTTCAACTGTAACATTTAAATCCCTTGGTGTAACAGTGATTGTTACAGATGCACTAGCAGTTGTGTTGCCACTAATCGTCGCACTTGTTGCTGTAAATGTAGCTGTGTAAGTCCCAACTCTAGTCGGTGTACCTTCAAGCGTTTTAGATACTGAATTATAATTAACTCCTGGTGGTAGGGAACCGGAAGTTAGAGTAATATTTGCACCTTCTGCTTGCAACGGAATTGAAGGAAGAGCGTCTAAAACTTTCACTTCTTTACGATTATTAGGAATCGTAAAGTTAAGTGGTATACTATTTACTTTAATCTTAATTGTTGCAGTTGCTCTTTGGATACTTCCAGCAGCAGTAGTTCTTGTAACATCTGCTGAAGCGGTATAAGTCCCAACCTGAGACGGTGTTCCTGTAATTGTTTTTTTATCTTCAGACCATTTTAATCCTGTAGGTAAAGAGCCAGAAGTATAGTTTACTTTTGTGTTTTCTGGAATCGTTAGACTAATTGGTTCTATTTCTTTTCCTGCAGTAAATTCATAAGAAACGCTTGGGATATTAAACGCACCAGGTGTAACCGTTAGTTCAACTAGTTTTGTTATAGATTCTCCATTTTTTGAAGCTGTAACAGGGATAATATATTTCCCTTCATACTGGCCAACCCCCGAAAATTTCTTTAAAGTTTTATCATAAGTTAATCCAAAGGGAATTTTACTTTCATCTACATTTAATTCAGCACCCTCACTAGTATTAAACTGAATATCTTTATACTTATTCCCTTCAACAACTGTTTGTCTATCATTTGTAATCGTTAAATTTAAATTCGACACTAATCGAGGTGTAACTTCATAGGTAAATCTCGTTTTAATCTGGCGAATCTCATTTTCACTATTTAAATAGGTTGCCGTTACAATTGCAGTTTTCTTACCCTCAGTCTTTTTAACAGCAAATCCAGCTAAACCATTATTGCTGCTATTAGACTCAAAATGAACATGCTCATTATCCTCTTCATACTCCACAGACAGATTAGTAATATTCGTTCCACTTGTAAGAGAAATTGGTACATTAGGTATAGCTTGTCCCTCCTGCCAACTTTGATCAGGAATATTATTTAACCCCTCTAATACTTCAAACTTAAAAGTACGAAATAGATTGTTATCACCAAAATGTCCATCAATAGCTTTAGCTTTAAACGAATACACACCAGTAGGTAGGACTACCCCTGCCTTTTTAGTAATAATATATTTTGTCTTGTCTAAAGGATCTTTCTCAATAGTTATTCCTTGAGGAAGACTATCATGTTGAATCTCTAATGTGGCATTTGCTTTATTTAACACCAAATTTCCGATAGTCTGTTTCTGGTTTGTAGATGGAATGGCTACAGGTGTCGGATTTGATACTTGATAAATTTTATCAGTTTCAAACATAACATCAGCATTCGTTAATGTAAAGTTCGGGTGTTCTGATTTCGGCGTTGTTTGAGAGATTTCTTTAGTAATCAAATTTAGATGGTACGGTGTTACTCGACCAATGTTATCTGTCACTTCAAAATCCACAAAATAATTACCTGCTTTTTCTGGTAATCCTTTAAAATTAATACGATATGGAGATAGTTCTCTATCTTTTGCAGTTGTAGAGTATGCACTATAAAACGTCTCTACAGCCTTATTCCCAGTTAAATTGTCAGAAACTGAATATGGAGAAGTATTTAAAACAAACACATTATCAGCAGAAGCAGGTTTATCTATTGAAAATTCGACTTTTACTCCAGGACTAGCATTTTTAACCTCAAACTTTGTAATTTTAACAGGTGCATCATTGTTTACATTATTATATTCAGTTTTTTTCCCTGGAATAGACATCCATAAATTCGAAGTATATTGTGGAGTTTCTGCTGTAGTATCTGTAATAGTACTAGCCTTACTAGAGTTTAGATAGTACCCGAAAGGAGTTACAGTCATATACGCTGTATTAGTTTTGCTATCATAAGTAACAGAATCTCCCTTTAAATCGTTTGATCCAGTTTGTCCACTATTAAAATAAGAATAAGAATAATTATCAACAATTCTGTATAATGGAGGCTCTTCAACAATAAGATTAGCAACAATTCGAGTAGATGAATCTAATTTTGATTGAAGACCAATTTCATACTTTTTACTTGCTAATTGATGATTTAATGGTAAATCCCTTGTTAAAAAACCTGTTTCTTTTTCATAAGTAAATCCTAAATCTTTCGCATCTTGAGTTAATTCTACTTCATCAGGTGTAATCCGAGTTAATCCAACCTTATACCTTAATTCTAATGTAGAACCATCTTTAATTATTTTATAATCTAAATTCGATCTTCCCTCATCAGGGCCAAAATAACGTTCAAGGGTCATATAAGGTTTTTCGTTAACTGGAGAAGACACTTGCAACCCAGCTGTATTAAGCAGATAACTTACATTATCAGTGTGACCTGAACTTTTCATCTGATTCCATAAAGTTTCAATGGCATTGGATAGATTTAAACGAAGTATGTCTAAGGACTCTTGTTTTTCATCTTTAGAAAGAATAACAGCTCTTGCTTCCTTCAATAATTCGGATGTATGACGCAATAATCCTTCAATTTCGGATTTATTAGTTGAATCATTTAAATTATTTAAAAATTTTTCGGCTTCTTTCGTTACGACTTCGCCTTCAACGATTGCATTATTTAATTGCTCTTTTGAAAGGTTTGACTCTAAACCATCTTCTTTATTAGTTGTCTCTCTCGTTTTGTTATCTGTATTATCAGTTGTTACCTTGTTGATTTCTTCACTTTCAGAATTATTTACTTTATTAGATTCTAGATTAACAATTTCTTGTTCCTTTTTAAATTGGTTTGCCCTAGAAGTAATTTCCTTATTTTCTAATACTCCTTTTTCTTCACTCTGTTTAGTTGTCTCAGTCGGCAAACCAACTTTGGATATTTGTTCTTCTTCAGCATCTTTGTCTTGTGACTTTATACTAGATTCAATGACTTCACTAGCCTGAACAGCGGGTGCGCTTGATACAGTACCTAAAAAGAATTGTCCAATAATAACTGAAGCAACTCCAACACTAAATTTCCTTATTGCAAACTTTTGGCGTTTTTCAAATTTCATTATAATTCCTCACCTTTATTATGATATTTTACTTTTTCTCCTTCTTTCTTGTAGTCCTGCCACCATTCCTGAAATAAAACTATACAAATGATAATTAACATACCCAATCAGATAACAATCGTACAGTACCATTCTAGTTATTTTTAAATAAAAATCAACATAAATTGCCTGAAAAATTCAAAATATTTCAAACTTTGCGAAAAATTCATAAAGTTATATATTTTATTAGAATTTATTTCGAATATTGTGAGAATCAACACGTAAAAAAGGAGACTACCTTTTGATAATCTCCTTGATAAATTTAAAAACTTATTTGATTATTACAATTCTATATTTTTATTAGCAATCTTCTTTTTAAAATAGTTATCGTGTTCAACAAATATAAGAGTAATATCATTATCCAGTATTACTTTCTCAATTTGCTCTCTAGAAATTACGTCGATATAATTCATGGGTTCATCCCATATATACAAATGAGCTTTCGTAGCTAAGCTTATTGATAATAACAATTTCTTTTTTTGACCATCACTGTAAGACTCGATATCACTTTCTAACAGATCTTTCGAAATATTTAGTTTTGATAATAGAGTTCTACAGAGTGTCTCATCGACTTCCTTTGACCGAATATATTCTTTAAAGCTTCCTTTTAAATTTTTAATCTCCTGAGGAACATAAGAAATTTTTAGATTTTTTGGCTTTAAAATCATAGAGGACTCCACTTCTAGTTTACCAATCAGACAATTAAATAAAGTACTTTTTCCAGAGCCATTTTCTCCATTAATCGATATTCTATCCCCTCTTTTTATCACAAAAGAAAGATCTTGAAGAATATTTTTATCTCCATAATTAAAATAAAGATGATTCACTTTTATGAATTCCTTTTTAGGGTAGTTCAATGGTTGTAAAAACAAGGTTTCCTGAAGCTCTATATCTTTTAGTAACCGTTCTTTCTCTTCAATTAGTTTTTCTTGCCGTTTTATAAGATTCTTTGATTTTTTCATCATTTTTGCGGATTGATGCCCAATATATCCCTTATCTGGTTTAATTCCCGATATTTTATGCCCATTTTTAGTGTTTTCAATCCGATCGGACCATTGTTTGGTTTCCTTCGAAGCATCCTTTAATCGGCTAATTTCCTTTATTAGTTTATGATTTTCATTAAATTCTAGTTGATCTTTTTGGAGTTTGTTTTGATACCAACTACTGTAATTTCCACTTTGGATTTCTATACTATTGCGATTAATGGCTAATACATGATCGATACATCCATCTAAAAATTCACGATCATGTGAAATAACCATGAACCCCTGCCTTTTTTTACGAAGATATTCGCTCACTACCTTTCTTCCTAAGGAATCAAGATGATTCGTAGGTTCATCAATTAATACAAAAGCATCTTCCTTCGTAAACAGAATTCCAAGAAGAACTTTCATACGTTCTCCTGGAGATAATAAAGATAAAGGCTGATCCAAAACTCTTAAATCTAAACCTAATTGATTAAGCTCTCTTATAAATTTCCATTCTTCCTCTTCACTACTTTGTCTATATATTTCCAAACACGTTAAATCATGATTTTTAATTGTAGGAGGAAAATAAAAGCATGTAGTGCTATTTGTAATGACACCTGTATATTCTAATTCCTTCGTTAACATTTTTAATAAGGTAGTTTTACCGATTCCATTTCTTCCAATCAAACCTATCTTCCAATTTGTATCAAAAGATAGATTTATCTGATTAAAAATAGGTCTTAGACTACCATAGTAAGAAAAAGAAACATTCTTTAAAGAAATATCAGTCATGAACCCACCTCCTCTATTCTAATTTTACCATATTCATTTAAAGACACAAAAAGGTGATTACGATAATCGTAATCACCTTTATATTAATGGTATAAATTTGAGTAATCTTTAAGACCACCGATTCTATTTAGAGGCCAAACAGTAAATACTGCTTTTCCTTCAATTGAAGCCTGATCAATAAATCCAATCATTCGGCTATCCTTTGAAACTCCTCTGTTATCTCCCATTACGAAGTATTTTCCTTCTGGTACTTTATCTTCTCCAGTCAATTGTTTTAATGTAAAATCATCAATATAGACGGTCTTTTTATCACTATTCGAATTGATAAACGGCTGTTCTACCTGTTTTCCATTAATGTAAAGGACTCCGCCTTTCACTTCAACAGTGTCTCCAGGCATCCCAATCACTCGTTTAATATACTCTTTGTCTTCATCGGGTGCTTTCAAAATAACCACATCAAAACGATTAATACCTCCAAGTTTTGACATAATCATATGATCCCCATTATGAAGTGTAGGATACATCGATTGTCCACTAACCGTAAATGGTCTTCCTACAAAAACGTATAAAAGAAACATAATAGTTGCTGCAACAATTATTGACCAAATCCAACTCACAATTTCCTCGATGATTGGATGAAGTTTTTTCTTTTGTTTACTCTTATCTTTTCGAGACTGAAGACGTTCTTCAATAGATGATAGGCTTGAATTTTCTAGTTGATTCTCTTCGTTCATTCCTATCCTCCTTATTGTAATGCTTTCACCGCAGCTTTATATTGTGTATCGTTTTTCTTCAATTCTTCGCGAATTGCATTCATTAAAGCCGATCCCGTTTGTTCATTCACTTCACCAGTTTCTGAGATTCCTTTTGATTTTTGGAACTGTTTTACTGCTTCAGTTGTTTTAGAATCAAAATATCCATCTGCTTTTACATCATATCCTAAACCTTTTAAGATTGTTTCGATAGTTTTAACATTATCAGATACAGAACCTTCTTTTACGACTTCACGAGTATCCACAATTGTAATGTTATAGTATTCAGGCATTGATACCGCTTCGGTTGGTTCAATTCCTGTTTTGTGAATCCACGTTTCATTTGGAGTTAACCATTTAGCAGTTGTATATTTTAGCTCTGCGTTTTTTGAAACATCAACTACAGACTGTACGGTTCCTTTTCCGTATGTTTTAGAACCAATTAATTTTGCATTTGCAGATTCTTTAAGGGCTCCTGCTAAAATTTCAGATGCAGAAGCACTTCCTTCGTTCACAAGAAGCGCATAAGGTTCTGTGATTTTAAAGGTACCATATTCTTTAGAAGCTTTATAGGCTGTAATTTTACCATTTCTATCTTCAATATTTAAAATAGTCTTGCCTTCTTCTACAAACATATTACTAATCGCTAATGCTTGGTCTAACAATCCACCAGGATTATAGCGCACATCAAAGATAAATTTCTTCACGCCTTTTTGACGTAAATCAGTCACAGCATTTTCAACTTCTTGAGCTGTATTTTTAGCAAACGAATTGATTTTTACATGACCAATCGTTGGATCTGTTTCATCTACAGTGCCCTTTACAGTCTCAATGGAAATTTTCGCTCTAGTGATTTTTACTTCTAATTCTTGACTTCCACGTTGAATGGTTAAAGTGACATCTGTTCCAACTTCTCCACGGACTTTGGATACTACATAAGAAATACTTTTTCCTTCCATATCCTCACCATCTACTTTAAGAATTACATCGTTTTCTTGTAATCCTATTTTTTGAGAAGGTGTTCCTTCACGAGTATTACTGATAATCACTTTATTATTTTCAGATCTTAATTCCGCACCGATTCCTCCGAAAGAACCCGTTAGTGTTTCGTCTATCGCCGCTGTTTCTTCATTTACTAAATAGGTTGTATACGGATCTCCAGCTGCATCACTCATTCCTTTTAAGGCTCCATTAATAAGATTGTCTTTGGAGATGTTCTTATCCACATAACCGTTCATCAAAGTTTTATAGACTAACTCTATTTTACTTAAGTCTTCGTTAGAGAGCACGCTACTATTAGAATTTCCATTGGTAGTTTGCGTAGATTGCGTAGTTTGCGCTTGGGTTTGTGGTGAAACTGTAAGAGTTGTGCCAAAGTAAGTTAAAGCAGCAGTGATTAGTACAGCCAGTATTAAAATCCAAACGGAAACTTTTTTTGACTCTAAGCCTGTTTGAACAGCTCCTTGAGGTTTTGGATTATTTCCCATTCGGGTTCCTTCTTTCTATTCAAATTTTATGCACGAACTGTTTCTAACGCGATTTCCATCATGTCGTTAAAAGTTTGTTCACGTTCTTGTGCAGTTGTTTCTTCACCTGTTAACAGATGATCACTAATGGTAAGAATTGCTAAAGCTTCTTTCTTATGTTGTGCTGCTAATGCATATAGTCCAGCAGCCTCCATTTCAACACATAGCATTCCATAATCCATTAATTTTTTCTTATCTAATTCCGCATTATAGAAGCGATCTGATGATAGTACGTTTCCAACGTGTACACCTACACCACGATCTTTCGCAAGATGATATGCTTTATCCAATAAATTAAAGCTTGCAATTGGAGCAAACGTTACTTGATTATGGAAAATGTTATTGAAGATTGATGAATCTGTAGTAGCTCCTTGAGCTAATACAATATCACGAACTTTAACATTCTCTTGCATACCACCCGCAGAACCAATACGGATGATGCGTTCTGCACCAAATTCAGTATATAATTCTTTTGCATAAATCATAATTGAAGGAATTCCCATTCCACTTCCTTGAACAGAAACACGTTGTCCTTTATAAAGTCCTGTATATCCAAACATATTTCGGACCGCATTATATTGTTCCACTTCAGTCAAGTAATGCTCAGCAATAAATTTCGCACGTAATGGATCTCCTGGCATTAAAACTGATTCGGCAACTTGCCCTTTCGTTGCATTAATATGAACACTCATTGTTAAATCTCCTTTTCTGGGAAACCCCAATACTTATATATCCACTATTTTACTATAAAATGGAATTAATGAAAACTTAAAAAGGCACCTTTAAGCCTTTCTTAACAACGAATATGCTTCAGGTTCACAAAAAAGTCAGTTGGACAAATAACGATTTGCCTTCTATAATAAGATGTATTGAAAGGAGCGTGTTTCTATGAAAGAATCAACTCTCAAAAAAGAACGAAAAGTCCAATCGATAAAATCAGAGATTGTCGGTGAAGTCCTTAATGCGGTCACTCATGGCATTGGAGTCGCATTAGCCATTACTGCGCTTGTACTTCTCTTAATGAAGGCTGTGGCAGTCAATAATACCACGCAAATTATCGCATTTAGTGTTTATGGAGCTTCACTTATCTTATTATTTTTAGCGTCAACGCTCTATCATAGCTTTAAATTTACAAAAGCCGCAAAAGTATTTCAACGAATTGATCACTCTTCGATTTATTTATTAATTGCCGGTACTTATACCCCTTTCTGTTTAATCGGAATTGGAGGTCAAGAAGGTTTAATGTTCTGTATTGCTATTTGGATTTTTGCAGTTGGTGGCGTCATTATTGAAGCATTTTTTTTAGAGAAATTCTCCAAAATATCTGTCTTTCTTTATTTAGCAATGGGATGGGTATCCATTTTCACCTTGAAACCTTTATATGAAAGTATGGGTTGGGGAGGCATTTTCTATCTCTTCTTGGGTGGATTAAGTTATTCTCTTGGTACAATCTTCTACAAACGTAAATATCATAATTTTTACCATGTGATTTGGCATATATTCGTTCTAGCAGGAGCCATTTTTATGTTTCTGGCTATTTTCAAATATTTATAAAGCAAAAAAACATCTCTTAGAAAATTCTAAGAGATGTTTTCTTTTCTTTCAATTAGCATTGAATGTCATTTTTACATGAACCAGTTTCAACATATGCTTTTAAGTTTTCAAAACTTGTTTCAACCATGTTTAATACTGCTTCATCAGTGTAACTACCCATATGAGGTGTTAATAATACACGTGGGTATAATTCAACTAATTTACGGATAGCAGGATTTTTGATTTCTTGACCACGTAAGTCTTTGAAGAATACTTCGCTTTCCCCTTCTAAAACGTCTAAACCAACACCACGTAAGTGACCTGATTCTAATGCTTCGATGATCGCATCGATATCTTGTAATTCACCACGAGCAGTGTTTACTAAGATAGCACCTGGTTTCATTTTGCTGATGAATTCTTTAGTGATTACTTTTCCGTTTGCTGGAATGTATGGAGCGTGAATTGAAATCACGTCTGATTTTGCTAATAACTCATCTAAAGGTACTTGAGTACAGATATGATCAACGCCTTCTTTAGGGAAAGCATCGTAAGCTAATACGTTAGCGCCTAAACCTTTGAATAATGTTGCAGTTGTTAAACCGATACGTCCGATACCAACAACCCCAACAGTACAGTTACGGATTTCTTTAGCAAACATTTGAGTATCTACTGTGAAATCTTGTTGGCTAGTTTTTGCTGCAGTGTAAGCAACGTTACGTAATAATGTCATTGCTAAAGTAACTGCTAATTCACTAATTGCGTTTGGAGAATAGAAAGGAACGTAACCTAATTTCATTCCTAATGATTTTGCGTATTCAGCATCGATGTGGTTTACACCCACAGTACGAGTTAATACGTACTCTACTCCTAATTCTTTGTAGATATCTAAAGTTTCTTTGTTTGCCCAGCAGTTACCACGTAAGATAACAGCTTTGAAACCTTCTGCTTTGCGGGCAGTTTCTTCAGAATTTAAGTATTCTGGAATACATGTTAATTCGTATCCGAATTTCTTGTTTACTTGTTCGAAAATTGGTAATTCAACTTCACGAACCCCATATGCTAAAACTTTCATTTTAAATCCTCCATTTTATATAAATTGAAAAGTAGACCGAAATTCGATCTACTTTTTTGGTTTAACCTACTCCAGGGAAAATAACAGATCCAGCAACAATCCAGAAGACGATTGCGAATACTGCTAATACAGTTCCTAGTAATGAAGCATTACTTGCAAGTGCTGCTTCTTTATCGTATTTGATAGCGTAAGCCACTGCAACTGTTGCTGGTGGTGTAGCTAACATAATTAGAATCCCTTTTGAAGCTTCAGGAGCCATTGGTAAGAATGGGCTAACTGCGAAGATAATTCCAACGAATACTGCAGGAACTAAGATTAATTTAACAATGCTGTAGTACCAAACCATCTTATCTTTAACGGCTTCACCTAAAGAAATGTTTCCTAAAGTGATACCGATTGCTAACCATGCAAGTGGTGAGCTTAAGTCAGCTAAGTAAGTAATAGCTTTGAATAACCATGGAGCTGTCTTATCAATACGTAAGAAAGCATACATAACTTCTTTAGTTTCTTCACCAACTTTAACTTGAACAGCTACTTGTGGTAATGAAGATTGGAAAATCCAGATTAATAATCCGGCAAATGTTGCGATAACGATGATATTACCGAAAATCATTTTGAAGTTTTTCTTCTCGAATTTTAATCCGCTCATACGAATTAATCCGTAAGAATATAAGAACACACGGTAAGCTAAGTTGAAGATATTAGCATATAAAATACCAGCTGCTCCTAATAAACCGTTAATAATTGGAATCCCAAAGAAAGTTGTTGAACCGAATGTTGTTAATACTGATAAAGTAGTTTTACGGTCACCTTTCTCCTTAATAAAGAATAATTCTCCTAAAAGAATTAAAATGACATAAGCGATAAAGCCGAAAATAAATACGTTTAATCCAGTTGTGAATGTTTTGTCGTTAATGTCAACCATGAAGGCTTTGAACGCTAACGCAGGAAGTGCAACTGATAGTAAAACGTTAGATAAGACTTTACCACTGTTTGCATCAACAATATTTTTCTTGCGGATGAAATAACCCACTAAGATAATAGAGATTGTTGAAAAGATAGCAGACACAAATGCTGGTGCTGTTAAAATCTTAACGATGTTTTCCATTGGATAGATATCCCCTTTTCTTTTATTATATTTTTGTGCATTTAAAATGCCATAAAGTATAATAACACATTCTTTAAGAAATGTTTAACAAAACCCCTTGTTTTCATCAAATTTCATTCTGATTTTCATCAATCAAAAATGATTGGAAAACGTTATTTCCAAGAAACTTCCCTCGGTGAGTAAGAACGTACCCATCAGAAGTAGTTGTGAGCAATCCCTCTTCAATTAATTCTTGAATAACTTCTCTGTAGATTTCGTCCATTGAATTTCCAAATCTTTCCATGAATTCTTTCTTTGATACACCAGAAAATTTTCTTAACCCTAAGAACATGAACTCTTCAATTAGCTGTTTTTTAGACAATTGTGTTTCTGAAAAGATAGGAAGTTTCCCCTCTCGGAGCGGCTCAAGATAATGTTGAATAGGTCCATTGTTTTGGTAACGAACTCCATTCACATAGCCGTGGGCACCTGCACCAAATGCAAAGTACTCATCCGCCTTCCAATAATGCAGATTATGTCTTGATTCGTAACCAGGAATTGAATAATTGCTAATTTCATAATGATGGCGACCAAAGTCTTTCATCGTCTTCATTGCGAGTTCAAACATATCTGCTTCTTCATCTTGCGTCGGTAAGGGTAATTTCCCTTGCCTCATCAGATTATAAAAAACAGTCTTTTGTTCTAAAATCAGTGAATAAATTGAGTAATGAGGTAGATCTAGATCCATCGCCATTTTTAAACTCTCTTCAAAATCAGCAATCGTCTGTTTTGGAAGTCTGAAAATCAAGTCAATACTCATATTCTCGAATCCAACTTGTCTTGCATTTTCGATGGTACGGATTGCTGTTTCCTTTGTATGTTTGCGACCAATCGCTTTCAGTAAATCATTATTAAAGGTTTGAACGCCCATACTGAGGCGATTCACTCCTCCTTTTTTCATTACGGTGAGCAGTTCATGAGTACCATCATCAGGGTTCAATTCCATTGAAAACTCTGCACCTTTTTGAAGTGGTAAATATTGATGAATTCCATCCAATAATCGCTCCATTTGTTGTGGATTTAAAGAAGACGGTGTTCCCCCACCCACGTAGAGAGTTTCAAGAGGTTCAATTTTATATTTTTTCCCAGTCAGTTCCATTTCTCTAATCAATAATTCGATATATTCATCAACCGGCTGTCCTTCAATAAATACTTTGTTAAAATCGCAATAATAACAAATATGCGAACAAAAAGGGATATGAATATATGCTGCTTTTGGTAACACTATTCATCTCCCTCCTTTCTAAAAAATGGCTCCCTCTTGAACCTTAATATCTTCATCGTTTAAATAATCACGGATTGTCTCAATCGCTATCTGTAATGCTTTCGTGCTCTCTTCAAGAGGTAGAGACGGTTTATCCGTTGTTTGTTCTGGTATAAACGGAATATGCATAAAACCTGCTTTAAACGGTTTATCAGCCTTTGTTGCAGCAAATAACGCTTGGTACATGATGTGATTACATACGAATGTCCCAGCGGAATTAGATACTTCAACTGGAATTCCCGCTTCACGAATCGCTTTTACAATTCGTTTAATCGGTAAAGTTGAAAAATAAGCAGCTGCCCCTTTTGTTTGAATGGTTTCATCAATTGGTTGTTGGCTGATATTGTCTGGAATTCTCGCATCATCGACATTAATCGCAATACGTTCCATTGTAATTCCAGGTCTCCCCCCTGCTTGGCCAACGCTTAATACTGCATCTGGTTTCACTTCATTAATGACTTCATTCAAACGCTTTGCTGATTCCTTAAATACAGTCGGTAATTCTAAGCGAATGAGTTCTACTCCTTCAATTTCTGGAAAAGCCTTCACACATTCAATCGAAGGATTAATCTTTTCCCCTCCAAAAGGGTCAAATCCTGTCACAATAATTTTCATAACATCCCTCTATTTCGGATTATTATTTCTTAACGCTTCTACCTTTAATGGATCAGGCGTAATATACGTATTTTGTTGGCCTTCGTAGACTACAAAACCTGGTTTAGCTCCATTTGGTTTACGAATTTTCGATACTTGAACATAATCCACTGGAACCGTTCCTGAAAGACGATATTTCGAGTAGTATGCAGCAAGCATAGCGCCTTCACCAATTGTTTCTTCCGCTGGATTACTAGATTCAATAATCACGTGAGATCCTGGAATATTTTGTGCATGAAGCCATAAGTATTCCTTTTTCGCTTGTCGAAGTGTTAATTGGTCGTTTTGTAAATTGTTACGTCCAACTAGAATTCGCGTGCCATCAGTTGCGTAGAACACTTGTGGTTTTGCGCTTCCTTGTTTCTTAATGCCTTTTTTCAAGGCAGAACGTTTTAAGTAGCCGCTCTCTACAAGTTCTTCTCGGATGGCTTCTAAGTTAAAGACATCCGCTTCTTCAATTTGATAGATGACACTTTCTAAGTAATCCATCTCATTTTTCGTAGCTTTTTGTTGCTCATGAATATGCGTTACCGCATTTCTAAGTTTTTGGTATTTTTTAAAATACGCCTGTGCATTTTGAGAAGCCGTTAATAATGGATTTAATGGAATTGTTACTTCTTCGTAGTCTTGATAGAAGTTTTGAACCGTAACACTATTTGCACCTTTTTCAATTTGGTGTTGGTATGTGTTAATCAGATCTCCATATATACGATAATGATCCGCATCTTCTGTTCTGGCTAAATCTTCATCGAGTTTTACCATCTTTTCGCGATTCTTGCGAAGTTCGGATTTTAGCATTTGCAACAGGTGGCCTGCTAATTGCTGAATCTTTTCTTCTTGAATTTTCTGTACATAATAAACACTTAATAATTCAGAGAGGCTGTCAAAGCTTTGAGACTCACCAACCTTACTCATATAAGGAAATGGTAAGAAGTACGTCTTTCCATCCTCTGCCTTTGTAAGTGTAGGCTGAATCGCTGTATTTCCTTCTTCAAGATAGTGATGTAGCGCTTCGGCTAAACTTTGGCCTCCTCTTTCACTACGTTCCACAATTTCATGAGCAGTTTGCTTACTAATCCCTTGAAAGACATTCATCAAAGTTCGCTCATCTGGTTCACCACTATAAGGATGGAGTAAACTATCTAATTCAAAGAGCGAGTATTCAAAAGGATTCTTCTTCTGCGTTTGCGGTGGCAACACATAGCTTGCACCTGGTTGTAAGGTACGATAACTGTTTTGCCCAAGAGAGACACGTTTCACACAATCGATGATCGAGTTATCCTCTTGATTCACTAAAAATAAATTACTATGACGTCCCATCATCTCAATGGTGAAACGATAGCCAGCCTTATCTCCCAGTTCATCACGTGTAGAAACATCCAAATGTAAAATACGGTCATTTTCTACTTGAGAGAACGATTGAATAATAGACCCTTCTAAATACTTACGCAGAATCATACAAAAGTTAGGAGCAACTTCTGGATTCTCTGGTTTCTCAGAAATAAATTGTACACGAGCCATCATTGGGTGTGCCGAACAGACAAGCAAATAATTCTTACGGTTGGCACGAATGGTGAATTGTACATCGTATGGTAATGGCTGATGAATCTTTGTAATACGTCCTCCCACTAATTGAGGCGCCACTTCGTCCATCATCCATTTGGTGAAAATACCATCAAATGTCATGAACCCACTCCTTTCCTTTTCTAGTTAAAAATTATAACGCTGCTAATCGAGCGATTTCGATAATCACTTGTGTTGCTTTTTCCATTGATTCAACAGCAACATATTCATAGCGGCCATGCATGTTTTCGCCACCTGCAAAAATATTTGGCGTTGGTAATCCCATGAATGAAATCTTAGAACCATCTGTACCACCACGGATTGGTTTAATGATTGGAACGATGTCTAAGTTTTCTAACGCTTGTTTGGCCACATCCACACAACGGAAATCTTTTTCGATGATTTCTGCCATGTTGTAGTACTCATCATGTAAATCAACAGTAATGCGGTCTGTATCTAATTCTTTGTTCATACGAGAAGCGATACGTAACATCATATCTTTTTTCGCATTGAATAATTCGCGGCTGTGGTCACGTAAAATGTAGACTAATTTAGCTTCCTCAACAACACCTTCCGCTGCTACTAAGTGGTAAAATCCTTCACGCCCTGTAGTATGTTCAGGAACTTCGAACTCTGGAAGAGCATTTTGGAATTTACGAGCTAATTCTAATGCGCTCACCATAGTATCTTTAGCTGTACCAGGGTGAACGTTCTTTCCTTGAATACGAACTGTAGCACGGCAAGCGTTGAAGCTTTCATATTCTAATTCGCCAACTGGTCCACCATCCATTGTATAAGCAAAATCGCACGCGAATTGTTCTACATCGAATAAATCAGCTCCACGTCCGATTTCTTCATCTGGACCAAACGCTACACGAATTTTTCCGTGTTTAATTTCTGGATGTTGTAATAAATAAGCCCCAGCTGTAACAATTTCTGTCACACCAGACTTATCGTCAGCACCTAGTAAAGTTTTACCATTTGTTGTAATTAATGTTTGACCAACATAGTTCTTTAAGTTCGGGAAGTCTTTAGGGTCTAATACGAATTTTCCTTCTTCGTCTAGGACAATTGCTTCACCGTTATAGTTTTCGTGGATTTGAGGTTGAATATTTCTAGCTTCAAAATCAGCTGTATCTACGTGAGCAATAAATCCAATAGTTGGCACTTCGTGGTCTACGTTAGATGGAATTGTTGCTGTTAGGAAACTGTTTTTAGGATTTAAATACACTTCTTGGAATCCTAATTCATTTAATTCTTGTTCTAAGTCCTTTAAAAACGCTGTTTGAGATGGCGTTGTTGGGACTGTTTGACTTGTTTCGTCAGATCTTGTTTCTTTCTTTGCGTAACGGATAAAACGTTCTGTTAATTCTTTATGCATTTTCTTCACCTGCTTTATAAAATTCAAATGGATCTGTAAAAGTTTCACTTTCAATCACTGTTACATCCCAATTATTTTCTTCTTTCCATTCACGAGCCCATTTGGCTAATTGTTTTCGACATACAACTTCGATATGATGCCCAGCATCCACTAGGAATAATGAAGTCTCTTGAATATCATGCGCTGTATGGTAAAAAATATCACCTGTTACAAAGGCATCTGCGCCGTTTTTTAGTGCATCCAAGTAATAGTTTCCGCCAGAACCGCCCATCACAGCGACTCTAGAGATGAGTCCATCTGGATTTACACGAGAAGGAACGTAGCGGAGCCCCTTGAGTTTGAAACGCTCAGTAACAAAAGCGATAAATTCATCCCCTGTCATTGCTTTTGGAAGATTTCCAACACGACCAAATCCTAGCGTCTTGCCTGCATTCTTCAATGAGAAGACGTCGATTGCTGGTTCTTCATAAGGATGTGAAGCTCTTAAGCTTTTTAAAACATCACTTAATACTTCTTCAGAACAAACAACCTCTAGTTTCACTTCTTCTACAAATTCTGGTTTATTTAACGAACCAATTGCAGGATTTGCGCCTTTAACGGGTGTAAATTGTCCAACTCCTGAAGTTTGAAACGCGCAGTCTTTATAGTTGTCCCCAATTGCTCCAGCACCTGCTTCAAACATGGCTTCTAAAACTTTCTCTGCATTATTTTTAGGAACATAAGTAATGACTTTGACAGATGGAATGGTAGTCGTTGGAGACATCACCGTCACATCCGTTAATAGCAATTCATCTGCCAACCAATCATTCACTCCACCTTTGACTACATCAAGGTTAGTATGTGCCGCATAAACCGCAATATCATGTTTCAAAATTTGTTGGAACATTTTATTTTGCGGAACCGTTAAATCAAATAACGCAACTGGTCTAAAGATTGGTGGATGATGTGCGATAATTAAATCAACGTTTTTAGCAATCGCTTCTTCAATAACACTTGGACGAATATCCAGCGTAGTCATAATCACTTTAACTTCTTGATTCCAATCTCCAAAATGAAGTCCAATGGGGTCTTTTGGAACGGATAAACTCTTTGGCACGCGTTTTTCAAAACGACTTACCACATCTCTAACTGTTGGCACGATCAATCACTCCTTTCAATTCATTAAACGCTTTTTCAAACTGCTCAATTTTTTCATGTTGAGGCGTCTTACTCTTTTGTAATTGCTCCAAAATTTCTTTATTTTTACGGTTCATACGTGTCCATTTTGCAACCGATAATTCTGATGGTCCTTTTAGTAAAATCGGACCGTATTTGATTTCTAATTCTGTATACTCTACTCGTTCTTCGACTGGTTCCGCAACGATAATTTCATATAACCGATGATTATCTTCAACAACCGTCTCATGAGTAATACGGTACGAATGATTCATTAACCATTCACGTACAAAATGTTCTGCAACGTTTGGTTGAAGAATGAGACGTTCTTTACCGTTTAAATGACCGCCACTGAATCCAGCTTCTAGGATCCGAGAAATGAGTTCGCCGCCCATCCCACAAATCGTAACAGCAGTAATCTCATCTTCTTTTGAAAGAATTTGCAATCCGTCCCCAAAGCGTACTTCAATGCTCTCTTCCATCCGGTAATCACGAACTGTTTGCTTTGCTGATAAGAACGGTCCTTCGACCACTTCTCCTGCAATGGCTGAAGTAATCTGGTTATTTTGGATTAAATACACTGGTAAATACGCATGGTCACTACCAACATCGCATACCTTTGAATCCTTTGGAACAAAACTAGCAACTTTAGTTAATCGTTCTCCTAATTCAATCATTTTATACCTCTACATTCTTTTTCTTACGAAATAAATATGACTTTTACACCAATGCTCTTTAGATAAGCTACTGTTTCAGGGTCAGCGGTATGATCTGTAATTAAATGAGTAATCATATTACAATCAGCCGTATGGAAGTTTGAATCACGACCCACTTTAAATCCTTCCGTAACGATGATGCGGTGCCCTGTTGTCCGTTCTAAAATCACACGGTTTACGGCAGTCTCTGGAAGTGCATAGGTTGAAATTCCGTTTTTACTAATCCCTCCAACCCCTAAAAAACAAATATCTGCACGGGCTTTAGAGAATGAGTTGATTGCAAAATCCCCTACAAGAGATTTCTTTTGTTCGAAAATTTCACCACCACTAATCACAATAGATGCTTTCGTAGATGGCTTTTTGAAGATGGAACGACCATTATTCGTTAAAATCGTAACATTGGCATCCGCTAGAAAATTTAATAACAAAAAGGCAGTAGAGCCTGAGTTAATAAAGACCATATTATGATCTCGTACTAATCCCGCGGCTCTTCTTGCAATGTTTTTCTTCATGGAATTATATTGAATTTGTTCCACGTTTTCCTGTTTAATTTTTCCAGCAAGGAAACGTGCGCCTCCGTAGAAGCGCTCGACAACTCCTTGATCTTCAAATTGTTGTAAATCTCTTCGAATGGTGATTTCAGAAACTTCTAACTCTTTCGATAAGTCTTCAACAGACATCTCTTGGTTTTCTTGTAAAAGCTGAAGGATACGTTGTTGTCTTTTAAACACAACCCCTTTACTACTCTTCAAAGTTTCTTCCTCCTTTTAGAAATCCATTCCCGTCTTATTTAATTTTTAATGAAAGCTCATCTAGTTGTTTTGCTGACACTTCACTTGGAGCTTGTGTCATTGGATCTACTGCTGAACTGTTCTTAGGAAACGCGATTACTTCACGGATGTTATCTTCACCAGCAAGTAACATTACTAAACGGTCTAAACCAAGAGCAATTCCTCCGTGTGGTGGGAATCCGTAATCTAATGCGTCTAATAAGAATCCAAATTGACTTTCAGCAGATTCTTTTGTGAATCCAAGAACTTTAAACATCGCTTCTTGCATATTGCGACGGTAAATACGTAATGAACCTCCACCTAATTCATATCCGTTTAATACGATATCATAGGCTTGTGCTTTCGCTCCAGCTGGATCATCGATTAATGCTTGGAAGTCTTCGCTCACCGGACGAGTGAATGGGTGGTGCATTGCAACATAACGGTCTTCTTCAGCGTCATGTTCTAATAATGGCCAATCAACAACCCATAAGAAGTTGAATTTGTTTGTATCGATTAAGTTATGTTTCTTACCAAAGTGTAAACGTAATTCAGATAATGATTGTGCAACCACTGATGGTTTGTCTGCACAGAAGAACACGATATCTCCTACTTCAGCGTTGATACGTTCACGGAAAGCAGATTCTTGGTTCACGATGAATTTCGCGATTGGCCCTTTTAAGCCGTCTTCTTCGACTTTAATCCAAGCCAAACCTTTAGCGCCGAATTTAGCTACAAAGTCCGCTAAGCTATCGGCATCTTTACGAGAGTACTCATCCGCAAGACCTTTTAAGTTAAGTACTTTAACTTCTCCGCCATTTTCAATACATGAACTGAACACTTTAAGGTCAGATTCTTTCATGATATCGCTCACATCGATTAATTCTAAGTCAAAACGAGTATCAGGTTTATCGTTTCCGTAACGAGCCATTGCTTCTGCAAACGAAATACGAGGGAATGGAGTTTGAACCTCCACATCCAATGTATCTTTCATCACTTTCTTCAATAAGCCTTCCATCATCTCTTGGATTTCTTCAGCTGATAAGAAGCTTGTTTCGATATCGACTTGTGTAAATTCTGGTTGACGGTCTCCACGCAAGTCTTCGTCACGGAAGCAACGAACGATTTGGTAGTAACGGTCTAATCCAGCACCCATTAACAATTGTTTAAATGTTTGCGGTGATTGAGGTAATGCATAGAAGCTTCCTTCGTGAACACGTGAAGGTACTAAATAGTCACGCGCTCCTTCTGGTGTTGATTTTGCTAAAATTGGAGTTTCAACATCGATATAACCTTCGCCATCTAAATACTCACGAATAGATTTAGTCGTTTTATGACGTAAGCGTAAGTTTTCTAATACAGGACGACGACGAATATCTAAGTAACGATATTTCAAACGCAATTCTTCTGATGGTTTTTGTTCGTCATCGATATAGATTGGAGAAGTTTTTGCTTTAGAGAATACTTCAACTTCATCGACTAATAATTCAAATTTACCCGTTTTTAGATTTGGGTTTTCTAGGCCTTCTCCACGATAAGCCACTTCACCAGTTACTTGAATCACATATTCAGAACGTAATTTTTCTGCGATTTCAAACGCTTCTTGGTTACGTGCTGGGTTAAAGACTACTTGCATAATCCCTTCACGGTCACGTAAGTCAATAAAGATAACTCCACCGTGGTCACGACGTTTTGCCACCCAACCATCTAATGTCACTGTTTGTCCAACTAATTTTTCACTAATTAATCCACAATATTCTGTTCTTCTTTTCATATCCATCCCTCTTCCTATTTACCAAAGTACTCGTCAATGGCTGTTGTATCCATTGTGATTTGACGATAAATGCTATCAAAATCTTCGTAGAGTTCTTGTAAATTAATTTTTACTTCTTTACCAGTCTTCATTACTTTGACCGGTACTTGTTTTGTTTCTAATTCTTCTTCACCAAGCGTGATAACCACTTTAGCGCCATATTTTTGAGCGTTCTTGAACTGTGGTTTTGCTTTACGTCCAAAGAAATCACGGTCCACTGAGTACCCTTGTTGACGGAGTGAAATTGAAAGTTTCAATACTTCCTCTTCTGTTGCTTCACCAAGACCAACAATATATACATCTAGTTCTTGTAATTCAGGAACTTCTACTTGCTCGTCTTTCATTAATAATACAAGACGTTCGATTCCAAGACCAAATCCAAATCCTGGTGTTTCAGGTCCGTCAAGTTCTTGGACAAGACCATCATAACGTCCACCACCACAAATCGTCGTTTTAGCACCGAATGATTTAGAATCTGTCATGATTTCAAAAATTGTATCTTGATAGTAGTCAAGCCCACGTACCATTGTTTCATCGATTTCAAATGGAATCTCTAATGCGTTTAAGTATTGTTGTACTTTTTCAAAGTGAGTGCGTGCTTCATCTGATAAGAATTCTAAGATGCGTGGTGCATTTTTAACGATTTCAATATCACGTTTGTCTTTACTATCTAAGACACGTAATGGATTTTTGTGAAGTCGATTTTTAGAATCTTCACTGAGTTCATCCGCAAATGGTTCTAAGTAACTAATTAAGGCTTCACGGTATTTAATACGATCAGCAGTTTTTCCAAGAGAATTAATCACTAAGCGCATATTGGACAATCCTAATTCTTTTAATAAATCCCATGCCATTGCAATGGTTTCAACGTCAGTGGCGGGATTTGTAGATTCAAACACCTCAACTCCTAATTGGTGGAATTGACGAAGACGTCCTGATTGTGGACGTTCGTAACGGAACATCGGAGCCATATAATACACTTTATACGGTTTTTTATGTTCTGGTCCAAATAATTTATTTTCTACATACGCACGAACAATCGCTGCAGTTCCTTCTGGACGAAGTGTAATGTGACGATCTCCTTTATCGTAGAAATCATACATCTCTTTTGAAACGATATCGCTTGTATCCCCAACACCACGACTAAATAAATCGTAGCTTTCAAACATTGGTGTACGCATTTCTTCAAATTGATAATCGCCTAAAATGATGCGTGCTGTTTCTTCGATATAATGCCAAATTTTGAGTTCCTCAGGTAATAAATCGGCTGTCCCTTTTGGTTTTTGAATCATATGAATCATCCTTTCTTTCAGTAAAAATAAAAAAATCCCAACTTCAATAGAAGTCAGGACGAAAATTTCGTGGTACCACCTTAGTTCGGAAAGAGCTCTTTCCCTCTTAATGATAACGGAATTACCGGAATAACTTTGCATTATTCTCCTCAAGAGTGTCTTTCCTTGTACGGTTAGAAGCTTTCAGCCACGGCTTCTATCTCTTTAGTGTACGTCTTTATCTCTGTCTAAGGATTTTTATTGTTGCTATAAAGAATACTAGAGGAATGCGTATTTGTCAAGAAAATCTAATTATTTTTTAATCTCAAACTCTACAAGAAACGAAAAAGCAAAATGTAACATATATGTGAAGTGCACCCTGTCAAGTAGACAGGAAAATAATTAAATTGTATGACGAGTTCATAAGAACTCGTCTTTTTGTTTATGCAGGGATTTTTAAACCCATTGATAAAGTAATTCTTTTCTCATTATAGAAGTGGATATACTCTTCAACTTTCTTGAAAAGAGATTCATAGTTTTTGAAATGATATAAACGATATACTTCTTCCTTTAATGTTCCCCAGAACGATTCAATTGGGCCGTTATCGATACATCTGCCAGGACGGGACATGCTGTGTGTTATCTGACCTTTTTCTATAAAGTGCTTAAAGAAATGAGAAGTGTATTGAAATCCTCGATCACTATGAATCATTGTTTTTGTTGGGATTATCTTTCTCTTTATTTGATCAAAAGTGTCTTTAACGATTTGATTATTATTTTGTTTAGATATTTGATATGCAACTATTTTCTTTGTGCCATAGTCTAAAACTGCACTTAAATAAGCTTTTTCTCCCTTTCCATACTTTAATTCAGTAATATCCGTTAATAGTAGAGCCATTGGCTCGTATTCTTTCTTAAATTCTCTATTTAAAATATTAGCTGCGGTGTATTCTTCAGAGTTGGATTTATAACGATAACGTTTTTTTCGTATAATTGCCTTTAATCCCATTAGTTTCATAAGACGCTGAATACATTTATGATTCACTTTTGCATTTCTATAATAGTTTAAATAGATTGTGATACGACGATATCCATATATACCTTGAACAGATTCATATACTTCGTGTATTAATTCCATTAAACGACATAGTCGTTTTTCAGATTCCGAAGGGACACGATTTAACCATTTATAATAGCCAGCTCTACTGACTTTTAACACTTTACATAATTGAGTAATATGAAATCCTCTTTTACTTAATTTTTTAATCGTTTGATATTCCGCTTCAAATCTCGTCTGGCAAACATCAGCTCGCTTTCCACTTCTTGTAATTTTTTTAGTGCGGCATTTTCTGTTTCTAAATATTCGTTTCGTGCCTTTAATATAGCCATTTCTGCACGAATACGCTCAGTTTCTGTCTGTATATTATCTGGTTTTCGTTTTCCTCGACTGTCTATTAATCCATCAGGGCCATATTTTTGATATTTTTTTACCCATTGATACACCAAGTTGTAAGAGATGTTATATTTCTGTGCGGTTTGTTTATAGTTTAATTGATTTCGAATACAGTCTTTGACGATAAGGATTCTTTCTTCGTGCGATGTTTTTCTATATTTCATAGTGTATACCTCTGGCTTAGGATAGTAGGCCTTCGTGGCCTCACCATTAGTATACTTAATAATCCAATTTCGTACAGTTGTAATAGAAGGAATTTTATATTTTCTTGTGATTGCCGTTAAATAGGTTTTCGATTCTAAAAACTCTTTAACCACCTTTTCTTTAAATTCATTTGTATAAGTGTTAAACCCATCTCGATCTTCTAATGCAGAAGCTCCATATGCTTTATAGTTCAAAAAATGCATATTAAATGTTCCAGGTGAAATCCTTAAACCATATTCACTACGCAACTCACGAAAAGGCACACCATCTAAATACAATTCTATGAATCGTTCTAATTCTTTTGCAGTATGTTTCTTAGCCAATCTAAAAAATACCCCCTCTAAAGTAGTTTACTTTTTTAGTGTCTACTTTAGAGGGAGCATATCAATGTTACATTTTGCTTTTTTGCTCTTTACTAAATTAACTTGTCAATCGCCTTAATAACGCCATTGTTTTCATTGGTATCTGTTACGATATCTGCAATAGCTTTTACTTCTTCGCTGGCATTTCCCATTGCAATCGAAAGTCCTGCATATTCTAACATTTCGATATCATTAGCTGCATCTCCAATAGCTGCGATTTCACTCGGCTCGATATTTAGGTTTTGAGCTAATTTTTCTAAACCAAAAGCTTTGTTCACACCTTTTGCTAGAACTTCTACTAAATACTTTTGACTACGAACAACATAAAATTCGTCTCTCCACTCTTCTGGAATAAATGTTTCAAACTCATTAAGTTGTTCTTCATCTCCCATTAGTAGAATTTTATAGAAATCAGTGTTTAAAGACTCTTCGGTTGGAATTCTTTTCAGCTTGCCACTCACAAGTTTTACATCAAACTCCATCCATTCTGTTGGATCCTCATCGAATGAATAATAGTAATCAACACCAGCCCCCATAACGCTAACTCCGTGTTTCTTGCCTAGTTCAATCCATTTTTGAATCGCAGTAGAATCTAGAAACGCATCCATCACGCGTTTACCGGTTTGACTCTCATAAATGTTCGCACCATTTTGGCTAATAATATAATGGTTTTCTTCTAAATAGCCTAAGTCTTTTAAATAAGGATGAATTCCACTCTCAGGGCGACCAGTACAAAGAACTAATAAAGTATCCGTTCCTTTTTTATGGAAATCTTTGAAATATTTTTTTGTTTCTTCTAATATTTCTTTTTTACTGTTTAATAATGTGCCATCCATGTCGATAGCTACTAGCTTAATCATAGAAATCCTCCTAGTTTTAAGTTGCTAATATCTATTTTATCAAATTAACAATCATTTAACCATTCAAAAATGACATCGTTTGTGACAAAGGATGCTCCATTCTGACAGTGAAGTTCGCTAAAGTATTTTTCTTTATCAAATACAACTAATCTCTTTTCTTTTATACTGAGTGAATGGTAGTATTCGATCCCAAATGACGAATCATAATAGTTATCTTTTTTTGAAACACAAACCAACACTGGATTATTCACCGGAAGCTCTTCGAATTCCCTACAATAACGAATAAGTTCATTTAAGGAGCTCTTTCCAAACACCCATTTTGCGTTTTCGATTTGCCAATTTAAGAACGGAACTTTCTTGATATAGAAAGAAACAATTTTCTCAATTGCTACTGGGAATCCAGTTTCAAGATAACGATGTAGGAATTTTGGAATACTCGTTTTAAAGGAATCTAGTAAGGACGGAAAATAATTATACAATACTACTTTGTCTAATACCTGTGGATTTAAATTAGAAGTACGAGCCATAAGTAAACCACCTAAAGATAACCCAATTCCAATTTTAGGAGATACAATTTCATCCTTGTAAGCATCTACTACCTGAGAAACAACCGTATCCCAGTTGGGTATAAAAGCTTTATGTTGATAGCGTATGACATGGGATTGCCCTGGTCCCTCAAAAAGGATACAATTATATCCTTCGTCTAAAGCTGCTTTAACATTTGTGAAATAAAGTTCCTCCAACAATCCATCAAAACCACTACAAATTAGTAAAGTTCCTTTACATTTTTTTGTTGTTCTAAATGATAAGGTACGTAAAGTCACTTCTTTAAAATGTATGTTTTTCATTTGATACGGAATTTGTAAAAGGTCTAACCCACGATAAAAGTATTCAACGGAATTGTTATAGACTTCTAACTTCCGAGAGTCAGTTGGATGTAAGAAAAATTCAGCAGCTTGATAATAACGACTAGCTCTTAAAAAAGCCTTTCCTTTAGAGATATCACTTATATAAAATCTACTTGTTAATAAATCCCCAATCTCCTTCCACTCAGTATACCAAGACTCATAGTCTCTTTCTTTAATCTTTTCTGCAGTAGTAGAAACCTCAGCAAAATCACTTCCTCCATATGGGCAGTACCACATTAAGCGTCTCGTCTCAAAATCAAATTCAAACGTCTTAAAAAACATTTTTTTCCTCCTTAATAGTCTAAATACATGTTAATATGTATAATTATAAAGAATAATTATACGATTAATAGAAGTTACTTTGAGGTGCCTGCATATGGAAAATGAAACATATTTACGAAAATTAGCTCTCCCCTTGTTAGGAAAATGGAGTGTCTTTATCTTATTAACTCTAGAAAAAGAAGAAATGTATTTTGCGCAAATTGAAAGAACACTCGGTTCCATTTCTCGTAAAGTCCTCACCCAATCTTTAAATGATTTAATCGAAATCAACATTCTATACAAACGTGGTAAGGCCAGTACTGGTCATAAAACCTATTATGGATTGACGCCTTTAGGAAAAAGGCTACTTCCCCTGATTCATCAAATTAAAGAATGGATTCGTGAAAATAAAGACGAATTAGAAAACTAAATAATTAAAAAATATTAATAACAAAAAAACACTCTTGGTCTCAAGAGTGTTTTCCTGTTATTTTAAAATTTTAATTGTAACTGTTCGTCTTCCCCATTGATTGGCTTGATCGACAGAAACGAAATGAAGGTCAATTATATTTCCCTTTATCGCACTACCAGTATCCCCAGCAATTGCAACTCCATAACCAGGAACCTCAATCAAACTTCCTAAAGGAATGACACTTGGATCCACCGCAATGACAGTTGGATTAGAGCGCAAATCAATTCCTGTTGCTGTATAGTATCCTAAACCTGGTTCATTATATGAATATCCAGTCGCGACTACTTGTAGTGTTCTTCCGCTAGATTGTGAGGAACTTGAACTGTTTGAGGTAGTCGTAGGCGTCTCAGTCGTAGTAGGAGCTGCTTGAGTCGTCGACGTTGAAGGCTCAGCGGCTACTGGTTTAGCAGCTGTCGTTTCTTGACCTGAAGTAGATGGCGCCACCTGATTCGTTTGTTTAGAATCACTCGTTAATGCAGCAATTGTAGGTGAAAAAGCTACTTTTGCTTCTTTCTTTTCCTTTTCCATCTTCTCAAATGTCGCTTTATTGTCAGCTATCAACTGCTTAAGTCCTTCAATTGAGCTTTGGTAGGATTGACTTTCAGAAGTTAATTTTTCTTTCTTAGTTTCTAAATCGCTTTGTGCCTGAGAAGCTTCAGATTTCAAACGATTCAACTCATTCACTTGATCTGCCAAGTTCTTCAATACTTCTTCATCGGATTGGAAGAACTGTTGAAATACAAATAAACGATTTAGAAAATCTGAAATACTTTCTGAATTTAATAAGTGAAGGATACTGTAAGTTGCTAAATCTGAAATTTGCATCAATTGCAATCTTTTGCTAGCAACCACTTTTCTTTCTTCCACTTTCGCTTCTTGAGTTTTCACTTTTTCCGCAAGAGTTTCTTGCTCTTTATGAAGCGATTCAATCTGTTGGTTTAAACTTTCAATTTCTTGATACTTTGTATTCACTTTTTGTAGTTCTGACGATAATTGAGCTTCTAATTTTTGCACATCCGTTTCTTCTGCAAACACAGAAGGAGCTAAAGGACCTGCAACTAAAAAGAATGCTGTTGTTGTCAAAAATAGTTTTTTCATCTTTTTCAAAAGCGATATTCACCACACTTTCTCCAACATACTCCTTATTTTACAAGAGGAACATATGGAGAACGTATCAGTTATATTACAAAGTTGTAACAAAAGTTTACAGTTTTATGATTCCTTAAGATAGGCTTTTAGAGCTTCTAATAATTCATCGCTGCTAGAAACAATCTCTCCTCTAAGTTTTACCAAGCCTACTGTATATAAATTTACATAGCTAAATTGTGATTCAGCTACCTCTTGCAAGGCAGCTATTTTTTGAGGATTATCTGCTCCTTGTTGGCGACTGTCTGTGTATAAGCCAAGAATTGGCATATCTGCATGGTATGCTACTCCAATTTCACTTGCAACACCAACATCAATGACCGCTCCATCTAATACCGCAATCATTAAATCAGAATCTAATAACGCATCTGTGTCATATTGGGCAATCATTGTTGAGTCTGCATACGAGCTCTTATCATTAATCGCCATTTGTTCTTGTGGCAAATACACCTCTACTCCTGGAAACTGATTACGAATCTTTTCTACGAGTACTTTGTTAAAGGCTAATTCCATTTCCGAGAATAATGGACTTGCAAAATAAATTTTTGTCATTTGAATACCTCCTCTACTAACTTTATCCTACACTAAAAACACCAAAAAGACCAGAAGACATTTCACTCTTCTGGTCTAGTCCATTAATTATATAAAGCATCTACACGTGCTTGAACTGCCTCATCTTCAAGGAACTCATCATAAGTAGAGCCAAGACGGTCTACAATGCCTTTTGGTCCAATTTCGATAATGCGGTTTGCTGTTGTTTGAATGAACTCGTGGTCATGACTTGAGAATAGTAATGAACCTTTGAACGCGATTAAACCATCATTCAATGCTGTGATTGATTCTAAGTCTAAGTGATTTGTTGGATCATCTAAGATTAACACGTTTGCTTTAGAAAGCATTAATTTAGATAACATACAACGCACTTTTTCTCCCCCTGAAAGAACCGTTACTTGTTTCATAACATCGTCTCCAGAGAATAACATACGACCTAAGAAGCTCCGTAAGAAGGTGTTATCTTGCTCTTCTACTGGTGCGTATTGACGTAACCACTCTAAGATGTTTAATTTTTCGTTTGAGAATTCATCTGTCATATCTTTTGGTAAGTATGCTTGACTAGTTGTAACACCCCACTTGAATGTACCACTGTCTGCTTCCATTTCGCCTGTTAAAATCTTGAATAATGTGGTGATCGCAATATCTGAACGGCTTAAGAAAGCAACTTTATCATCTTTAGATAATTGGAAGCTTACATTTTCGAAAATCACTTCGCCATCAATTGATTTTGATAGGCCTTCGACTAATAATAAGTCATTCCCAATTTCACGCGCTGGTGAGAATCCAACGAATGGATATTTACGGCTTGAAGGTTGAATATCATCCAATGTAATTTTATCCAACATTTTCTTACGAGAAGTCGCTTGTTTTGATTTAGAAGCATTCGCAGAGAAACGAGCGATGAATTCTTGTAACTCTTTGATTTTTTCTTCTTTTTTCGCGTTTTGGTCTGCTAATAATTTCGCAGCTAATTGGCTTGAATGTAACCAGAAATCATAGTTACCAACGAACAATTTAATCTTACCAAAGTCAACGTCCGCCATATGTGTACATACTTTGTTTAAGAAGTGACGGTCATGGGAAACAACGATGACTGTGTTATCAAAATTGATTAAGAACTCTTCTAACCATGCGATTGATTTTGCATCCAAACCGTTTGTAGGTTCGTCTAATAAAAGAACGTCTGGTTTACCGAATAATGCTTGAGCAAGTAACACTTTAACTTTGTCTGCTTCGACTAATTCGCTCATTAATTTGTAGTGTTGGTCTTCAGTGATTCCTAAACCTTGTAGTAATTGAGAAGCATCACTTTCCGCTTCCCAACCATTTAGTTCAGCAAATTCCCCTTCAAGTTCAGCGGCGCGAATACCATCTTCATCAGAGAAATCTTCTTTCATATAGATGGCATCTTTCTCTTTCATGATGTCATAAAGATGTTTATGTCCCATGATTACTGTATCAATGACGCGTTCATCTTCGAATGCGAAGTGGTCTTGTTTTAAGACTGTTAAACGTTCATGTGGATCTAGAATCACTTCACCTGTTGTTGGTTGTAATTCTCCAGATAGGATTTTTAGGAAAGTTGATTTTCCGGCACCATTCGCACCAATAACCCCATAACAGTTCCCTGGAGTAAAAGTGATGTTTACATCGTCAAACAATTTACGGTCTGAAAATAATAGACTTACATTTTGTACTTTTAACATTTCGTTCTCCTTTGTTTATGAATTCGATTCATTCTATCATACTCTCACTCTTTTTTAAACCTTTGTACTAACTGTGACATAAAAATAAGCTAGCCTGCTTCAGACTAGCTCACTTGCTTACTTGGTATATTTTAATTCAACCTTATACCCATTCTTCGCAGCCATCTCAATAATCGTCGATAGTCTCGGATTACTCCTTCCCTTTTCAAGATTAGAAACTTTATTTTGCATCAGTTCATTCGCTTTGGCATATTTTCTTTGAGAAAGACCCGTTTCCAATCGAAGTTCAACTAACTGCAAGGCAATCTTTTGCTTCGAATACTCCTTATTAAAATCAGATACAAAATTAGGATACGTAGTATTTAACTGAGTGTATAGTTTCTTCTGGTATTGGCCCATTTGGAACACCTTCCTTATACGTTCTTGAAACTTCAAAGAGTAAATACTCTCGTTTATCCTTACCCGCTCCCCATTTTTCCCAAACAGCAGGTGTCAGACCTTCTTCTTCAATAATGGTCAGTATCGTAAGTATTTTTACTAACTCATTATAAGGTAAATCTTTAATATCCTCATATCCAGATTCGCCAATCTCAAATGTTTCTCCCATAAACATCCCTCCTAAACTCATTATACCTTATAAGGTATATACCGTATACGGTATAAAGGCATTTTCACAAAAAATCCGTAGACAAAATGCCTACGGAAAATTTAATTATTCAGTTACAATAACCGGACGTTTTAAACGTTCCACAGTTTCAGCAATATTTCTGAAATGGTCACTCACACGTTCTAAGTTACTGAGTAAATCCATAACAAAGATTCCAGATTCCGCTGAAGCAATTCCTTTATTCATACGTTTCATATACTTATCGCGTACTTCAATTTTTAATTTATCAATGTCACGTTCAATTTGGATTGCTTGTTGGACTTTCTCTTGGTCTCCAGTAGACAATGCATCAATAGATAATGCAAAACCACTTTTAATAAGCTCATAGATTCCGTCTAATTCTTTAACGGTATCTTCATCAAGAAAAATTTCACGTTCGATAATCGATTTTGCAAAGTCAGCAATATTTTCTGCATGATCCCCGATACGTTCAATATCATTTGCAGTACTAAATAATTCATCGATTGTTTGCTGGTCTTTAGCAGAAACTTTTTGTTGAGAAATTTCCACTAAATACTTAACAATCGCTTTTTCATAAGCGTTGATATTCTTCTCGTTCTCAAGTGCCTTTTTAACAAGCTTTTTATCTCTGTTACGAGCTGCGCCTACTGCATTATCAAGAGCTTGAATGGTTTCTTGAGCCATTGCCGCAAATTCATACATGGTATTTTCTAAGGCAATTGAAGGAGTAACCAAAATGCGTTTATCAAGATAACGCGTAATGCTTTCTTCTTCATCTTCCCCATCTGGAATAATCATTTGGATTAATTTCACTAGAAGATTTGTGAATGGGAATAAGATAATTACATTTACGATATTAAAAATCGTATGCGCATTGGCAATTTGTCGAGCCACATTCCCTGGATCAATGCTTTCAACGACATTCACAAGAATGTTACTTAAGAAAAGCATGAAGTAAATTGTACCAATGATATTAATCATTAAGTGGAATAAAGCTACTTGTTTTCCTCGGCGAGAAGTACCTAAACTACTAATTAATGCGGTCGTACACGTTCCGATGTTATCACCAAAGATGATAAACACAGCGGTTGTAATTGGAAGAACACCTTGACTGGCAAGAGCAATTAATACCCCAATGGTTGCTGATGAACTTTGCAATACAAGTGTCATTAACAGACCAATTCCAACTCCAATAAAAGGGTTACTACCATATTGAAGAATCCAGTTTGTAAATTCAGGTAATTCTTTTAAAGGTTCTAGTGAGTTACTTAATGTACTCATCCCGATAAATAGAATCCCAAAACCTATAAAGATTTCACTCGCTTCTTTTACTTTTGGATTTTTCGTTAGCATGTTAGCCACTAAACCAGCAGCTATGACAATCGGTGCCCATTGTGATAAATTAAAGGAAACCATTTGTCCTGTAATGGTCGTTCCAATATTGGCCCCGAAGACAACTCCAACCGCTTGAGCGAGTGTCATAAGACCGGCATTTACGAAACCAACAACCATTACTGTCGTTGCTGAAGAGCTCTGAATAATAGTAGTTACAAACATCCCTACTAATACGGACATCAAACGATTTTTTGTTAATCTACGTATGATTCCTTTTAATCCTTCACCTGCAACTTTTTGTAATCCATCGCCCATCAATTGCATCCCATATAAGAATAAACTGAGTCCTGCAATTGCGCCAAGAATCATCTGCGTGTACATAAAATTGTAACTCCTTTAAAGTATAACGTTTAGGTATAAATTCATTTCCAGAAAGATTGTAACACATCAATTTTAATTACGAAAGTGTTCGCTTTATATCTGCTTCTTCGAAATGCTTAACAAGCGGTTTGATATCTTGAACATATTCAAGACATCCCCTATACTTCCCTTCTTCATCCCAAACAGCATGATAGGTCACATGAACCATTTTATCTTGTGTTTTAAACCACATTTCTTCTTTTTCTTTCTGTTTTGATTTTAATTGTTCAAAAATCGTTTGGACCGTTTCATGGACACGAGGCGGGTGGCACAGAATAACATCTCTTCCAATTGCACTTGGGGTTCTCTTAAAGATTTTTTCTTCGCCATTTCCTTCGTTGTAGTACTTAACTATATTTTGAGCGTCTACAAAAGATAATTCCATCGGTAATAAATTTAAAATTAAATTCAATTCTTTTAACGAAAGCGAACCGGTAGATAAAGGAATATCTCCCTCTGATTCAACTTGTGTTTCTTCTTTTACTGGAGAAAAAGATTTTTTAACAGCCCATTCTTTTTCTGGTTTTACGATACAGTATCCATAATCAGGCGACTGAGATGCTATTGTCTCCCAATCGTCTACATGAAATACTTGCTCTACCATGGGGATTAAGATATTTTCTTCTTTTTGAATCATCTCTAACATTTCGTCACGGGCTATTTGAAATTCTTCCAAAGTGGATTCTTTACCATCGTTCAAAGCTTTTTTGAAATCACGGTACAAATCTCTTATTTGGTCGTGAACTCCCCACATCACTTTTGGAGGAGCTGTAATTCCCTTTTTTTCCATTATCGGAAACATCGCATACTCTTTACGTTGATAATGATTTTCAAACTGATCCAGCAAAGAAATTTGTCTTCTTAATCCTTTTTCAATTGTAGAATCCTTTGTTTCGAGATAATTGACTAAGAGGCGCTCCACTCTATCTAAAGCCCCTCTAATAGCCAAATTCTCCATTTTCATCACATGAACTGGATGTCCTGGTTGTTCAAAATCAGCTACTGATGTTTGTGTATTCACTTTAGAACCCATCAAATTGGCGTGAACATTACATAAACTCATGATTTCAGCAAAAGTAATACCTTCACTCATTAAGTTTCTTTCCATCAATTGAATCTCGTATGGAGAAATCTCGTCAAACACTTCATTGAACTCTTCTTGAATAACTTCTTTATCCTCACCCGCGTGAAGTCTGAGCATTAGATTTTTTAGAATTTCTTGACGTTCTTCCATAGTGTAATCTTCTTTAGCCATCTAATCCCTGCTTTCTTTTACGATATATCCATTCGCTTCAAGAGTTTCTACAATGGTAGTCAGTGGAATTTTAGCGATCTTTGACCCTTTTTTTAGACTAGTTATTCTCCCCACTGTTTGTACCATTTGTGGTTGATTTAAGGGAGTAAACCCGATTTCCACTAACAAATCCTTTACTTCTGGGTGTTCCT
The DNA here is from genome assembly GCF_025150565.1 of Granulicatella adiacens ATCC 49175. Lineage (NCBI taxonomy): Bacteria > Bacillati > Bacillota > Bacilli > Lactobacillales > Carnobacteriaceae > Granulicatella > Granulicatella adiacens. The sequence continues at coordinate 929,322 of NZ_CP102283.1, read as the reverse complement.
TTAAAGTAGTAAATACAGTGTCTTCTAAATAGATTGTATTCATTGTAAACCTCCTAGAAACCACGTTGGATAAAGTAAATTCCAACTGAATAGTACAATATCACTAGAATATATAAAACAATCTGCCATTTAGTAAAAGTGATGAACCCAATTCCTTTAAAGGCATGATTCTCACTAATGTAAGCTTTAATCTCTGGTAATTTTGCAAATAAAATATAAATTAATAGAACAAATCCTAGAAGTTCTAAAATCGAATGGAGTGGATGTTTGTCTATCACAATGGCAGGAGAAAGGTAAACATCCACAATAATTGCAAAAATAAAGTTATTAATCATATGAAACGCTACAGCCCATTGGAATCCATACTCAAATGCAATATAGGCTAACAGAATTCCCAAGAAGAATGTAAAAATTTCTTGTGATAAATTTGCATGGAATAAAGAGAAAATCATTGCAGAAAAACCAATCGCAAATATTTTCCCATAGCGTTCCATTCGGTATCCAATAAAACCTCTAAAAATAACTTCTTCAATAAATGGAGCAACAACGCCTAAATAAAGTACAAATACAATACTACTCGTAATTTCTGGAGAAGCATCTCCTAAAAGCGTAGCAGGAATCCCCATTTGTGTAAATAATTTATCGATTCCCATTAGAATCAACTTAGAAACGAAACGAATCCCAAAAATGGAACCAGAGATTAAGAAGAAAGTTCCTACGTTCATTTTCTTAGGAGCAACATGTTCAAAAATCCGTTTAAATGGGAATTTAGTTTTAACGACCCAAGCAATAAGGCCAACAAACGCACCAATGTACAAAAATACAGCTGTAATGGTATAAACAAAGCTAGTATCCATCAGTAAATAATGATATTTTGAATCTAATTGCATATGTCTTAATACAGATCTTCCTAAAAGGCTAAAGAAGAAAAAGATTATAAAATAGATTAATAGTCTTCTTGCAATTGATAAAATATCTTTCTTGTATTCAGATTTTACATTCTCTTTTGAAGGAGAAGTTTCCTCAATATTAAAATCATCATTTTGTGTTTGATACATCATTTCCACCTCTATTAATTTTATTTTTAATAACAGCTCGTTTTAGACGAAAGACTAAAAACGTGCAATTGGACATTAAGCCCAAAATTAATCCTATCCAATATGAAAATGGACCGAAATTAAAACCATAATGTAAAAGGAAACCAATGGGTAGCCCAATGAGCCAATATCCAATTAAACACAAGATAAACGGCATTTGAACATCCTTAAATCCTCTTAAAATTCCTTGTATAGGAGCAGCAATAGCATCAAATAGTTGAAAAAGTAAACTATATGCTAAAAATTGAATAGTAATTTTAATAAACTCCTCTTCACTTCCATAGAAACTTGCTATGGTATTCAAATTTAACGCTAAACATATAAGCGTCACAACTGCAATGATAAAGGAGGTCAAAATCCCTATCTTACTATATTGAACCGCTGATAAAATATTTTTCTGCCCAACTTCAAAGGATACAATAATCGTTAAAGCGGTAGAAATACTAATAGGAAAAGCATAAATCAATGTAGCAAAGTTCATAGCGGCTTGGTGAGCTGCAATAACCGTTGTTCCAAACCCTGCCATTAATAATCCTACAAAACAAAAAATTGCAACTTCTGCAAAAATCGATAATCCAATGGGAAATCCAATTTTAAAAGGTTCCTTCCATAAAGAGAACCGGATTCCTTCCCACTTAAAAATGGGATATTTTTTTAATTCTGAGTGCCATTTAAAAACAAAATAAGCAATGAATAATAAGCCCCAATAAGCTAAAGCCGTTCCCAGCCCCGCTCCTGGCCCTCCCATTTCAGGAAAACCAAATTGACCGTAAATCAGAGAATAGTTAAAAAATACGTTCAACGGGACCACTAAAACCATTAATAGCATTGAAAGTTTGGTTAATCCTAGGGCATCTACAAATGATCGCATTACGCTAAATAATAGTAAAGGTACTAACCCAAGAGATAACCAGGATAAGTACTCAAACGCAATCTTTTCCACCGAAATCTCTAAATTCATAATCCCTAAAGTGGGCTTCAAAAATATCCAGCCAAAAAGAAATAATAGAAAAGCAAGAAAAATTCCAATCAGTAAATATTGACGCATGACTTCTATAATTTTCTCTTTTTTCTTTTGACCTAAATATTGGCCAACGATTGGAACTAACCCAGAGACTATCCCTGTCAACATTGTAAAGAACGGTGAGTATAGGCTTCCTCCAATCGAAACCCCAGCTAAATGAACTTCATTGTAACGTCCTGTCATTACTGTATCGATAAATTGAGCTGAATAATTCGCTAACTGATAAATTAAGACAGGAATCAATATTTTTAGTAAATGTTTTATTTTATGATTTTTTTGAGTAGTAAGTTCCATTAATTCTCCTTTATTAACTCCTCGATGGAATTTACTTTAACGAATGCGGTTTTAAAACAATTCTCATTGTCTTCGTTATTCACAACAGCTACAAAGCCTGCAGTATGACTTGCAAACTCTTCGTCAATAGCAGAATCACCAATATAGATCATTTCATTGAAAGCGACATGATAGTTCTCTGAAATGCTCTTTAATGAATCTATAGCAGGTTTAGAAGGAAATTCATCAGTCGTTCCGATAAAATCAAATAAAGATTCTACCTTCAATACTTCTAATACGGCTTTAGTTGGTAATTTCGAATCATTTGTTACTAAAGCTAACATAAAACCCAACTCTTTGAATCGTTGAAGAGTCTTTTTAACATTCCCAAGAGCGATAATTTTATCTGGATTGGAAGTAATATATTGATAAAAAAATTGAACCGTAAACTGATAATTCTCCTCAATATCAAACTCTCCAAATTGAGCAATCACTTCCAGCATGTCTCGAACGCTTCCTGATGCAATAACACTATTTTCAATTATTTCAGAGCTGGTAATTCCTAACTTTCCATATAAAGTCCGATTTTCCTCTTTATCTAAACGCATTCCATTTCTCGCTAATAAAGCTTCGATAACTTGTAAAGTAGGCTCCAACCATAAAGCGGAAGTATCTGTAAGCGTACCATCCTTATCAAAAATAAGAACCTTAATCTGATTATGATTTAAATAATCCAAAAATTTCATTGTCATTATTCAATACTTTGGAGCTCAACGGAAATAATATTTTCTAATGAGCTGATTTCCTTCAATACTTCTTCTACACTAACAGTTGCTTCAGAAATATCAATCATAATTTGAACAACCGCTACACTATGAATGGCTAATCCTTGGAATATCGTTAAAATATTCATGTTACGACTCGCAAATACATCTAGCGTTTTCGTTAACGTTCCTCTAATGTTCTTCATATGAATATTGATAGAAGCTTTTCTTCCTGCATTCACAGAGGAGAAACCTTGTACTTTGCGATAATATTTGTAGTACACACTTCTGGAGATGCCAACCATTTTCACTACTTCGGTTACATCTTTTGCTTGTCCAGTAGCAAGTAATTCCTTTGCTTGCAAAACTTTAGAAAAAACCGGTGGCACAGCATCTTCTGATACTAAAAAATGTTTTTGTCTATTCATTTGCTGTCCTTCTTTCATAATCATTTGTATTCATTTTACCTTATATCAAGGACAGATATCAATTGATTCCTGGAAAAACAAAAAAGAAGTCAGAAAAAATTCTAACTTCTTTTCATAAAGTCATATGGAGAAAGATCCTCCATTCCAATCATCGGTGAAATCAAGTCCTCATCGATTATTCTCATATTTAACACGACGTTTTCTTTTGAATGGGACTCCTCTACATTAAATGAATGAGTATCACTGCTATCTTCTACAATTTTTTCTACAAATTCGTCAAAAGCATTTGTACTCAAATCTCTAAGGAATTCTTGTAAAAAAGTTGCTCTTTTAGGGGAAATGGTGGTCGCGCTTTTTTGAAAGGCTCCAGCCTCTCCACATAAAATTAAGTACTGTTGACCTCTAGTAACTGCTGTATACAGAAGATTTCTTTGTAGCATTCTAGAATATTGATTAACCATTGGTAGAATCACCATTTTAAATTCGGAGCCTTGCGCCTTATGAATGGAACAGCAGTAGGCTAAAGTTAATTGTTGCCAATCCGTTCTAGTGTACTCCACCTCAGTTTGGTCAAATAGAACATAAATCTTGTCTACTTGATCTTCATTTTCTTTTGCAAATTGAATTGCCGTAATCTCCCCAATATCTCCGTTATAAACATTTTCCTCCGGAAGATTCACTAATTGGAGAACCTTGTCTCCAACACGAAACACTCTATCAAACGATTCCACCTCACGAACACTATTTCCAATTTTCGGATTTAATATTTCTTGCATCATTTGATTAATGGCGTTTATTCCAGAGTCTCCCTTGTACATAGGAGCTAATACTTGAATATCTTTTTTCGTGTAGCCTTTTTTCAAAGCTGCGACCACTACTTGTTCGATAATCGACACTAGGCGCTCCGGAGTACATGGTAGAAAACTTCTATCTAGCTGTTTTTGAGCGAAATTATTCGGTAAAAACCCATCTTTAATACAGTGAGCTAATTCTACAATAGAAGATTGATTTGTCTGACGATGGATTCGTTTCAACTCCATTGAAGGAATTGATTTTGTTTCAAGTAAATCTGTAAGGACTTGACCAGGTCCAACCGAAGGCAATTGGTTACTATCACCGACTAACAATATCTTCAAACGATCCGGAGAAGCCTTTAATACACGATTCATTAACCACGTATCCACCATTGACATTTCATCAATGATTAAAAACTCACCATTAATCTCTTTATCTTCAAAACTTTCTTCGGGACTATCAATAGCAATTCCCAACAAACGATGGATTGTTGATGAAGGAAATCCCGTGAGTTCATTCATTCTTTTAGCCGCACGCCCTGTCGGAGCTGCTAAAACTAGAGCATCTTCTACATCTTGAATTTCATTCAATTGGCAATAGACATCAATCACAGCATTTATAATCGTTGTTTTTCCCGTACCAGGTCCACCTGTTAATACAAATATCGGTTCATTCATAATTTGATGAATGGCTTCTTTTTGGAATTCATCATAAATGATGTCAAATTTTTCTTGAGTCCTTTGAATCGCTTTACTAATGGATTCTTTAGAAAGAGAGTCTTTTTCATTAGTCACTCTTCTAGAAATTGCATTTCGTATTCCAAGCTCTGCAAAATAAAGAGAAGCGATAGCAATTCTACTTTCATCTGAATAAACAACGCCTTCTCGAATTAAATCATTCAAAGCATCTACCAATTTTTCAGGATCAATTAAATAATTCTGACAGGATTCTAACAAACGCTGTGCTTGAGTAATTAAGACTTCACTCGAAATATAAGTATCGCCAGTCTGGTAGCAAAAGTCTCTAGTAACAATAAATAAGGCACCTTTTATTCTTGATGCATCATCAGGATCAATTCCCATTGATTGAGCAATACTATCCATCCGCCTAAATCCAAGACCTTCAATTTTTTGTAACAATAGATAAGGATCTTCGTCTAAAATCTGTTTAGCTTTATCTTTAAACATTCCAATAATTTTTTGCGCGATAGAAGGAGTAAAACCTAAATTCGTTAACTCAAACATCAGTTTTTCTGTGCCTTGATTTTGAGTAATAACTTCACGAATCATTTCCTTTTTCTTTTTCGTTAATCCTGTAATTCCATCCAGAGCATTGCCGTCATTTAATATGCGTTCGAGGGCATCTTCTCCTAATTTTTCGACGATTTTCTCGGCAGTTTTCTCCCCAATTCCTGGAAAATGAGCGCTTGAAAAATATTGAATGAGACCTCTTTTTCCAGTAGGTTGTGTTTGTTGATAGTTATCTGCTTGGAATTGTTCCCCATATTTTGGATGAGAGACAATTTTTCCATTAAAACGATAGGAGATATCCGAATGAATTTGGCCGAAAATACCTGTAACAACAATCTCGTCATCTACTGACACGCAGTTTGACTCAATCACACGGACTAACAAAACTTTGTAAAAATTTTGTGCATTCTCAAAAAATGTTGTCAGTACTTCTCCAACAATATAATTAGCCTCGCTCATTGGCTATCTCCTTTCTTTAAAATTTTAAACGTATTGACGTTCTTCCCCGTTCATAAACGCTATATCAATGATGCCTCCACCAAGGCACTCTTCGCCGTTATAAAATACGACAGCTTGGCCAGGTGTAATCGCACGAACAGGTTCATCAAAAATTACCGTTGCCCTCGTTGGGTCCTTTTCATCTAACACAACTTTCACTTTTGTATCTTGTTGACGGTATCTAAATTTAGCCGTACATTCGAACGTTTTCTCTCTTGGTAAATCGTTCGTAAATTGAATATCTGTTGCTGTTAAGCTATCTGAGTAAAGGTTTGGATGATGGAATCCTTGACCAACATATAAAGTGTTTGTTGATAAGTCTTTCCCGATAACGAACCATGGATCATTCGTCTTACCACCGCCACCGATACCAAGACCTTGGCGTTGTCCAATTGTGTAGTACATCAGTCCAGCGTGGTCGCCTTTTACTTCTCCATCAAGGGTCACCATTTTACCAGGTTTAGCTGGCAAATAGTTTGATAAGAACTCATTGAAGTTACGTTCTCCGATGAAACATACGCCAGTTGAATCTTTCTTCTTGGCAGTCGCAAGATCATACTTTTCAGCAATCTCACGCACTTCTTTTTTCTCTAAGTGTCCAATTGGGAACATCGCTTTTTCTAATTGCTTTTGGTTCAATTGACTTAAGAAATACGTTTGGTCTTTATTATTGTCCTTTCCTCTTAATAGGTGAACAATTCCGTTTTCGTCCTTCTCAACACGAGCATAGTGGCCCATTGCCACATAATCTGCTCCTAATTGCAGTGCATAATCTAAAAACGCTTGGAACTTTACTTCTTTATTACACATCACATCTGGGTTTGGTGTACGTCCTAGACGATATTCGCGAAGGAAGTATTCAAATACACGGTCCCAGTACTCTTTCTCAAAATTCACTGAATAATATGGAATTCCTATTTGTTCTGCAACAGCAGCAACATCTTTATAATCTTCTGTTGCCGTACAGACACCATTTTCGTCCGTATCATCCCAGTTTTTCATAAAAATACCGATGACATCATATCCTGCCTCTTTTAATAAGAGAGCTGTTACGGAAGAATCCACTCCTCCACTCATGCCAACAACAACCCTAATTTTTTCATTACTCATTTTTTCACCATCATTTCTTTTTATTTCCTGAACTAGTCGATTTGAAGGTCGAGTTGTCAGATTTATCCTTAATTTTAAATTTATTTTTTAATTTTTCAAAAAAATTGCTTGAAAATCATTGAAAATGCGATAGTACTGGGATTTTTGCCCAGTTGTGCTTTTGACAAACGATTTCATTTTCACTATAATTATATTGAGAAAAAGGGGGCGAAGGTGTATGATGATCTCTTTACGAGCAGCACGGGTTAATCGTAATTTAACACTGTTAGAGGCCGCCAAATATCTTAAAATAAACAAAGATACGCTTACGAAGTATGAAAAAGATTCAACTAATCTTCCATATTCTTTAAGCAAGAGAATGCAGGAGCTATATGAAGTTCCTAGCGAGAATCTTTATTTTGGCGATACCTTGAGCTTCGTAGCACAATTCAAACCGCTACCAGAAGTCGAATAACAGTCCATAGGGTACTCTGCCCGTGCATGATAAATGAGACAGTTCAAATTGAACTGTCTCTCTTTCTTTATCCTTATTTCGTTGTTACTTCTAGAACTCCACGTTCTACTAAGCCTTCTAAAATGAATTCCAATTTTTCAACAGCCATTGCTGTATTTGATTTTCCATACAAATCTACTGTTTGAAGACCATTCTTAGTAACCGTTGAAATTTTCAATGATTTTTTATCTTTGTCAACCATCACTTTTAATTTTAAGCCACGATGATCATCAATGGTATTATCTAAACTACGAATTAGTTGGAAATTTCCAGATTTTGTTTCTGTAAAGCCATTATCACGTAATGTGTATCCTTTACATGTTGGACTAACCGAAAATACTTGGTTTGACCCTTTTAATGATGCAGTTGGTGTAAATGCCATATACGTTTCTCCTCTTTCTTTTTCTACAAAATTAGTTTACCATATTTTACCTTTAAACAAAAGCTCTCTTTTATCAGAGAGCATCCACAAATGCATCAATATCCTCTTTCGTTGACCCCATTCCAAATGAAAGTCTAATTGACTCTTCAAGACGACCTCTTTCATCTGGATACATTGCAGATAATACCGGACTAATTTGCACGCTTCCGGCTGAACAAGCAGATCCAGCAGACACTGAAACATCTTTCAAATCATTAAAGATTAATGTTTGCGTTGCTTTTCTTCCTTTTAGCCAAAGATTACATATATGTGGATTCTTTGGATTAGCCAAACCATTGATCTCAAACGCAATGCCTTTTTGAGTTAATTCAGCAATGAGGTACTCACGTAACTTTTGATATGTTTGAATTAACTCGTCTCTTCTATTTACAACAATTTGAATTGCTTTTTCCAGACCCAAAATATAAGGAACGTTCTCTGTTCCTGCTCTAAACCCTAATTCTTGTCCACCACCCTTAATTAAAGCGTGAATAGGAGCATCTTTTGATTTATATAAAAATCCAATTCCTTTTGGCGCGTAAATCTTATGCCCAGAAGCTGTTAAGTAGTCGATACCATCAACATTAATTTCTTCTTGTGCAAAGGCTTGAACAGCATCTGTATGAAAATAAGTAGGCGTGTTTTTTAAAAGAGCTGCAATTTCTTCGATTGGAAAGCGGGCTCCTGTTTCATTATTAACGGTCATGATAGAAACAAGACGAGTATCTTCTCTTAGAGCTTTTTCAACCGACGACACCTCAACACTTCCGTCTCTATTCGGAGCTAAATATGTTACCTCAAATCCATCTTGTTCTAAAAATTCAGCTGATTTACGAACAGAAGGATGCTCTACAGCGGAAATAATAATATGTCCTTTTTCCTCTGCAAAATGCTCCCGAATACTCTCGAATACTAAATTATTTCCTTCTGAACCTGAACTAGTAAAGATAACGGCATCGTGTGGAGAGGCTTGTAGTTCTTTTAAAATAGCTTTTCTCACACGTTCGATTTTTTGTTTTTGTTCACGACCAATGCGATACACACTAGATGGATTCCCAAAAGAAGACATTTCCTTTGTAATCACTTCTAAAACTTCCGGATGAACCGGAGTTGTTGCTGCATAATCTATATAATTCACCATGCATTCTCCTCACTTTCAAACAATATTATTATAAGGGAAGTCTATTTATTGTCCTAACAAGATGTTTTAATCTTTCCTATTATATCATTCTTTCAACTTATGATACACTTAACTTAAAGAAATTTAAGGAGGAACTGAAATGAACCATCAACCGCTCGCTTACCGCATGCGACCTCGAACGATTGAAGAAGTGATTGGTCAAGAGCATCTTGTCTCTCCTGGAAAAATTATCAATCGTATGGTTGTGGCCAAACAATTATCATCTATGATTTTATACGGACCTCCAGGAACTGGGAAAACTAGTATTGCAAGTGCTATTAGCGGAAGTACGAAAGTATCCTTTAGACAACTAAATGCAGCAACTGATACAAAAAAAGATTTACAAATCGTTGCTGAAGAAGCAAAGATGTCTGGTAGTGTCATTTTGCTACTGGACGAAATTCATCGACTCGATAAAACGAAACAAGACTTTTTATTGCCGCATATAGAAAACGGACGAATTATTTTAGTGGGAGCAACGACAGAGAATCCATATATATCAATTAACCCAGCGATTCGCAGTCGTACACAAATTTTTGAACTCAAACCACTCTCTCCTGAAGATATTATAAAGGCGCTCGTCAATGCAATTGAAGATGAAGAACGTGGATTAGGAAAACTTGATTTAGACGTCTCAGAAGAAGCCTTAAATCACTTTGCAAGTAGTACCAACGGAGACGTTAGAAGTGCCCTAAACGCACTTGAACTAGCGGCGAAATCTACTGAACCTGGAGAAGATGGAATCATTCATATTACGATTCAAATCGCTGAAGAATGTATCCAAAGAAAGGCACTCTCCTACGATAAGGACGGAGATCACCATTACGATGTCATCTCTGCTCTTCAAAAATCCATTAGAGGTTCAGATGTAAATGCGGCTTTGCATTACGCTGCTCGTTTAATAGAAGCTGGAGATCTCACAAGTCTAATGAGACGACTCTTAGTTATTTCCTACGAAGATATTGGACTAGGAAATCCTCAAGGAGCTGCTCGCGCTGTCTCAGCTGTGCAAGCTGCGGAAAGACTAGGTTTACCGGAAGCTCGAATTCCACTAGCAAATGCGATTATCGAACTTGCCCTTTCACCTAAATCAAATACGGCTATTCGCTCAATCGATAGTGCCTTATCGGATGTCAGAAAAGGTCGCGCAATAAGTATTCCAGATTACTTAAAAGATGCTCATTATTCAGGAGCTCCAAAGTTAGGACGTGGCATTGGATATAAATATCCTCATGACTACCCTGAACATTTTGTAAAGCAACAATACTTGCCAGATGCTCTTAAAAATGAGGAATATTTTAAGGCAGAACCAACCTCTTCCTATGAGGAAGCCTTGATGAAACAATACCAAAAATATCGTCAAAATAATTAGTGATTTCTTAAGAAATCGGTACCAAAAATTTATTGCATTTCACCTATTCATGTGCTACTATAATGACATAGAGATCTATGATGTGCGCGGTATTTACTAAGTGTTGACCGAACAATTTACGACTTTTTAGGGATTCAGATTGATGTTACTGATAACAAGCCTTTTCACTTGGTAGTTAGGAAGTAATACATAGAAGCCCACCTGCTTTAGATGCGGGTTCAAACTAACAAATACATCAAACGGCATCGTTGGAAATCTATATAAAGTTATTAACTTTAGGCCACTCTTCGTGAGTGGTTTTTCTTTACCTAAATTCCTATTTTCTTCCTTTTTGGTTCCCTTTTCATTCCCTTAATTTAGGTGTATAATGAGAGTATCAAGAATAAGGATGTGATTTTATGTTTCATGAATATGAAAAAATTCTCGTTCCAATTGATGGTTCAAAAGAAGCAAAACTAGCATTTGACAAAGCCATTGAAGTTGCCAAACGAAATCATGCGAAGCTTCTATTATCACATGTCATCGATACTCGTTCTCTTCAAACACCTACTGGATTTGAAGGAAATTTTTCAGATGAAATTCGTAAGCAAGCTGAAAACTTATTTGCTGAATATGTTGATTATGCTAAATCTCATAACTTTACAGATGTTGAAACCGTATTTGAATATGGTTCGCCTAAAGTGGTCATTTCTAAACAACTGACAAAAAATTACGATATAGACCTTATCATGATGGGAGCTACAGGCTTAAATGCTGTAGAACGTCTCTTCATTGGTTCAGTTTCTGAATACGTGATTCGGAATGCCTCTTGTGACGTTTTAGTCGTAAGAACCGACTTAGAAAACAAACGTCCATAATCATTTGATAAAAAAAATAAGCACAGGAGAAATCCTGTGCTTTCTTTTTATTGATTTTTTGTATCGAGTAAAATCGTTACTGGCCCATCATTTACAAGACTCACTTGCATATCTGCTCCGAACTCTCCTGTTGCAACAGTTAACCCATACTCTGTGCGTAGGATTTCATTGAATTCTTCATAAAGTTGGTTCGCTACTTCAGGACTGGCAGCCCCTGTAAAAGAAGGTCTATTCCCCTTTTTCGTATCTGCAAACAGTGTAAATTGCGAAACAGATAAAATCTTTCCGCCGACTTGGTCAATCGACAGATTCATCTTTCCATTCTCGTCACTAAAGATACGCATGCCTGCAATCTTTCTAGCTAAATAGGACGCATCATCTGTGTTATCATCAGGACCTACACCAACTAATAAGAGGAACCCTTTATTGATTTCACCGACAACAGATCCTTCAATCGATACACTCGCGGACTTCACTCGCTGTAATACTATTCTCATGAACTCCTCCTATGAAATCACACGGCGTACACTGTAAACATCGGGAATTTGTTTAATCTTATCCACAATAAAGTCTAATTGTTGCGTATTCATAATTCCGATATTGACGGAGATTGTCGCCATCTTATTCGCATCAACTTTCCCATTGACCGAGTTTAAAGATTTCGTCGTACTGTTGATTACATTCAAGACTTCATTCAATAATCCATTACGGTTATATCCTTCAACAACCAATTCTGTATCGTATTGTTGACCCATATTGGCAGCATCCTCCCAATCCACTTCGATCAGGCGATTTTGTTCGCTCTCAGGTAGTTGAACGTTCGGACAGTCTTTTCTATGAACAGAAATTCCTCTACCTTTCGTAATATAACCAACAATATCGTCCCCAGGAACTGGATTACAACAACGACTTAAACGAATTAAAAGATTGTCTACTCCTTCAATAATCACGCCACCTTCGTGACGAATTTTCATCTTTTGACTTTCTTTCTTCTGTCCTTGAGTCGTTGTTTTCTCAAAAGCAGTTTCAACAACTTTTTGGTCCTCAATTTCTTTACGAGCTTTATCGGTCATCTTATTAGCAACTGTTTGATAAGAGACTTCTCCAAAGCCAATTGCCGCTAACAAATCTTCTTCCGTTCCAAAGTTGAAGCGAGCAGCAATGTCTTTCATGCCTTGTTTTGTCATAAAGTCTTTGAAATTAAATCCAAGCTCAGTAATTTGTTTTTCGAGTAGCTCGCGACCTTTGATAATATTCTCATCGCGATCTTGTAATTTGAAGAAACGTTTGATTTTATTTTTCGCACGAGTCGTATAAACAAGGTTAATCCAGTCACGGGAAGGTCCAAATGAATTGGCAGAAGTCAATACTTCAACAATATCCCCAGTCTTTAACTGGTAGTTCAATGGAACAATCTTATTATTGACTTTGGCCCCTACTGTTTTGTTACCAACCTCAGTATGAATATTATAAGCAAAATCAAGCGGCCCAGAACCTAAAGGAAGCTCAGATACATCTCCCTTTGGCGTAAAGACATAAACCTTATCTCCGAAGATGTCTCCTTTTACACTATTCATAAAGTCTTTGGCATCTTTAGTTTCATTTTGCAGTTCGATTAAGTCCTTAAACCAATCTAATTGTTTTTGCAATGGATCGTTCGTAACTTTTTCTTTATTTCCTTCTTTATAAGCCCAGTGAGCTGCAACCCCGTACTCAGCTACTTGGTGCATTTCGAAGGTACGAATTTGAATTTCCACAGGTCTTCCACCAGGACCAATCACGGTTGTATGAATGGATTGATACATATTCGCTTTTGGAATCGCAATATAGTCTTTAAAACGACCTGGCATTGGTTTCCATTTCGTATGAATCGCTCCAAGTACTGCGTAGCAATCCTTAATACTATCCACTAAAACACGGATCGCAAGTAAATCGTAAATCTCGCTAAACTGTTTCTTTTGATCTTTCATTTTACGGTAAATGGAATAAATATGTTTTGGTCGTCCATAAATGACCGCTTCAATTTCCAAATCTTTAGTCGCTTCTTTAATATTTTCAATCGTCGTTTCAATGTACTCTTCACGTTCATCACGTTTTGAATTCATGAGATGAACAATACGATAATATTGTTGTGGGTTTAAATAACGAAGAGACGTGTCTTCTAATTCCCACTTAATTTTATTCATCCCTAGACGGTGCGCTAACGGTGCATAAATTTCAAGCGTTTCTTCCGCAATCATTCTTTGTTTTTCAGGCTTATGAAATTTTAATGTACGAAGATTATGTAGTCTATCAGCTAGTTTTACCATAATCACACGCAAATCATTAGCCATCGCAAGAAGCATTTTACGGTGATTCTCCGCTTGTTGTTCTGCGTGAGATTTATATTTGATTTTTCCTAATTTCGTGACACCTTCTACAAGAAATGCTACATCTTTTCCAAACTCATACTCAATATCATCGATACTAAATCCTGTATCTTCAACAACATCATGAAGAAACCCTGTTGCAATAGTATCAGGATCCAGCTTTAATTCCGCAAGAATCCCAGCAACTTGGATAGGATGAACAATATACGCTTCACCTGATTTACGCACTTGTTCCTTATGAGCGAAGGTTGCGAAATAAATCGCTTTTTCTATAAATTGAATGTGCTTCTCATTCATGTACTCCTTACACATTGCAAGGACATCATCTGAGGTGTAAGTCTTATTTTTAGACATTTGAATCTCCTTAAGCATTTCTTGATTGCATGTAGTAATTTATAGTACCGCTCTAAACGAATATCGTCAACTGAAGTTTATTGGAGTATTTCACATTGGTATGATAATGCACTTAAAGCATATAAAGGAGCCGTTTCTGCTCGTAAAATTCTTGGCCCTAATGAACAAGTATGAAACTCATTCATTTGTAATTTGGCTACTTCTTTTTCGTCAATGCCGCCTTCCGGACCAAAAACGAAAACAATCTTTTCTCCTTCTTTTAAAGCTTGTAAACTCTTTACAAGTTGAACCCTTTCGCCTTCTTTTGCAGCTTCTTCGTATGCAATTAATTTTTGATGATACGTTTTTGTGTATTCAATCAAACTGTCGATCGTCATTACTTCACTAACAAAGGGTAATTTTAATCGATGAGACTGTTCGCTTGCTTCTTCTGCTATCTTTTGTAGTCTTTCAGTTTTTTTGCTAGCTTTATCCTTGTTCCATTTCACAACATTTCTAGACATCTCAATAGGAATAATTTCATTAACTCCTAATTCCGTTGCTTTTTGAACAATCCAATCTAATTTGTCTCCTTTTGATAAACCGACTGCAATTGCGGTAAATACGGGAAGTTCCACCTTTTGATTTAAGGTCTTAATAACTCTTACTTCAAAAGGTTCTAAACAAACTAGTTCAACTATGGCTAAGGTACTATTCTCATCCACAACTTCAAACTGCTCTTCTACTTTCATTCTCATCACTTTTTTTAACTGATGAATCTGTTCCTTTGAAAACTCAAGCGAATGAGTAGTTTCACTAACGATTCCTTTTACAAAATAACGTTGCATTTACTCAACATCCTTTTTCATAATAAAACAATTCCACTCTCTCATTATCATTCTTTCAACAAGAGTAAATCCAGCTTTTTCATAAGCTTCCTTCACTTCATTTGCTTTTGACTCTATGATTCCAGATAAAATTAACCTTCCATCATCATTCAGATTTCGATAAGCATCTTCTGGCATTTGAAGTAAAATCTCAGCCAAAATATTCGCAACGATTAAGTCACTCTTCTGATCTACCCCAACAAGTAAATTATTTTCAAAAACTTCAATTTCACCAATGGTAGGATTCAATGCAATGTTTTCTTTCGCAACTCGAGTAGCCATTTCATCAATATCAAATGCAGTCACCTTACTTGCACCTAATAGTTTAGAAGCAATACTTAAAACACCAGATCCTGTACCCACATCCAAAACACTCTCATTTCCTCGAATCGTTTGCTCTAAAGCAGTTAGGGACAATTGAGTCGTTGGATGTGTTCCTGTTCCAAATGCTAAACCAGGGTCCAATTCGATTAATAACTCATCATCTTGTTCCTTTTCATAATCAACCCAACTAGGAACCACTGTTAAAAATCTCGTGACACGCACAGGAAAATAATATTGTTTCCATGCATTAGCCCAGTCTTCTTCTCCTACTTCTTTCACTTGTACGAATAGCGGTCCTGTTTGCAAGCCATAAACTTTAATTTCCTCTAGTTTTTCATGAAGAAGGACATCTGAATCCTTTGACCACTGTGAAGGTTGAAAATATCCTTTAACGATCACTGTATCTGTTTCGTAAAGATCTTTTTGTTGAACTTTTAACCATTCAAGTTGTTCATCCGTTAATTGATAATAGTCCTGTGGATCTTCAATAGAAACTCCTTTAGAACCTAATTCAATCAGAATAGAGCTTACTACTTCTACACTTTCTGAATGTGTATTTACCGATACTTCTAACCAATTCATGATAATCCTCTACTTTATAAGTTTATTTTTAAAAATTATATCAAATTTCATTAAAAATAACTAAAAATAACTCTGTCGTATTTGTATTTTCCTAGTGATTTTAGTATCATAAAGAAGATAAATTAAATTAATGATTATTATGATTGATTAAAAAAGGGGAAAGCAATTATGGCGCGTATTTCATTAAGTACAAAAGATATTTTACAAAAACAATTTAAACGCTCATTCAGAGGTTTTGATATTGAAGAAGTCGATGCATTTTTAGACTTAATTATTCGTGATTATGACACATTCCAAAAGGAAATCAGCTTTTTACAAGCAGAAAACGAACGTTTATTAACAAAAGTAGACGAATTATCTCGTCAAGCAACTGTATCAAAAGTAAATCGTACTTCTAATGTTTCTTCTTCAGGAGTGACTAACTTTGATATTTTAAAAAGACTTTCAAATCTAGAAAAACATGTTTTTGATTCGAAGTTAGAAGAAGGAAATGGTGCTCATTCTTCATTGGATTCAACAGAAGATGATGACGATTTTTATAAAACACGTGTAATTACACCATTACGTGACAACGATTATTAATCATAAATGTATCAATATTGATACATTTAACTAATTACTAAGTAAACTTTGAGTAATCGCGGCATTCAATGCTGAGGAAAGTCCATGCTCGCACAAGCTGAGATGCTTGTAGTGTTCGTGCTTAGCGAAACAATAAGCTAAGGCAACTTCATGTTGACGGCAGAAAAACGAGCTACGGCAATGCTATGCTCTAGTATTCTTGAAAGTGCCACAGTGACGAAGCAATTTTGGAAACGAAATTGGTGGAACGCGGTAAACCCCTCGAGCGAGCAACCCAAACTTATGGTAGGGGCACTCTTACTAGGAAATGAACGAAAAAAGAGACACATCATGTGTAGACAGATGATTACTGAAATTTAATAGATCCTGCTATTAAATGGAACAGAACATGGCTTATAGAAGTTTACTTCAGGATTTTTAGCAAATGGTAAGGAGTGAGGCCTTGAGTCCACTCCTCTTTTTACGAATAAAGGAGAAATCTATGACAAAATATAAATTAGTAGCGACCGCTGCTGCCGGTATCGAAGCTCTTGTGGGTAAAGAATTACGCAACTTGGGTTATGAGGTTCAAGTAGAAAACGGAAAAGCCTTCTTTGAAGGTGACGACTACGATATCGCTCGTACAAATATTTGGCTTCGAACTGCAGACCGTATCAAAATCATTATGGGACAGTTCACTGCAAAAACTTTCGACTCGCTCTTTGAACAAACAAAAGCGATTCCTTGGGAGAAAATTCTTCCAGTCGATGCTGAATTCCCAGTTTCTGGTAAATCTGTAAAATCGACTCTTCACAGTGTTCCAAACTGCCAATCCATCGTAAAAAAAGCGATTGTCAATCGTTTAAGCGAGGCTTATCATCGTCGTACTCACTTGCCTGAGTCTGGTGCCCTCTACCCTATTGAAGTGGCGATTTTAAAAGATGTTGTCACTTTAACAATTGATACAAGTGGAACAAGTCTCTTTAAACGTGGCTACCGTACAGAAAAAGGTGGCGCGCCACTGAAAGAAAACATGGCTGCGGCTCTTGTGATGCTTACAAGTTGGTATCCCGATAAACCATTCTACGATCCGACTTGTGGTTCTGGGACAATCCCAATTGAGGCGGCTCTGATTGGTAAGAATATCGCTCCTGGATTGAATCGTTCGTTTGCTGCTGAAAAATGGACATTCTTTACTCCAGGCGTATTTGACAAAGTCAGAGAAGAAGCAAGAAAAGAAATCCGCACTGATATCCAACTCGATATTCTTGGTGCCGATATCGATGGTTCAATGATTGAGATTGCTAAACAAAATGCGATTAAAGCAGGTGTCGCAGACCAAATCGAATTCAAGCAAATGCAATTAAAGGACTTCCGTACTAAGAAAGAAAATGGAATAATTGTGGCAAACCCACCATACGGAGACCGTCTTCTTTCTGAAGAACAAGCTCAAGCCATCTATAAACAAATGGGTGAAACCTATGCACCACTGACAACTTGGAGTAAATATATTTTAACGAGCGACTTAACATTTGAAGATCACTATGGTCAAAAAGCGACAAAGAAACGCAAACTCTATAACGGTGCTATCCGTACTGACTACTTCCAATTCTGGGGTATTAGGAAACGTCGTATTCAAGAAGAACAATAAAGCACAAAAAAACGCAATGGACAAATGTCCATTGCGTTTTATTATTACTTATTATTCATTCTTTCCAATCACTTCAAATGTCACATGATCAATTCCTAAATCACATTTCACTTGGTCGCCTGGAAGGATGCTTGCACGGATGATTTCTTTAGCAAGTGGCGTTTCAATTTCACGTTGAATATAACGAGAAATTGGACGAGCACCGTACACTGGATTATAAGCATTATCTGCAATCCAATCTTTCAATTCATCTGTGAAGCTTAGGACGATTTCTTGATCTTCTACACGTTTGGCTAATTGTTTCAACATCTTCGTAATGATTCCACGAATATTGTCTTTAGAAAGTGGTGTGAAGAAGATTGTTTCGTCGATACGGTTTAAGAATTCAGGTTTGAAGGTTGCTTTTAGGACACCCTCTACCGCTGTACGAGTTTCTTCATCGATTGTTTCACCTTGATTTTCAAGCAAGAATTGTGAACCGATATTACTTGTCATAATCATCACTGTATTCTTGAAGTCTACTACACGTCCTTTAGAATCGGTTAAGCGTCCATCGTCTAATACTTGTAATAAGATATTAAATACATCTGGATGTGCTTTTTCAATTTCATCTAATAGAACGATTGTATATGGATTACGACGAACAGATTCTGTTAATTGGCCTCCTTCTTCATATCCAACATATCCTGGAGGAGCTCCCACTAAACGAGACACTGAATGTTTTTCCATATATTCACTCATGTCGATACGAACCATATGGTCTTCTGAGTCGAACAAATCTTCTGCAAGAGCTTTAGCAAGTTCTGTCTTACCCACCCCTGTAGGTCCGAGGAATAAGAAACTTCCGATTGGACGGCTAGGATTTTGTAAGCCTGCACGAGAACGAAGTACTGCTGAAGCTACTTTTTGTACAGCTTCATCTTGACCGATGACACGTTCATGAAGAATATCTTCTAAGTGAAGAAGTTTTTCACGTTCGCCTTCCATAAGTTTTGTTACAGGAATACCTGTCAAGCGTCCCACTACTCGAGCAATTTCTTCTGAAGTTACTGATTCTTGAACGAGACGTTGCGTGCTTTCAGCATTCGCTTTATTTTGTTCTTCTAATTCCTTCAATTCTTGTTCAAGAGCTGGAATACGTCCGTGACGAAGTTCAGCAGCTTTTTCAAGGTTATAATCAGCTTCTGCTTGTTCTAATTCACGTTTAGCATGATCGATTTCTTCACGTTTATTACGGATTTTATTGACTTCTTCTTTTTCGATTTCCCATTTCATTTTGAGGTTATTGGCTTTTTCACGTTGTTCTGCTAATTCCTCTTGTAAAATAGCAAGACGTTTTTGAGAAGCGTCATCTTTTTCCATCTTCAACGCTTGTTCTTCGATTTCAAGTTGCATCAAACGACGAGTGACTGCGTCAAGTTCTGTTGGCATTGAGTTCATTTCAACTCGGATTGTAGCACAGGCTTCATCGACTAAGTCAATCGCTTTATCTGGTAAGAATCTGTCAGTAATATAGCGGTTTGATAAAGTCGCAGCAGCTACTAACGCACTATCGTGAATATTTACACTGTGGTGGATTTCGAAACGTTCTTTCAATCCACGAAGAATTGAAATCGTATCTTCAACTGTTGGTTCTTGAACAAGTACTTTTTGGAAACGACGTTCTAACGCTTTGTCTTTTTCCATATTTTCACGGTATTCGTCAAGAGTTGTAGCACCAATACAATGTAATTCACCACGAGCCAACATTGGTTTTAGTAAGTTACCAGCATCCATTGAGCCTTCTGTCTTACCAGCACCAACGATTGTGTGGATTTCATCGATAAATAAGATGATGCGTCCTTCTGATTTTGTTACTTCTTTAAGAACGGCTTTCAAACGTTCTTCGAATTCACCACGGTATTTTGCACCTGCGATTAAAGCACCCATATCTAATGAGTAGATTAATTTATCTTTTAAGTTTTCTGGTACGTCTTTTTTAACGATACGTTGCGCTAATCCTTCAACGATTGCTGTTTTACCAACACCAGGTTCCCCGATTAAGACAGGGTTATTCTTTGTTTTACGAGATAAAATACGAATCACATCTCGAATTTCTTCGTCACGTCCAATGACTGGATCTTGTTTACCAGATTGAACAGCTTCATTTAAATTACGTGCATATTTTGATAATGCTTCATATTGTTCTTCTTGATTTTGACTAGTCACACGTTCTCCCCCTCTTAGCTCTTCAATTCGAGCTCTCAAATTTTCTTTGGTTATATGCTGTTGTACTAAATAGCGTGTTAATGGATGATTTTGTAGTTCCATTAATGCAAGTACAACTACCTCTGTAGATAAGTAATCGTCTTTAAAGCTTTCTCTAATCTTTTCAGCTTCTGTAAAGAGTCGATATAAGTTTTGACTCATACTTTGACCGTATTGGACATTTTGCCCTTCCACTACAGAAATACGGTCTAATTCTTTATCAATTAATTCCTCAAATTCTTTGTCATTCACTTGTAAATCACTATATAAATTTCTAGCAAAGTGATTTGGTTCCATAAATACTTTCCATAAATGAGGAATATCTATTTCTTGATGTTTACGGACCATCGCAATTTGTTGCGCTTGGCCTAATGCTTGTTGCATTGTTGTTGTCATTTTTTCAATATTCATCTTCATTCCTCCTTTTGTGGTCTCTTGACCATGAATTAAGTATACACCTTTAGTCAGGAAAGGTCAATAGTATTATTTGACTTTTTTTGACCTTAATAAAAATTTAAAAACAGCCACTTGAGTAGCTGCTTTTACTATTACATTTCAATTCGAATAGCTCTTCTTATACAATAATATCCTGCTGCTAATTTTCCGTTTGGATCAACAAAAAGTGGTAGATTTACTGAATAGTAAGAAGAAAGAGGTAATAAATTTAACACAGGTGCTTTAAAGTTTTCTTCAAGCCAAGCTCCTTTTGTATATGGACGACCTTCTATAATTTCTGGTCCGAATTCAGCATTTGCTATTTCTAAACCAAACATATTTACTTTCCATAAAGGAGACTTAAACTCATCCTGCAGAAGTGTTCGATGTAGTTGATTTCCCCATTTAAATAATCGTCTTGTACCACTACCGCAACAATATTCCCATTCATCTTCATTTAAAAGTCCCATTCCAGATCTTTCTATCTCTTTGCGTCCCTCATCATAACTAACTGGATCTGCTACATAACACGCAAAAAGATCTGGATTCTGAATATCTTGTTGCATAAAATACTGATCAACTCTTACTGCTCTTGGAAATTCTTGAAAAAGAGCTTCTAATGAATTATCTGGGGTAATGGCCTCTTCTAAAATAGATAATGTTTCACTTGATACCATGTCATCCCCATCTAGCTGACCAGTAACCACAGAATAATGACCAATAAATTTTAAGCCAACAAAATTAGGCTTCTTTTCGACTAACATTGCTGGTATATCTACTTGTCTTAACTCTGAAGTCATGACATTAATCCCATCTTCAACAATTTGAGTCGTTAATTTTTCTTGAGTTAAATCTTTTTCTTGAACATTTTGATTTAAAAACATAAACCCAGTTACGTGTTGGTTCAAATAACGTTTAAACGCATATCTTAGTTCTTGTCTCTCTTCACTGCAGTCAAGACCTGAAAGTCCTGACAAACCGCTATCCCACCCAAGAACAACCTCTTTCTGACCAGGTACAAAAACAAAAACTCTGCCATCAATCGTTACTTCAAACGTATCATTTGTGATACCAGCGTAATCATATTGTACAAACTTTAAATCTTCAATTGTTAGTATTGGATTCACGAAAAAGCGTAGTATATTTCGAATTACTACCTCTTTTGATTCTCTACTTAAATTTTTCCAAGTAGGATTTAACACTCGCTCAAAAAAATCATTAGCCATACTTTCACCTCATCTTCATTATACGTTATTTCTTACAAAAATCACTCTATTTTAACTTTCATTTATGCTATAATTGTGAAGAATCGAAAGGAAGTATTTCATGAATTTATTTATTTTTGGAAATCCGATGTCTGGCAGTTTTTCAGGCCAGCAACAAATTAATCATATTGTTGAAGTTTGTACAGAAAAAGGAATTCCCTTCAAGTTATTTCAAACTCAAAAAGCAGGAGAACTTCCAGAATTAATGGACAAACATCTACAGCAACGAAATCAGCATACAATAGTCGTTATTGTTGGTGGTGATGGCACTCTCAATGAAGCTCTTCAATATTTAAAACAACAGAACATCTTTGTACCCCTTAGCTATTTACCGGCCGGAACTGGGAATGATTTTTCACGGGAAATGAATTTAACTCATCACGCGAGAAAGTGTATCGAAAACCTTTCAAAGAATCATATTATTGACTTAGAGTTTCTTACTTATTCAGAAGAAAACTCACAGACAACTGGTATCATTTTAAATTCGATGGGATTTGGGATTGATGCTGCTATTTGTGAAATAAACCAAAAACAAAGGCAAGCACTCCTGCAAGCTAAAGCGATTAAAAAAGCTTCTTACTTAACTCCTATTATTAAGGCTTTTAAAGAACGCAAAGAGTTTGACGCCCTAATCACACTTGATGACAAAGAAAGTTTTACTTCTACAAGAAATCTTCTACTTGGAGCTTTTAATCACGCCTACTTTGGTGGTGGGATTCGCTTTG
Organism: Granulicatella adiacens ATCC 49175; assembly: GCF_025150565.1. Classification (NCBI taxonomy): domain Bacteria; kingdom Bacillati; phylum Bacillota; class Bacilli; order Lactobacillales; family Carnobacteriaceae; genus Granulicatella; species Granulicatella adiacens. Next base: position 906,381 of record NZ_CP102283.1, on the reverse strand, counting down.
TACCTTCTGCAACACAAGGAAGTCATCATTTTCAAATTGCAATTGCAAGAAAAGTTTCTCTTTTTACAGTTCTAAAAGCTCTTCCGTTTATTTTAACAAATGGAACTCATTTCAAACTGTTTCCCAAAAATTTAAAAGAATACTCATGTACAAAAGCCAATATAAAAATTAATGAACCTATAAAAGCTCAAAAAGATGGAGAATTTGTAACATATCCAACGGTGAATTTGAATCTTTCCATGGATCATTATCCTTTTCTACTTACAAATGAAACCTAAAAAGGCGAATGCTAAAGCATTCGCCTTTTTATTACTTTTTAAATAGTTTTTTCAAACTAAATAAAGGTTCAGTTTTAACGATTTTATCATTTCCAATAAAATCTCTCATCATTTTAAGAGTTCGTCCAGCATCTGAAGAAATAAACTGAAATGTTCCAGCTTGTTTCGTATCAATATAGTATGCTCTAATAAAACGTCCTTTAAACATGACATGAGCCCTAACCAATTTAATTTCTTCCCATGGAATTTGAAGATAGCTTTCCGGGTTCTGATGATTATAGAATTCAAATGCGCGATCTCCAATGAGGATATCACCATTTTTAAATCCTATTCCTCCATTAAAAAGGTTTGCTTTTGTTTTATAAATCGCTTTTGTATTTAATGAAACAGCCATAGTCTATCTCCAATCAAGTAGGATTAAGGAGCCATTACTCCTGTTAAACCAGCTAAAATACCTAGGACAAATAGCCCGAAGATAATGTAAATTGGTTTTACATTTTTCTTCAATAACCACATTACTAAGAATGTTAATAGTAAAGCAGCCAATCCTGGAATCAATTTGTTCAAGTTGTCTTGAAGAGTAGTTACCACTTCAGGCGATAATTTTTTACCATCTAATAATTTAGCAACAATCTCTTGAAGTTGTCCACCAGTCACAACATCATCTTTTCCAGGTGTTTGAATATATTGATCAGCCGTCAATTGTACTTTTGTTAAGACAAGTGGGAATTTCATACTTGTCCAACGTTGTACTAAAATCCCCATTACAAACATCCCTACAATTGATGAAACTTTTGTAATAGATTGTAAAATACCACCAGATAAGTCTTTAGTAATCTCAGAACCTTGGCGATATCCTAACTCTTGTGTATACCACATAAAACCGATACGAATTAAGTTCCAAACAATAAAGAAGAATAATGGTCCAATGATTGAACCCGTTGCTGCTAACCCAGCGGCAATCGCACCTAAGATAGGACGAGCAGTAAACCAGAATACAGGGTCACCGATACCAGCTAGTGGTCCCATCATACCAACTTTAACCCCTTGGATTGTTGCGTCATCAATTGGCGCACCGTTTGCACGGTCTTCTTCTAAAGCTAAAGTTACCCCAAGAATTGGTGAAGCAATATATGGGTGAGTATTAAAGAATTCTAAGTGACGTTTTAACGCTGCTTTTGAATCTTCTGGGTTTGGGTATAATTTTTTCAATGCAGGAATTAGGGAGAATGCCCATCCTCCATTTTGCATACGTTCATAGTTCCAAGAACCTTGTAAGAATTGTGAACGTAACATAACTTTTAAGCGGTCTTGTTTCGTTAAAGATACTTTTTTCTCTGTCATCTCATTCACACTCCTTAGTAGTCATTTAAAATGTCACCTAGTGGGTCTCCAGAACCTGAGCGTCCACCAGTTGAACCATTTCCGCTGTTATTAGATAAGTTTAAGTAAATTAACGCTAAACTTAAAGCGATAACACCAGTTGCAATCAATGTTAACTCGTTTAAAGGAGCGATTGCGAAACCGATGAAGAAGAATGGCCAAGTTTCTTTAGAAGCCATTAAGTTAATAACCATTGCTAGCCCCACTGCAACTACCATGTTACCACCAATTGTCATACCATTAGCAAACCAATCAGGAATTGATTTTAAATAACCTTGAACAACATCTGAAGGTAAGAATAAAAGTAATCCGGCTGGAATCATAATTCGTAATCCTTGGCAACATAATGCAACATAATGCCAGAATGAAACTCCTTTGAAGTCACCTTTTTCAGCCGCTGCATCCGCTCTATGGACTAATGCAACTGATAATGTACGTACCACCATTGTTAAAACTAAACCAACTGTTCCTAAAGTAACAGCAGTAGCAATAGCAAGGTTACGTCCACCTTCTGAAAAATCATTCCCTTTAATAAAAATAATAGCTGAAGCTACAGACGCTAAAGCAGCATCTGGTGCCACCGCAGCACCTACGTTTGCCCAAGCAAGCGCAATAATTTGTAAAGAACCACCAAGGATAATTCCCTCAGTTAAATGTCCTGTCGCAAGCCCAACTAATGTACAAGCAATAATTGGTTGGTGGAATTGAAACTCATCTAAAATCCCTTCCAAACCAGCTAAGAATGCGACAATTAGGACTAAAATAATTTGAAATACATTAAAATCCATAATAATCTCCTATCTCTCTATTATAGTTTCAAGCCTTCGTTAGACTTTGCTTCAATCAATTTAAAGATGTCGGCAGGAGAATCCGAAACAACTTTTCGAACATCCATTTTAACACCTAAGTCACGTAATTTTTTATAAGTTTCCACATCATCTTGGTCTAATGATAATGCATTACTTACTTGAACTTTACCTACAGAGTGTGCCATTGATCCAATATTTAATTCATCAATATGAACACCTTTTTCAATAACTTCTAAAGCCTCTTGCGGTGTTTCGAATAATAATAATGCCTTTGTATCCCCAAAACGTGGATCGTTATAAACTTCAACTAGTTTATTTAGTGGAATCACATGAGCACGAACTCCAGTAGGTGCTGCTTGTTCAATTAATTTCTTACGTAAGTCATCTTTTGCAACTTTATCAGAAACTACGATAATGCGGTTTGGATTTGTTGCTTTCGTCCAGCTTGTAGCTACTTGTCCATGTAACAAACGAGTATCGATACGAGCAAGAACGAATTTAATTTTCCCATCTCCAATAACTGTTCCTTCTGGAATGGCTCCGTTAGTAACAGGTGCTGAAGGTGCAGATTTTTCCTCTTTCTTCTCTTCTGGTTGAAGAGCTTCTGGACGAATCTTAACTCCTTCAATCGCAGTTGGTGCAATTGCCTTTGCGATTTCATGAGAAGTATTCATTGAAAAACGACTAGCGTACGATTCAATAAGCATTGGTAAGCTTAAACCAGCAACAATTGCACGATGTTCAGGATCTTCTTCGAACAAAATATTTGCTTGGTTAAATGGGCTTCCTCCCCATAAATCTACTAAAAATAGAATTTCTTCTGTCTCTAGTTTATCAACAGCCTCACGCAGTTTACGTTGTAAGTCTTCAGGGCCTTCACTTGGCATAAATGTAACTGATTCAACTTTTTCTTGGTTTCCAAAAATCATAGAACCAGATTGTTTTATCCCGTCAGCGAATTCACCATGACTTGCAATGATAATCCCTACCATAAAGCTACCTCCTTTATATAAATTTAATCATTTTATTGATTTAATTTATAATAACACAACACTGGGAATTTTTCACTAAAATCAACCGTTAATATACGCTGAATTGAGTGCTTTTTGAGCAATAAAAAAAGATAAAAAACCAGTCAAAAATGACTGGTTTTTTATAACATAAATTAATAGTTAGGACGAGCGTACCCAATGATATAGTATGCGGATAAGCGATGAGTGTGGCGCACTACTTTTGACTCATCAACATTCAAATGTTCCGTGGTATTTCCTTCAATAGTTACGATTTTCCCATCTTCTACTTTTTCAACAATTGCAATATGATCTGCAAGACCATCACCGTTCCAGTCAAAAGTTACAATATCTCCAGCTCTTGGTGTTGATTTGCCAATCCAAATTCTCTTATTTTTGAAAATATTTATGTGATAAGGAACATACGCTTCTTTATCAATAAGATCAATCATTCCCGCAATTTGGTACATAGATGAAACAAAAACATCGCACCAATCATCCCAGCTTTGTACTTTATATCCACTATAACTACTTGGTCCAGAATTATATTGATTCACCAAATATTGGTGAAGAGGATCATACTGTTCTACTCCAATAAAGCCTCGAGCTAAATCCAGTAAGATTTCTTTACGATTTTTAGCTTCGCTAATGTTGGAAACCCAAGCACCATCAGAACCTACATAATATTTAAAATTATCTACCCATTTATTGGTTGCCATCTTTCCATCATCTAAAAGATAATAACTTCCAACCCATTTGTTTCGGGAAGGAATACCATTTGAAAAATGATACCAATCACCGGAAGCGTTTTGTTTCCAACCATCTTTCCCTTTTTGGGCTTCTGGAATCCATTTTCCATCCTCATTGACATAGTATCGATTTTGATCGACCCATTGGTTAACGAGCATCTCTCCCCTTTCACCCAAGTAATAATTACCTCTCCAAGCATTTTTAACTAGAGATTCTTTTCCTTCGTAAAAGTACCAATAACCATTCTCTTTTACCCATCCAGATTTCATCTTCTTATCTCTAATCCAAGCACCATTATCACCAACAAAATAACGATAATCATCTACCCATTTGTTCGTTGCCATTGTGCCATCTTCTTGTAGAAAGTAATTTCCTTTCCATACATTTCTTACTGGTAATCCATTTTCATAGAAATACCAAATAGAATCTAATCTAATCCAATTTTCTTTTTGCTTTTCTGGAATCCAAACACCATCTTTATCGACGTAATATTGGTAATTATCAACCCAATTATCAACACTCATTTTCCCATCAGATCCTAAATAATAATAAGAATCGACCCATTTGTTTCGAGTAAGATTTTCTTGTACGTCATAATAGTACCAAAAACCATCTTCCTTTTTCCAACCGGTTTTTTTGATTTTTCCTGGTATCCATTTTCCTGAAGAATCAACATAATAGCGATAATCATCTACCCACTTATTTGTCGCCATTTGACCATTATGTTCTAAATAATAGTCCCCAATCCATTTAGAAGTCTCTAGAACACCATTTTGATTATAATAGTACCAAATCCCATTTGAATCCTTCATCCATCCGGTGCGTTTCACTTCTTTTTCTTTATTAGGAGCCTCTTCTTTCTTTTTCAATACCGTTTCTTTTGTAGTGACTTCATCTTTTTCAGGCTTTGCAACGGTAGTAGTTTCTTCAGTAACATTTTTATTCACTGTTGATTCTGTTTGATTTTCATTTGCTAAAACCGCTTGTCCATTCATAAAAAGTAAACCTATAAAAATTCCCAAAGCTTTCTTAATTTTCATACTCCCCATCCTTTTAATGCAAAAATTTATTTCCACTGTCGTCAAAGTAGAAAGTAAATCCTTCTCCAATGACCTGATTTACATCTGTAATAATAACAAAGGCGTTCGGATCTATTTCATGAATGATGCGTTGAATTGGCATTAATTGTTGACGATTCACTACAACATAAAGAACTTGTCTTTTATCTTTTGAGTAAAATCCATGCCCATCAAGAACCGTGATTCCTCTGTCTAATTGCTCTTGAATCTTTTGACCAATTAGTTCGTATTGATTTGAAATAATCATTATTGCTTTTCGTGGGTTAAATCCTTCAAGTATAAAATTAATAACCTTACTTGCAATAAATAGCATCATTAACGTTAAAACAGCTTTCTCAAATCCTATTACAAAAGCTAAAGGAGTAACGACAATAGTATCAATTACCAATAATGAAGATGAAACTGGCCATCCAAGATATTTATTCATCATCATTGCAATAATATCTGTTCCAGCAGTTGTGCCTTTTCCTAAAATAACAAGTCCCAAAGCAATACCAACAAATACACCAGCAGCAACCGAGGCTACTACTAGATTCTCAGGTACAAATACTGGCCATTCCTGAGTGTATTTTAGAAACATCGGTAGTTCAAATACAGCAAGAACTGTATAAATCATTGTTTTCTTCTCTAAGTAACGATAACCGACGATTAATAAAAAAACATTTAAAACTAGACTTGATAATGCAGGATCAATATTTAGCGTATAGAACATAAGAAGTGTTACTCCCGTAAGGCCACCTTCACCAAAATGATTAGCTATTACTACAGCGTTAATAGTGTATGAAAATAAAAAACAGCCTAAAGTTACGAGCATAAACGATTTTAAAATATCTTTTTTAGAAATAGCTTGCAGTTTAATTACCTCCCTACTCTGGTTCTCTATGGAATCTTCCATAAAAGTTTTCTGTACTAATTTGATTGATAATCGCACGAGGATCCGCTTCTTTAATAACAGCTACGGCATCCATAACTTCATAAGATGAAATTACTGTATGTAATAGATACATTTTTTCTCGACTAAATCCTCCAATAGCGTCCACACATGATATTCCATGCCTTATATTCTTTAAATAAGATTGCATAACATCTTCCCCATAACGAGTCGTAATCTGTAATGTAACCCTATGATATCTCTGATGGAATGTGCTAATCACTTTCGTAGAAATGTATTGGAATATAATCGAATAACCTGCATTTCTCCATCCAAATAACGCCCCAAATATTACAAGTAATAATGTATTAAATAAGAATACTTGTTGCCAGATGGTTTTTCCGCTCTTATTCGAAACATATAATGCAATAAAATCCATTCCCCCTGTTGAAGCATTCCCTTTCAGTGCGAGCGAAACATACAAGCCGTTTAATACTCCACCAAAAATTACATTCAACATAGTGTCATCGACAAATAAAGGATCAAAATTTAAAACACGAATAAAGAAACTTCCAACAAAAACTTGAAGAATCGAATAAAACGTAAAACGAGCACTAATCCCTCTATAACATAAAATGGCCACAGGAATATTGAGTAATATTAATAAAATCGAAATGGATAACTCTACACCAAATAATTCGGATATTTGATTTATTAAAATTGCAACACCCAAAAAACCACTAGAAAGTAAATTTGAAGGTTGGATAAATACTTTTAATGTGAATGCTTGTAAAAATCCCGAAATAATAACGGCAATCACTGAAATAAAGTGACGAAATAGTTTATTTTTACGGTATTTACGATATGAGTATTTCTCAAGTAAGCTCATGAATGATCACCTACTTTGAAACAATATTCTATCCCATCTTTCGTAGGGACTTTTAAATAGGCATCATAATAATGAAAAGGAACTTGATTCATTTCTAAATGGAGAACAAGATTTTCTAGTTCCTTCATATTTGGAACTCGCCATTCAATCATGGAAAGCCCATAAATACTCTTACTATTCTTATTCCTTTCATTCCAGGAATTTATAGCTAATGAATATCCATCACGGTTTACTTTAAAGTTTTTTCGCTTCGTTACATAATCATATGTTGTTTTAAACGAGAAGTTGTTTATTAAAAATTCAGTTGTTGCTTCTACGTCCATCACATTATAATGAAGTTGCGTAATTCTCGCACTTGCGGGAAATTCTTCAGAAGCTCCATCAATTCCATCAATAAATTCGTGCAACGAACGTTTCATTTCATTTCCTTCTAGATATTGATCCACTTCTTGAGAAGAATTATCTTCAACAACCATAAATTTCAATCGATTTCCCTCTGGATCCATAATATAAAAATTAGTTGTATAACCATCGAATCCTGAACCTATAATCGTTTGTTCTTCCATAATAAAATGGTTCATCAATTCACCAATTTGAGAAGATTTTGTCAAACGAAACCCTATAGAATAGGTTGTTAAAAATGAATCAGAGTCACCATTTCCTTGGACTAGTTTAAAAAGTGGGATACTCCCTCTACCATGACCAATCAAAACTTCATTATCAAATTCTTGCAAAACAGAAAGACCTAATATTTGTGTATAAAATTTTTTCATTACGGTTAAATTTCGAACTGTAATCGAAATTAAAGAAATCGTCCACTCTTTTTTTGACTGTGGAACAACAAAATCTTTCATAAATTGTATCAAATTACGCATGATTTATTTCCTTTACAAAAAAATGGGGAGGAATAAAATTGTTCCTCACCCACTCAAAATTTTATCCTTCAAAAGCAACAGTTAATGGAGGTACTACTTGTTTTTTACGAGAAACAACTCCTGGTAATGTAAGTAATCCATCTGTATAGCTTGAGTTGAACGCTTGGGCAACTTTGTCTTTATAATCTCCTACAACTAAAACTGTTGAGACGCTTGTTAAGATATTTGTAATTACAAAAACAAAAGTATCATATCCATTTTCTGAATTTGCAGCTCTCATACTTTCTTCTAAGGCTTCTCTACGAGCTAATAATTCTTCAGGGTCTACAACATTTACTTGAGCAATACGTAAATTTGCCCCACCCATTGGGAATGATTTAGCATCTAAGTCAATTAACTCCGCTTCAGATTTGTCACCAAGATTTGTTCCGGCTTTTAACATTTCTAGCCCATAGACATTAACATCAATCTCAGCAATGTTGGCTAAATCTGTTGCTGCTTCAATATCTTGTTGTGTACATGTTGGAGATTTGAATAATAAAGTATCCGAAACAATGGCAGATACCATTAATCCAGCAATATCTTTAGGAACTTCAACCCCATATTCTTTATACATTTTGTATAAAATGGTATTCGTACATCCAACAGGTTCTGCACGATAGAATAAAGGATTTGCTGTTTGGAAATTTGCAATACGGTGATGATCCACTACAAATTCAACTTCTACTTTTTCTACGCCAGTTGCGCTTTGTTGTACTTCGTTATGATCCACTAAAGCAACACTGTTTGTCTCTTGTGAAACATCCCCAATAACTCGAGGAGCTTCTTTCTTGAAATAATTTAATGCATATTGTGTTTCTTCATTAGGAGTCCCTAAGGCAACTGCTTCTGCATCCTCACCTAATTGACGTAATAAGAAAGCATATGAAATTGCTGATGTAATTGCATCAGTATCTGGATTTTGATGTCCGAAAACTAATAATTTACTCATTTTATGGCCTCTCTCTATTTAAATTTACATTGACAATTTTAACATAATTACCAATTAAAACCAACAAAAAATGCACTTATACATAAAAATTGAACATAAAAAAACTGTTATAGCTTTTACACTATAACAGTTCTTTCATTAGGCATTTAAAAATCCTTTATAATCATCAGTTCTTAAAATTCGTCGAGCGTTATCCACACGTTCTTGAGTTGGTGGTTCAATATGATCCAATTTATATGGAATCCCTAAATTTTTCCATTTATATACACCCAATTTATGATACGGTAAAATCTCAAACTTCAATACATTTTTCAGTTTACTTACAAATTCACTTAATCGGATGAGATATTCATCATAGTCTGAACGTTCTGGAACTAACACATGGCGAATCCATACGGGTTGCCCTTTGTCTGATAAATACTCTGCTAGTTGAAGAATATTTTTATTCGTCCATCCTGTTAATTTCTTATGTTGTTCATCATCAATATGTTTAATATCCAATAAAATAAGATCTGTATATTCTAATAACTCTTCGAATTTTGAAAAGAATGGTTCGTCATACGTAAATGGCATTCCACAACTATCTAATGTTGTGTGCACTCCAGCTTTCTTACAACGTTTAAAGAAATCAATTAAGAAATCAATTTGCAATAAAGGCTCTCCTCCGCTGACAGTTACGCCACCTTTACGTCCCCAGAATGCACGATATTGCAATGCTTGATCGAGTAATTCTTGAGAAGTAATCGGATGACCGCCCCCAATATTCCAAGTATCTGGGTTATGACAAAACTCACAACGCATACGACAACCTTGCATGAAGGTTACAAAACGGATACCTGGTCCGTCTACAGAACCAAAACTCTCTGTAGAATGAATATATCCAGTTACTGGTTCACTCATCATTATTCCTCCTATCTTTTCTCTTCTAGTATATCACAATTCGTGTCCTTTAGGGCTATTTCGACTAAAAAACGGATGGACGATTTTGCCCATCCGTTTTCTTAATTTCAGCAATTTTGCGAGTCAACCTCACACCATTCGTAATCCAGTTCGGTCTCCTTAGTACAGTCGACCTCACACCTTAACATTACATGCTTTCGTGCATTGTACGGTTGATTACGTCTAATTGTTGTTCACGAGTTAATTTAATGAAGTTAACTGCGTAACCAGATACACGAATTGTTAATTGTGGGTATTCTTCTGGGTGTTCCATAGCATCTAATAATGTATCACGGTTGAATACGTTGATGTTTAAGTGGTGACCACCTTTTGAAGCGTAACCATCTAACATAGAAACTAAGTTTTCTTCTTGTACATCTAATTCACGTCCTAAAGCTTTAGGAATGATTGAGAATGTATTTGAGATACCATCTAATGCATATTTGTAAGGTACTTTAGCAACTGATGATAATGAAGCTAATGCTCCGTGTGTGTCACGACCATGCATAGGGTTAGCACCTGGTGCAAATGGTTCGCCAGCACGACGTCCATCAGGAGTGTTACCTGTCTTCTTACCATAAACTACGTTAGAAGTAATTGTAAGGATAGAAGTTGTATGTTTAGCATTACGGTAAGTTTTATGTTTTTTAACTTTAGTCATGAATTCTTTCAATAACCAAATTGCGATTTCGTCAGCGCGGTCATCGTTGTTACCATATTTAGGGAAGTCGCCTTCTACTTCATAGTCTACAACAACGCCATCTTCATCACGAATTGTCTTAACTTTCGCGTATTTAATAGCTGATAATGAGTCAACTGCTACTGAGAATCCAGCGATACCAGTTGCCATTGTACGTAGAATTTCAGTGTCATGTAATGCCATTTCAAGTCTTTCGTAACTGTATTTATCATGCATATAGTGGATGATGTTTAATGTGTTTAAGTATAAACCACAAATCCATTCCATCATATCGTTGTATTTAGCCATTACTTCTTCATAATCTAAGTATTCTGAAGTGATTGGTTGATATTTAGGACCAACTTGCGCTTTAGATTTTTCATCGATACCACCGTTGATCGCATATAATAATGTTTTCGCTAAGTTAGCACGAGCTCCGAAGAATTGCATTTGTTTACCAATACGCATAGCAGATACACAGCAAGCAATTCCATAGTCGTCGCCCCACTCAGGACGCATTACATCATCGTTTTCATATTGGATTGCAGAAGTTTGAATAGAAGTTTTAGCTGCAAACAATTTGAAGTTTTCTGGTAAACGAGTTGACCAAAGAACTGTTAAGTTTGGTTCTGGAGCTGGTCCTAAGTTTACTAATGTGTGTAAGAAACGGAAACTGTTCTTAGTTACTAATGGACGTCCATCTTCACCAACACCAGCGATTGATTCAGTTACCCAAGTTGGGTCTCCTGAGAATAAAGCGTTGTATTCAGGTGTACGAGCGAATTTAACTAAACGTAATTTCATAACGAAGTGGTCAACAAGCTCTTGTGCTTGTTCTTCAGTTAATGTTCCGTTTTCTAAGTCACGTTGTACATAAATATCTAAGAATGTTGAAGTACGTCCAAGAGACATAGCCGCACCATTTTGTTCTTTAATAGCTGCTAAGTATCCTAAGTATAACCATTGGAAAGCTTCGCGAGCGTTTGAAGCTGGTTTAGAAATATCGAATCCGTAGATGTTACCTAATTCTTTTAATTCTAATAATGCACGGTATTGTTCTGAAACTTCTTCACGTAAACGAATTACATCGTCTGACATTGTGCCATCGCCAATGTTAGCGAAATCTTTTTGTTTTTCAGCGATTAAACGATCAACCCCGTATAAAGCTACACGACGGTAGTCTCCGATGATACGTCCACGTCCGTAAGCATCTGGTAAACCTGTGATAACACCTGATTTACGAGCTGCACGCATTTCTGGAGTGTAAGCATCGAATACACCTTGGTTGTGAGTTTTACGCCAATCACGGAAGATACGAGAAATTTCTTCATCAATCTTGAATCCGTAAGCTTCAGCTGATTGCTCACTCATACGAATACCACCAAATGGTTGTAAGCTACGTTTGAATGGTTTTTCAGTTTGGAAACCAACAACTGTTTCTAAATCTTTGTTTAAGTAACCAGGACCATGTGAAGTGATTGTTGATACAACTTTAGTGTCCATATCTAAGACACCACCAGCTTCACGTTCTTGTTTGTTCAAGTCCATTACTTGTGCCCATAAAGCTTTAGTAGCTTCTGTAGGTCCAGCTAAGAAACTGTCGTCTCCTTCATAAAGTGTGTAGTTTTCTTGGATAAAGTCACGGACATTAACTTCTTCTTTCCATACTTTACCTTTGAAACCGTTCCATTGTTCCATAAATTTTTCCTCCTTAGATAATTGGTTGTGAAACTTATAACAGCTATCTACACAAATATTATAACACAATTAATTTTAAGTGCAATACATAAGTGTAAAAAAATACAAAGATTTTGTTAAGTATTGTTATAATCGCTATTTTAAGGCAGTATAAGTTGTGAAAGATGTATTATAACAGTTTAATATGCTGTACTAAATTTTTGAAACAGAATGAAATATTTCACAATGTGGCTTTAATTATTCACAATCTAACCTTTTTTTACCTTGATTTCACTGACTTAAAAACAAAAAGAGCATTATCAAATTAAATTTGATAATGCTCTTTCAATTTAGCGTTTCAGGAGGGATTCGAACCCCCGACCGTTCGCTTAGAAGGCGAATGCTCTATCCTGCTGAGCTACTGAAACAGTACTAAATTATTATACCTAAAGACGAATATTCTGTCAATCGATTTTACAGCTTCATTACGACTCTTCGGTTTCTTTTTCTCTATCATCTAATTTATGCTTTTTTGAAAATAACATGATGGTATAGATGACCAACATTACTATCGCCATGATTAGTACTCTCACAGCTAAGGCAAAATCATATAAAGCTGCAATGGCACTTAAAGCAAAGAAAATAATTGTCATAGTTTTAACAGTTTCAAGAATGGGACGTTTTCTTCCCATTGGATTTGGTCTATTATCCATTGATTACTCCTTCGTTTCTTTCGTTTTATACATTAATAAAGCTGAGGCAATTGAAACGTTCAGTGATTCCGCTTTTCCAAATATCGGAATCGTCACTACGACATCTGCTAAATCAATCACGTCATCAGAGACTCCCTGACCTTCATTACCAACGACAATAGCTACATCTGTTGCTCCTTGTAAGACTGAATAATCCTTTGAATCTCGATGCAATGCTGTAACAGCCACTTGAACACCCTTCTCTTTGAGTATTGGCAAGTATTCTTGTAAGTTCGCTTGGAAAACGGGAATGTGAAAATGACTTCCTTGCATGGAGCGAAGAACTTTGTCGTTATATAAATCAACCGTCCCCGTCCCTAAAACAACCGCATCAAAACCAGCAGCATCAGCCGTTCTTACAATCGTTCCTAAATTACCAGGATCTTGAACTGCGTCTAACACAATGAAACGACCCTTATGAGGTAATATCTCTTGCTTAACAATTTCAACAACTGCTAAAATCCCTTGAGCCGTCTCCGTCATTGATAACTTATGGAAGACGTCTTGTGATACAACTAGCACCTGTACATCTGTTTGGGCTAACAGATTTTTATAGTCTTCAAGACGATTACTGGTAACCACTATCAACTTAATCTGAGCTCTTTCTTTAATCGCTTCTTCAACAAGGTGTTCCCCTTCAAGAAGATACATCCCTGCTTTCTTACGACCTTTTGCAGTCTGAAGTTTAACAAGCTCCTTAATTTTTTCGTTCTTAGGTGAACTTATACTTTCCATACAACTACCCTTTTAATCCTTCTATTGTATTAATGAATTTCTTTACTTCTGTTTTTTGATTTTGATGAAATCTGCATTTCATCGGTACAACGAAAGTCTCCTCTTTATCTAAATATTGCAATATTAGTTTTGGATTTCCTAAAAGCCTCTTTTCAAAAGAAACTTTTTGAATACGATTGGAAGGGATAACGATGGGTCTATTTGCTCTCCAAACACCTTCTTTAGAAGTTTCAAACAGAACGAAACCATCTTTAGCCCAAAAGAGTACAAAGTTCTGTTCTCCTTTATCTAAAGCTATTAAGCTATCGGTATCTGTCATTTCAAATCCGAAGAAACTAATTTGACTTTTTAAATCCTCGATGATTTCCATTCTTATTCCCCTTCTTTCGTTTCTGAATTGGTTTCTTAGAACTTACTTCTTTCTTCTTCAATTGCTCAACTGGTTTTAATTGTCCTGCATATAATTCGAATGGAACTAGTTTATGTTTTCCAGCAACTTTCTTCAAGTCTCTTAGTTCACGGTCGTTCACTAGACTCAGAACTAAACCATCTTTCCCCATTCGTCCTGTGCGACCAGAACGATGTGTATATTGATCTGTTGAGTCTGCAATATCATAATGAATAACAAGTGGTAAATCTTCAATATCCAGTCCCCGCTGTGCTAAATCAGTACTAAGTAAGAACGGAATCTGCCCTTTTTTAAATAAATCAATAGCTTTTTTACGTTCCGTTTGATGAGCATCACTTGTTAAAAGTGCAACTGGGACTTGATGAAACGATAACTTTTCTCCGAGTAATGCAGCGTTTGCAATCGAATTAACGAAAACTAATGCTTGGTTTGCATTTTCTGAAAAAGCGAGCTTTCTTAACACTTCATCCCGTTTTCTAGTTGGACATTCAATATATCCATGAATTACATTCGCATGCGCAGCGTTTCCCTCTGAAACTTCAACAAAAGTCGGTTGCATATTAATCCATTTACTCACTTCTTCTAAATTTTTATTCTTTGTCGCTGAAAAACAAAGTACTTGTCTTTCAGAAGGAAGTTTCTTTACAAGTTCTCTCGTATTATTCAATTGCTCCGGGTCTAGTAAATAATCTGCCTCATCTAATACAAGCAGTTCTACTTGATGTAGCTTTAATTTACGAAGCTTAGACAGTTCAAGTAATCGTCCAGGTGTTCCTACAACGATTTCTGGTTTTTCCTTTAACTTCTCTACTTGGCGTTTAACGTTTGCACCGCCTGCTAAAACTTGTACACGGATTTCTAACGGTTTCCACTCTCTAATCACTGTTCCAATTTGTTGGGCTAATTCTTGTGAAGGCGCCACAATAAGAGCTTGGAGTGTCCTATCTGCTTTTACTCTTTCCAAAATAGGAACGACATACGCTAATGTTTTCCCTGTCCCTGTCGGAGAGATGGCAACGATATCTGTCCCCTCTTTAATCAGTTCTTGTGTCTTTTCTTGTATCGGTGTTAATGTGTGGAAGCCGTGTTGCTCCCAAATAGTCTTTGTATTCATAAGTGTCCTTTCCGATAACCTTGTTCTTTTGAGTCCTATTCATTTTAACGAAGAAACTCTTATACTTCAAATAGTTTCAACGTTTCTATAAAAAAGAGAACTGCTGTTACACAGTTCTCTGTACTATTTTCTATTAAAGTGCCATTTTATTTTCTAAATATCGTTGCCCTTGTTCAAAAAGCAAACAGATAATCCAGTAAATAATTGCTACTAAAATATAAACTGTCATATAGTTTTGTTCACGACCACCTACAATTTTCGCATTTTGGAAAATATCAGGTAGTGAAATCATCGCAACTAGAGACGATCCTTTAATCATATCCAGTAACACATTACTTAATGGTGGGATTGCAATTCGAAACGCTTGAGGTACAATTACTTTTTGTAAAGTTTGACGATAACTCATCCCAAGAGACATCGCTGCTTCCCATTGGCCATTATCCACTGCATCCATTGCCGAACGTAATACTTCGGAAATATACGCGCTACTTGCAATACTAAAGCAAAGGAGCGCACAGACTAAAGCGGGTAACGTTATTTTTAAGAATGGTAAACCAAAATATAGTAAAAATAAAAACACTAGCGTTGGTGTTCCTCGCATAAAGGACACATGAAACGTTGCAATCCATCGTAGAAAACGGAACCTGGAACGTCTCATTAATACGAGAATAAATCCTAAAATCGTTCCGAATACGAAGCTTGTTAATGCGACTCCTAATGTATATCCTAATCCACTAAGAATAAACCAAAAATTGTTAATCGCAATACTGATATCGAAGATTTTATTTAACATATTAGTCTACATCTGAAATATCGATTTTTTCTGTTTTGAATTCTTTAGGTTCTGTTACGTCTTGCCCGGCGAAGAATTTTTCAGAGATTTTTTTCAATGTTCCATCTTTCTTCATTGCATCCATCGCTTCATTGAACTTATCACGTAATACAGTGTTATTTAATGAAATTGAGAAGCTTGAACTATAAGGGTTTGCGTAAACACCTTCGTTAATCTTAATGTCATATTTATCTTTAGCAAAAGCGACCGCGATTGATTGTAAGTAGTAATCGTTGATAATTACATCTGTACGTCCGTTTACTAAATCAGACATATATACATCATTTGTTACGTTGTCATAAACAACTAATTCCGCACCAAGTTTTTTAGCAATCTTCATGTAGTTTGTACTAGCTGCACCTGCTGCTTTTTTTCCTTTTACATCAGCCCAAGAATGGATTCCTGAATTATCGCTTCCACGAACAACCATTGATGTAAATGAGTATTTATGAGGTGTAGTGTGCAAATAGTCATCGAAGTTTTTCGCACCTTCTTCAATTGAATAGTTGGCGATGTCCGTCATACCACTATCTAATGCTGTTAACATTCCGTCAACACCCATTTCCGTAAATTCAACTTTAAGGTTTAAACGCTTCGCAACTTCCTTCATGATTTCCACATCGTAACCAGTTAGTTCATTATTATCATTATGGAATGATTGTGGATATAAAGTACCTGCAGTTGATACTTTAATGACACCAGATTCAACAATTTTATCCCAGTTTGCTTGCGCATCTGAAACTGATACAGTTGTTTCTTGTGTTTTTGTTGTGTTTGCTCCGCATGCTGCTAATAATGTAGCCACAGCAACGAAACCAGCTTTCATCCATTTTTTCATTGGTTTAACCACCTTTTATTTATTTTTCAACAATCAAAAAGATAGCACATCCATCCAAAAAAAACAAAGATTAAGTCTTGAAAAGCAAACTAAAAAATGAAACAGATAATTTACCTGTTTCATTTTTTAGTTTTACTCTTAATAATTTATTCATTCTGAAACGTTGTTATTATATTGCTTGCAACTTTTTCAGAGATTCCAATCTTCCGTAACTCCTCAACACTAGCATTTTTTATTGCGGTAGTAGTCTTAAAATGACTTAAAAGTTTCTTTCTAGTTTTTGGTCCTACTCCATCTATTAACTCCAATCTTGAAGAGAAAGTATTCTTGCCTCTAACTTGTCTGTGAAAAGTTATAGCAAATCGGTGAACCTCTTCTTGGACTCTTTGAATCAATTGAAAGGCTTGTCCTTTTCGATCTAATTCAATAGGAGTAAATTTTTCTCCATAAATTAAAGAAGCTGTTTTATGTTTATCATTTTTTACCATCCCACAAACCGGAATAGATAAGCCTAGTTCATCTTCAAGAACTTCCATAGCAGCCTTCATTTGGATTTTTCCACCATCCATTAAAACTAAGTCAGGAAGGTCCGCTTTTTCTCTTAGCAATCTGGAATAACGTCTTCTAATCACTTCTTGCGTCGTCGCGAACTCATGGCTTCCAAGGACCGTCTTCACCTTAAATTTTCGATAATGTTTCCGATCGGGTTTCCCATCTCGAAAAACAACCATAGCAGAAACAGGATTCGTACCTTGAATATTTGAATGGTCAAAAGACTCAATCACCGACAACTTTTCAAGTCCAAGAGCTTGTGATAACTCATCTAAAGCACCTAATGTTTTTAACTGACTCTGCTCTTCTCTTCTAAACTTCTCTAATAAAGAAATCTCACTATTTTGAGTCGCTAAGTCTAGCATTCTTTTTTTAGATCCTCTTTTTGGAGATACAGCTTTTACACCCAGTGTCTCGGATAGTAAATCAATATCTAAAGCATCCGGAACTAATATTTCTTTAGGTAAAATATGGTTTTGATCTTCATAAAACTGGATAATAAAGGATAGAACTTCATCTTCAATTTGATCATAAATAGGAAACATCGCTGCTTCCCTTTTAATAATCGTTGATTGTCTTAATAAAAATACTTGAATTGAAATCCATCCTCGATCAACAAAGTACGCAAATACATCTCGATTCGTGAAATCAGAACTCATTATGTTTTGCTTCTCAACCGTTGCTTCAATGTAATGAATTTGATCACGATAATCCATAGCTTTTTCGAATTCCAATCGTTCAGAGGCCTCTAACATTCTCTGATTCAAATCATCTTTAATGGCTTTTACATCTCCATTTAAAAAGCGTTGAATTTTCTTTATTTGTGTTTTGTACTCATCCTCAGAAATTTCATGGTCGCAACAACCGATGCACTGTCCTAAATGATAATAAAAACAAGCTCTGGTTTCATTCTTCCCACATTTTCTTAATGGATAAATTTTTTGAATGAGTTGTTGGGTAGAAGTAGCAGCAGTTACATTAGGGTAAGGTCCAAAATAGATTCCTCCATCTTTTTCAACTTTGTGAGAAATCACTAATTGCGGATCCCTCTCTGAAGTGATTTTTAAATAAGGATACATCGTCCCCTGTTTCAACTTAATATTGTAGTACGGTTGATATTTTTTTATCAGGTTAATTTCTAGTAAAAGAGATTCTTTATTTGTCTTTGTCACAATATACTCAAAATGGTGGATTTCACTAACTAGTTTTTCAGTTTTCGTATCAAGTGCACCTCTGAAATAAGAACGAACACGATTTTTTAAATTCTTGGCCTTCCCAATATAGATAATCTCATCGTTACTATTTCTCATAATATAGCAACCCGGTAAATCTGGAAGATTCTTAAGTTTGCTTTCAATCAATTCACTAGCCATTTAATCTTCCTTTCATTCAAGACTAATAAAAAGTACATACTATTTATAAAGCCGTTTTATATACCTCATAAGCAACTTCTGGAGTCACATCTCCATGTTCGGATAAAGCAACCTTCTTATGACGTTTTAGTCCTTCTACTAATGCTGGGATTACTTCTTCACCTAAACCTACATCACTAAATCGAGTAGGAGCACCTAGAGATGAGAAAAATTTTTCTGTATTTATAATAGCTTGTTCAACAACCTCATTCTCTTCTCCATCTAATCCCCAGACGCGTTTTCCATATTGAACTAACTTATCCCATTTTTGTTTTTTTCTAACTTTCATCATCGCTGGCAATACAATTGATAATGTTCTTCCATGGTCTAATCCATGATTTAATGTGATTTCATGACCTAATGCATGAGAAGACCAATCCGTCGGAACACCTAAATTAATTGTCCCATTTAACGCATTAGTGGCACACCACATAAAAGTAGCTCTATCGTTATAATCAATATGATGAATATCAATAATACGAGGAGCAATCTCAATCAACGTTTGAAGGATACTTTCTGCATAACGATCCTGAAGAATTCCTCCTACTGGATAGGTTAAATAATTCTCCATTACATGGATGAATGAGTCTAAGAGTCCGTTTACTAATTGACGTTCAGGTAATGTATAGGTTAGTTCAGGCTCTAATACTGAAAATACTGGAAACGTCTTTGGCCCTCTAAAACTTACTTTTGCATTTTTTTCAACAAAACTAATCACTGCTCCAGAATTCATTTCAGAACCAGTTGCTGGTAAGGTTAAAATCGTTCCAAATGGTACAACCTCTTGAACGGGTAGTCCTTTTCCAATTCCCCAACCAAATAAATCTATAGGGTCTCCTTCAAACAGGCTGGCTGCAGAGACAAATTTAGTTCCATCAATGACAGAACCACCTCCGATTGCAAGTAAGTAGGTAAAACCTCCTTCTCTTACTTTATGGACAGCCTTCATTAACGTTTCGAATGTAGGATTTGCCTCTATTCCCGAAAACTCATCCCAATCGCGTCCTCCAAGAGCCAAAACCGCTCTCTCAAAGGCTCCATTTTTTTTGACTGATCCTCCACCATATAAGATGAGGACTTTTGCATCTTTAGGTATTTCATTATCAATTTCCTCTATACGTTTTTTTCCAAATAAAATTTTTGTTGGATTTTGAAAAGTAAAATTTTGAATACTCTTTTCCATTTCTCTTCACCTCACGCTTTATCAAATGATGTTTGCTAAAAATAATTAACTCTTAGACTTCTAACAAAATAAACTGGACAACGCCCAGCTTACTTTTCTATTATCAATCAATCTTTGATAAGATATATTTATTTAATCTTTCCGCTGAAATCTCTTTTTCCAATTTTGAAACTTCAATAGGACTTAGAGGGATTTCGCAAGTCTTATTTCCATTATCATCATAAGAAACAACTACTTGTCCCACCTCTTCTCGATACTCGCGAACTACTTTCGAAAACAATAATGCTAGTTCCTTTTCAACTTCTAGTGCACAATGCTCTCTTAAAAGCTGAAATTGTTCCGCTATAACAGAAGGAATATAGTAACAATCTACTAGTGTCATTTCTTCTTCTTTAGATTTTTTATTAGATTTTTTACTTTTTTTCATAAACACCCTCGATTCTTTCTTCTTTTTTAGTATACAAAAATTCAAACAATAAGGCAAAAACATTAATTTTTCTAAATTTTGTTGATGCTGTTTTCCAAATGCTTTAATTCATGGTAAAATGGGTTGGAAATATACTATTAAGGAGTCAATATGCTTACAATAAATATGCTAACTCGTGCAGACAGTGTCAAAGGACAAGGAGTGATGTCTGCAACAGAGGAACAAATTAATTTAGTGACTGAAGGTCTTAAAGGATACAAAGTAGTTGTAAACCAATTAAAGATTGCTGATATTAATCATATTCATACAATTAATCCAGACTTTCTGTTTAAGTCATTCTTAAACAATAAGAAGCAACCAACAATAGCATCAGTACATTTCTTACCTGAAACACTCGAAAAGAGTATTTCTCTTCCAAAACCAATAAAAGAATTGTTCTATAAATATGTCTTATCTTTTTACAAACAAGCGGATTATTTAGTGACTGTGAATCCACGTTTTATTGACGACCTCGAACATTATGGAGTCGATCGTTCGAAAGTTACTTATATTCCAAACTTTGTATCTCGTGAAACCTTTTATAAAATCACTGATCAATCTAAAAGGGAATTAAGAAAGAAATTTGGATTAAATCCTGATCAGTTCACCGTTGTATCTGCAGGTCAATTGCAAATGAGAAAAGGTGTTCTAGAATTTATCGATTTAGCTGAAAAAATGCCTGAAATTCAGTTCGTTTGGGCTGGAGACTTTGCTTTTAAAGGAATTTCTGAAGGACGCAAAGAAATTATGGAACATATGGATGATCTTCCTGATAATGTTCATTTTCTAGGATTGGTTGAAAGAAACCAAATGAATGAATTTTTTAATATGGCTGATGTCATGTTACAACTTTCTTTTGAAGAATTATTCCCTATGACTATTTTAGAATCCATGAATGCTAATATTCCTCTTCTATTACGTGACTTACCTGAGTACAAGCCAATATTATTTGACTACTATTTAAAAGGGACAAGTCAACAAACGTTTAAAGAACAATTAACTAAACTTAAAGAAGATCCTGAGTACTATGCTATGGCATGTGAAGGCTCAAAACGTGGCGAACAATTTTACTCAAAAGAGAGTATTCTTCTCCAATGGCAACAATTTTACGATAAAGTTGCAACAGAAAGAAATTTAAAATCATAAAGGAGCAACAATGACAACCAACGAAATTAAACAAGGAAAACCACTCTCACCTACCGCTCAGAAAGTAATGAATATTGCTTCCATTTTAGGAGCAATCGCAACAGTCGTATTTATTGTTTGGGCTTGGCAAAAGGGCTTATTCACTTCTGAAGAGACTTTATCTGCGTATATGTTACAGGCGGGAATTTGGGGACCTCCAATTTTTATCTTTCTCCAAATCTTACAAACGGTTGTTCCAATTATACCAGGTGCTCTAACAAGTATTGCTGGGGTTTATATTTACGGAAATATTATCGGGAATGTCTACAATTACATCGGTATCATTATCGGTTCGATTATCGCATTCTATCTTGCTCGTCAATACGGTCAACAATTCGTAAAATCAATGGTCAGTGAAAATACGTATAATCGTTATATCAATTGGCTGGATAAAGGAAAATGGTTTGACTACTTTTTTGCTTTTATGATGTTCTTCCCAGTTTCTCCGGATGACTTTTTATGTATGTTAGCTGGTTTAACAAAGATGACTTATAAAAAGTTCATTATTATTATTCTAGTCTTTAAGCCATTCACATTAGCTGCTTATACTATCGGATTAAGATTCATCATCGATTGGTTCTGGGCATTCTTTAAATAAACAAGAAACCCCTGAGAAGAAATTCTCAGGGGTTTCTTGTTTTAATAATCTTTTTTGAATACTTGAACAGTTGCAATCACAATCCCACTAATAAATACACTTAAAGCTAATAAAATGCCAGCAAGTAATAATGGGTTTTTACTTAAGCTTCGTAACCATCCAACAAAAGTGTTTGTATCCTCATCATTAAAGGATAATACACCTTCATTCTTAGCTTCAGACGTAGTTGCAGGTTCTTCAGTTGTTGTTTCTTCTACTACCTTAGTAACTTTATGTACATTACTTTTAATCGCTTTTGTTAAAGTTGGAAAAGTATTTTCAACGATAATTTCATCGCCAACTAATTTATAAGTTGGTTTTGAATCGCCTTTGGTAATAGCTTTAATATCTTTTTCTACTTTAATTTCTTGACCATCAATTTCATGAACTCCAGCTTTTAAAACTGTTTCTTCATGATATTCCGTAAATGCCTTTTCTAAAATAGCATTCCCAAATTGAGCTCTGTAGTATACGCTAGTATTATAATCACTCCAACTACCTACCCCCATTAGCACTTCGATTACTCGTCTACCTTTTTCTTTTGCTGTAATAACATGGTTCAAAGCTGCATTAGGAGAAGATCCAGTTTTAAAACCATCAACATGGAAATAACCTTGATTCATTCCGCTTGCTAGTTGGTTTAGTGTGTAGAATGTTTCTTCTACCACCGTTCCTTCCATTGTTGTCACTGCTGGCTCTCTAGTGATTTCAAGAAATTCTGGGTAATTTTTTAAGAAATAATAAGATAAAGTTGCTAAATCTCTAGCAGTTGTTTGATTATACTCATCTGGAACACCTTCCACGGTATATAATCCACGGAACGCCGATACCACTGCTCCACTTGGATTATAGAACTTAGAATTCGTCATACCAAGTTCTTTTGCTTTATCGTTCATCATTTTAATATATTCTTCATTTGATTGACTGATAGCGTGCGAAAGCATCACAGTAGCTACATTTGAAGAAGGATACATCATTAAATATAATAAATCTCGAACCGGATATTCAATACCTGCTCTAATTTGATTATTACTAATATCATCAATCGTAGAAATAGCTCTGTCTAATTCAGTCGCAGTAATTTTCGTATCTAATGTAATTTTTCCAGCTTTAATAGCTTCATATACTAAATAAGCTGTCATTAGTTTAGTAGTACTAGCAGGATCCCAAGGCTTATCAATATGGTCACCATATAAAATTTGTCCAGTTTCAGCATCGACTAAAATGGCACTTTCTGGTCGATAATACTCACTAACATCATAACCATATCTTTGAGTGATCTCGAAAATCTCATCTTCAATAGAAAGTTCTGTTGATTTTTGCTGAGTCGTTTCTTCTTTCTTCTCCGGAGCGACCGTTGTTGGTGCTTCTTCTGTTTCTTCCACAACAGTTGTTTGCGAAACAGATTCTTCTGTCGTTTCCTCCGCTGAAATGGGTGCTAAACTAGTTAATACAAAAGAACAACTCAGTACTCCAAGTAGAAACTTTAAATTTCGTTTATTCATCACTATCCTCCTTACAATCTATTTTATTTTACTAAGATTTTCTTAAGTTTTCAAATAGAAAGAAGCAAAAACGTAACCATTTTGTAATCGTTACGAAATTTGCTTCCAACTTTTCTCTATTGTATTCACTAATTTATTGAATTTTCCCATCCTTTTTTCCATCATTGAAAAAATTAAAACATTCTCATCATCCAATTCGAAAGTTCCAATAATTATCTCAAGCTTCTGGAGTTCCATTGAAATGCACTCTAGAAATTCCACTAAAGATTGATAGTTACAATGGCTTAAACATTCATCAAGAGAAATCTCTTTTAGCTGTTTTAACTGTTTGAGATTTTTCATGACAGTTTCTACATTATCTCTCCAGTATATCCTTTTAGCATATGATTCTTTTTCTAAAGTCAATAGAAGAATCAACCAATAATCATCCAACAATTCCTCATGAAGAAGTTCAGAATCCTCATTCCATTCATCGCAATCTTCTTGGAACTCTTCCAATAAAAGTCTAGGATCCTCAAAATAATTTTCTAATAATCCTTTTACGGTCTGATTATGGTCTGTGATAATTTCCGAAATTTGGAGATAACAATCTTCATCGGAATCACTGTCTACTTCGACAGTTTCACTATCAAGCGTCTCTTCCAATTCGAATTCATCTTTCCTTCGACTTTTTCGATTAAATAGCCACATAGTTTTTTCCTCCTTTTATGGAGTTCTTTAGATTAGTATAACAAACAATTTTCGAAGAATAAATATCAAATTAAAAAAGCAGAAAGATTTCTCTTTCTGCTTAACAATCTGTTTAAATAGAATCCCCATTAAAAATAGAGTTTTTTACAATCACATAATCAACTTTACGAATGGCTTCGATATCTTTTCCGCCTGCATAAGAAATTGATGATTGCAAATCTTGTTGCATTTCAATTAAAGTATCTTGAAGCAATCCCTTATATGGAACGACAATTTTCTTACCTTCCACATTTTTACGTTCCCCTTTTTGGTACTCAGAAGCACTTCCAAAATACTCTTTGTATAATTGTCCATCCACTTCCACAGTTTTACCGGGTGACTCTTCATGTCCTGCAAAAAGTGAACCAATCATAACCATTGTGGCACCAAAACGAATAGATTTAGCAATGTCACCATGAGTACGGATTCCACCATCTGCAATGAGAGGTTTACGAGCAGCTTTAGAGCACCAACGTAGAGCCGCTAACTGCCATCCGCCAGTACCAAATCCTGTTTTAATTTTTGTAATGCATACTTTTCCAGGTCCAATCCCTACTTTTGTTGCATCTGCCCCAGCATTCTCAAGTTCACGAACGGCTTCTGGCGTTCCTACATTTCCAGCAATTACAAAAGTTTCTGGTAAATGTTTTTTAATATGGCCAATCATATCAATCACAGAATTTGAATGACCATGGGCGATATCTATTGTGATATAGTCAGGAACTAAGTTTTTTTCTTTTAATTCTAGAATGAAATCATACTCTTGCGGTTTTACACCCACACTAATAGATGATATTAAACCATTCTCTTTCATTCGTTTTACAAATGGCAAGCGACTTTGCTCATCAAAACGATGCATAATATAAAAATAACCATTCTTCGCTAAAAACTCTGCCACAGATTCATCAATAACTGTTTGCATATTAGCAGGAACTACTGGAAGTTTAAAAGTGAACTTCCCTAATTTTACTGTAGTATCACACTCCGAACGACTATTTACAATACATTTATTTGGGACTAATTGAATATCCTCATAATCGAATGCATTTAACTCAAACATAAATTTCCTCCTATATCGTTAATGCGTACGTAGGTAGTATACATGATTTTCTACTATAATGCATGTAATTATTTCTTTCCTACTAAAAATATTTTTACAAAAAAATAAGCCTGGGATTAACCCAGACCTATTTCAACGAATTAATCTTTTCCACTTCCGAATAAACGAAGAATATCTAAGAAGATGTTAATAAAGTCAAGATATAATTCTAAAGCACCTAGAATGGCAATTCCTTCAAGAGCTGATTGTCCTTCGAAGTAATCATACATTCTTTTTAGTTTTTGTGTATCATAAATTGTTAATATGATAAAGATGATTAGAGAGATACCTGACATAATCCACTCTACCATTGAACTACGGAAGAAGAATAAGTTAAGAGCACTTGCAATAATAAGGCCTATTAAAGCGCCTAAAGCTTGTTGTCCCCATCCAGTTAAATCTTTCTTAGTTGTAAAACCTACTACTGATAGACCAACAAACAAAGCACATGTAGAAGCAAATGCTTGAACAATACTACCTAAATCATATACAAAAGTTAATGTAAAGAATGTTAACCCTGTTAGTGCAGCATATAAGCAATACATCACCATATAGCGAATAGGATTTCCTAATTTTTCGTAATCAGGTCGCATTAAAAATACAAGAACTAATTGCAATAAGAAAATTCCCCACATACCATATCCATGTGTTTTTACCATGAAATTATAAAATAGACTGAATAATGCAGGAGTTGTGCTAAATAAATAAGCAACCACAGCAGAAATTGCAATTCCACCAAACATCCAGCCGTATACTTTCATGAAAAATTGATTTCTTCCTTCAATACTAGATTGAACACTATAATGATTATTCTCCATTATATCGCCTCATTTCAATTTAATATAAATGTATTATAACATATCTTTCACTAATCCGTAAATAAATTGTTCTGGTTCAAATGGTTGCAAGTCGTCCATCTGTTCACCTAAACCAATGAATTTAACAGGAATATTTAATTCATGACGAATCGATAAAATAACTCCACCTTTTGCTGTACCATCTAATTTTGTTAAGATTAACCCAGTAATATCAATGGTTTCTCCAAACTGTTTCGCCTGAACTAAAGCATTTTGACCAGTTGTCGCATCTAAAACTAATAAAGTCTCATCTGCTCCCGTTTCAATTTCACGGGAGATGATACGATTCATCTTTTCTAACTCTTTCATCAAATTCACTTTGTTTTGAAGACGTCCAGCCGTATCGATTAATAAATAATCAAAGTTTTCTTCTTTAGCCTTCTTAATAGCATCAAAGACAACTGAAGAAGGGTCGCCACCTTCTTTACCTGCAACAACAGGAACTCCGACACGTTCTCCCCAGACTTCTAACTGTTGAATGGCTCCAGCTCTGAATGTATCTCCTGCAGCAAGTAAAACTTTGTTACCTTCTTGCTTCAGTCTCCAAGCAATTTTTCCTATCGTTGTTGTTTTACCAACACCATTGACACCAACAAACATTAGAACTGTTGGACGACCTTCAGCTTTTTTAAGCACTGATAAATTATCTTCGCCTTTTTCGTAAATGTCTACCATCTTCTCAATGATGACTTCTTTGACTTGACCAGAAGTTGTTGCATTTTTTAAACGAACTTCATCTCTTAAGGCGTCCGTAATCGCCAAAGTCATTTCGAAACCTACGTCTGAAGAAATAAAAGTCTCTTCTAAATCCTCAAAGAAATCTTCATCGATTTCTCTGAAATCTGCAAGAAATTCATTCAATCTATCTGAGAAACTGCGACGCGTTTTTTCCATCCCTTTGTCATATTTTTCAATAACAATTGATTCTTTCTTTTCCTCATGTTTAATGACTTCATCTTCACCAGTAAAGGCACGTTTAATTCGATCAAATAATCCCATATTTTTCCCTCACTTTACGCTTGTTTATTCATTTCTATAATATGATAAATAGCCTTAGCAACACCTGAATCCTCATTCGTTGCTGTTACATATTTTGCTACATCTTTGACTTCTTTTGAGCCATTGCCCATGGCTACTGGATAACCGACAACTGTTAACATTGGTAAGTCATTTTCCTCATCACCACATGCTGCCATTTCATCCAGCGAAATTCCTAGAATTTCTCCTAACATCTTTAAGCCATTTCCTTTTGAAACATGTTTTGGAACAACTTCTAATAAAAATGTTCTTGATTTCATACAGTTAAAGCGTTCGAAGAATTCTTTTGGTAATTTTGCAATTCCTTCATCCAAGATGTCTTGAGCGATACAAAGAACGGCTTTATTAAAGATATGTCCCTCTTCGAAATCTTCTGGATTCTTTTGTTCAAACGTAATTGGATGCGGTAATGTATTATAAATTGACGGACGTCCTTTGGGAGGCGTTGGCTCGTAAGCTCTTACCGTATCAATCATCACTAATGGAAGCCCTACTTTGGTTACTTCTTCATGGCAATACTTCATATCTTCTACAGTATGCCCTGTTTCATAGACGATTTCTCCATGTTTTGTTTTTTGAATCAGGCCGCCATTAAAGTTAACTGCGTAATCATCGTCCCCCATTAGGTCTAATTCTTCAAGCAAATGAACAATACTTACAATTGGTCGACCCGTACAAAGAACTACTTTAATCCCATTTTCTTTGGCTAATTGAATAGCTTTTTTATTTTCTTCAGTTATCTTCTTTTCACCAGTTAATAATGTTCCATCTAAATCTAGTGCAATTAATTTAATCAACTATAAAACTCCTTTAAGCATTTCTGCTCACATTATACGCACATTGAACGTATCTCTTATAGTATACCATAAAATAAACCATTCGTATTATAAAATAAGAGGCAGCGCGCATTGCTACCTCTTACTCTTATTTCACTTCTTCTAATTCGTCAAAGTCTTCAAACTTAACGGATGCAAGTTTTGATACGCCAGATTCTTGCATCGTTACACCATACAATACATCTGCCTCTTCCATCGTACCACGACGGTGAGTAATAACGATAAATTGAGTACTATTCGTAAATTCCTTCAAGTAACGTCCGTAACGAGCAACGTTAGCCTCATCCAGTGCTGCTTCAACCTCATCGAGTAAGCAAAATGGAACTGGCTTTACTTCTAAGATTGCAAAGAGTAATGCAATCGCTGTGAAGGCACGTTCTCCACCAGAAAGTAAGCTGAGTGATTGTAGTTTCTTTCCTGGTGGTTGAGCGATAATCTCAATCCCTGTCTCAAGAAGGTTATCTGGATCTGTTAATTCAAGTGTCGCACGGCCTCCACCAAATAAGCGAGGGAATGTGCGCTCAAATTGAGTACATACGGCATCAAATGTTGTCTTGAATCGAGTTGTTACTTCCTCGTCCATTTCCGTGATCGTTTCTTCCAACGTTTGTTTGGCTTCTAGTAAATCTTGTTGTTGCGCTGTTAAGAATGTGAAACGTTCTTGTACAGCTTCAAACTCCTCAATCGCCAACAAGTTTACAGCACCCATTTGTTCAATTTGTTGTTTCAAACTACGAACCAGTTTTGAAGCTTCTTCAATCGACATATCAAGTGTTGTTTTAGAAATCGCTGCTTCAAACGTTAATTCGTATTCTTCGCTCAAGTACGTTAATTTTTGGTCAATAGAAATTTCAAAACGATTTGCTTTCGTTTCTAATCGTGTTTGATTCTTCAATTGTTCTTGTAATTGATGTTGTGCATGCGTACGAGAAGCTTCTGATTGTTTTACATGAATCTCAAGAGTTGCACGCTCATCACGTAACTCTTTAATCAGTGTATCTAATTCATCCACTTGGCCTTTTAATGCATCAAACTCTTCTTGAATTTTCGCGTAAATAGCCTCATCTTCCTCTTGGTTACGAGACTGTTCAGATTTCTTAGAATGTAATAATTCAATTTGATCTTCTAAGCGAGTTTTTTGAAGTTTCGTTTGATGAATTTCACGTTTTTCTTGGTTAAATTGCTCTTGAACACGAGCACGATTTGTTCCAAGTTCTTGCAATTCTTTTTGCTTCTCTTGAATTTGTTGAGTCTTATCTTCATTCGATAATTGAAGGTAATCCAATTCTTTTTTCAAGGATGCATTTGCTTTTTGAAGAGCCACCAATTTCTCATGGTTTTCAACATATTGCTCTTCCAATTGCTCATATGCTTCAATGAGTTCATCCATTTCAAATTGGTTTGCTTGTTGAATACGTTCGTGCTTTTGAACTTCTTCAAGAGCAAATCTTGATTGGAATTCTAATTGATTGAGGGTTTGTTCCAATTGAGTATGACTTGCATTTAATGTGCGATACTCTTCTTCTAGCTTGTTCTTTTCAGCTGTCACTTTTTGGAACTGTGCTGATAATTTTTCGTACTCAGCTTTTGCTTCTTCAAATTGCTTCGTCACTGTTTCTAGTTGACTGTTACGTCGAACGAGTGATTGTTGGCCAGAGTTCTTAGAAGCTCCCCCTGTCATCGAACCGCCCGCGTTTACGACATCCCCTTCAAGTGACACAATACGATAACGATAACCGAGTTGTTTTGCTAATAGTTGTGCTACTTGTAAGTTTGTCGTTACAAGAGTTGTTCCAAGTAAATTTTTGATAATAGAAGCATATTTTTTATCTGATGAAACAAGTTCACTTGCGATACCAATAAATCCGTCGACTTTTTTTGCTTGGTTCAGAACTGTATCTGGAACTTGTTTTTCTTTAATAATTGATAAAGGTAAGAATGTTGCACGTCCTAGACGATTCGTCTTTAAATACGTAATCGCTTTGGCAGCAGCCTTCTCATCCGTTACTACAATATGTTGACTCGTCGCTCCTAGCGCGATATCGATGGCTGTTGTTAATTGTTCATCTACACGGATTAGTTCCGCTACAGAATTGACAACACCCGGTAAAGCCGTTTTGTGTTTAAGAACCTCACGAACCCCTTGATAGTAACCAGCGTAGTCTTCAGAAACTTGTTTTAAGCTTCGAACCGTCGCTTGTAATTGTTGAAGATGACGTTCCTTTTCCATCCCTTCATTAGAAAGAATAGAGTGTTGGTCATTGATTTTTGATAATTTTTCTTTTAGAGCTAGAAGCTGTTTTTCAGAACTTGCTTTTTCTTTTGTGAGTTCTTCAATCTTTTCAATGAATTGATTTGCTTTTTCTTCTAAAGCTCGATGTTCTCCATCAAAGGAATCAAAACGCTCTGTCATTTTTTCTTGAGTGTTTTGGTTTACCTCCATAGACTTCTCAAGGTTCTTCTCTTGGTTGAGTAAACGTGAGATTTCTTGTAATTGCTCAATATAACGATTTTGAAGCTCTTTAACGCTTTCTTCGTTACTTTGACTTAATTGGTCTAATTCTTCGACTAATTGACTCCAAGACTCTTCTACGTTCTTTAATTCAATCTTACGTTCTACTTGATTCTTTTCAAGAAGAGCTAATTTTTCTTCTACTTCTTCTAACTCACGAAGAGCAGCAGCTAGTGCTTCTTGATTTTCCTCATCGCTACGTTCTGCAAATTGGCGACGTTGCTCGAAGACTTTACGTTGACCATCCAATTGCTCTACTTTTTGGATTAATTCTACGTATTCCTCTTGTTTTGCATCGAGGTCTTCATTACGGGCTTCAAGTGTTACTTGATTTTCCTCGATGTCCAATTGAAGGCTTTCTAGCGTTGCTTCCGTTTGCGCTAATTGCTCTTGGAGTTGCTCCACTTCCTGAAGAGCTACTTTCCACTGAGCATTTAATGTTTCAATTTCGACTGCTAAAAGAGCGGTTTCCACCTCTTCTAGCTGTTCCTTCTTAGAAACGTAAGCAATCGCTTTTTCACGTTGTTCTTCTAGTGGTGCTAATTGACCTTCAATCTCATGAAGAATATCTTCCACACGATTTAAGTGATCTTGTGTTTGATTCAATTTACGTTGCGCTTGATTTTTACGGTCTTTGTATTTAAGTACTCCTGCCGCTTCTTCGATAATCATTCGACGTTCTTCTGGTTTTTCGTTAAAGATTTGCTCTACTTTCCCTTGAGAAATCAAAGCAAATGAATCTTTCCCTAATCCTGAATCCATCATTAAATCTGTAATATCTTTTAGACGCACTGGTTTCTTGTTAATTAAAAAATCACTTGCTCCATTACGATTCAAGCGGCGTGTTAATACCACCTGTGTTTGATCGGTTGCCAACACTTTATCTTCGTTATTGATATATAGATTAACTTCAGCAATATTCACTGGTTTTCTAGTTTGAGAACCTGCGAAAATGACGTCATCCATCCGTTTTCCACGTAAACTCTTAGCCGATTGTTCCCCAAGAACCCACTTAATCGCTTCAGAAAGATTGGACTTTCCACTACCATTAGGTCCTACAACCGCAGTCACGCCTTTATCGAATTCAATTGTAGTCTTATCGGCAAATGATTTAAATCCCGACATTTCAATTTTTTCTAATTGCATGCTTTAACCCTTTCTTTCTATGAAAGTGAACTCTTTGTTAGTTCTTCCATAGTCAATTTTGCGGCCATTTGCTCGGCTGCTTTCTTCGTCTTGCCGCTGGCGGTCTTGTATTTTTTTCCATCCACAATTAATTGAACAGTAAATGTTTTATCGTGCGAAGGTCCTTCTTCTTTAACTAATTCATAACGGATGTGTACCGGACCATTTTGTTGCAAGTATTCTTGTAACTCTGTTTTGAAATCAGTAATTAGTTCATATCGTCCATTCTTAATTTTAGGAATAACGACTAGATTAAGAAAACGTTGAACCTCGTTCACTCCTTTATCAAGATATAGAGCGCCGATAAAGGCCTCGAACACGTCACATAAAATAGCTGGTTTCTCACGACCGCCACTCAGCGTTTCTCCTTTTCCAAGCAGCAAATACTCATTCAAAGAACATTCCTTCGCAAGTAACGATAAGCTATCCTCACAAACGATTTGAGCTCGTAGTTTCGTTAATTGCCCTTCTTGGAAGTGAGGAAATTGTCGAAAGAGCCAATCGGAAATCGTTAATTCTAAAACAGCATCTCCTAGAAACTCAATACGCTCGTTATAGATTCCCTTCATCTCTTTATGCTCATTAGCATACGAAGAGTGAGTCATCGCTTCCATGAGCAATGCCTCGTTGTTAAACGAAATATCGAACTTCTCTTTTAAAATTTTTGAGAGTGCTTTTATCTCTTTCATGATGGCCTCCTGAAAAAATCCTTATCTTTAATATTATACGAGTTTTAGGGATGGATTACAAATGTACTCCACAATAAAACGGCTTGATTTATAGGTTCAAGCCGCTTTTTGCATATTATTTACGATAGCCTTTGACACAATATTGATTCTTTTCTTCGACATAGTTTAATGATTCTACGAGGGTACGTTGTTGCAGTTGATTCAACTCCTTCGTCTCCGTCACTTCCAACCATTCTTCATAGTAAGTCATTTGCGCTTTGACTTGTTCTTTTAAAAATGCTTTCAATCGTTCCACATCTGCATCATTGACTGCAGAAATTTGAATCGATGGATAAAGGTTTGGTTGAAATTCTCCCTCAATCAAGTCTGTCTTATTGTAGACTGTTACCATCAGGATTTCTTGCATTTCTAAGTCATTTACTAAATCGATGACTGTTTTTTCATGTAATGAAAACTGTGTGTTTGACGCATCCACTACATGCACTAATAAATCGACATCCGCGCTTTCTTCAAGAGTTGATTCAAAAGCATGAATCAATGTCGTTGGCAGATCTTGGATAAATCCTACCGTATCCGTTAAAGTCACTTCAAAATTCGGGAACAAGTCCACCTGTCTTGTTAGTGGATCAAGAGTCGCAAACAATTGATCCATTTGATAGGTTCCTGCCTGTGTTAATTGATTTAAAATCGTTGACTTCCCAGCATTCGTATATCCAATTAATCCAAGCTGGAATCCATTTGAACTCTTTCTCTTCTCCCGTGAACGTTCACGATGTTTCTTGATTTGTTCTAGCTGTTCTTCAATATCTTGAATTTGTTTACGAATATAACGTCTATCTGTTTCTAGGCGAGTTTCCCCTGGACCACGAGTACCGATTCCCCCACCTTGACGAGATAAACCTTCTCGTTGTCCTGAAAGACGAGGAAGCAAGTAGTTTAATTGCGCAAGCTGTACTTGAAGTTTCCCTTCTTTAGAACGAGCACGCATTGCAAAAATATCTAAAATCAATTGCACTCGGTCAATAATACGACAGTTAATCGATTCATTGAGATTTTTCACCATCGAACCAGTGAGCGATTGATAGAATACAACAAGATCCACTTCTAGTTCATCGACAAGATGGCTGATTTCTTCCACTTTTCCTTTCCCAACAAGCGTACGTCCACTAATCGACTCACGTTTTTGTGTCACAGTAGCAACCACTTCACCCATCGCTGTATCGACTAACTGCGCTAGCTCTTGGTTCGCATATGCGAAATCCTCATCAGTTTGCGTTGTTTGCATACTTACAATTAATACGCGTTCTCTTTGTTCCATTCTATCCCTCCTCTACAAAAGCTGTTAACTCTTCTAATAGTTCTTCTTTCTCTTTTGGATTCTCTAATAAATTCACCCAACGAATTTGTGGTAGTCGATTTCTAAACCACGTTAATTGACGTTTGGCGTATCGTCTTGAGTTTTGTTGAATAGTTGAAATAATCGCCTCACGCGACTGCTCTCCTTCAAAATACGGAATCCATTCCTTATATCCAATTCCACTAATCGATTGGATATCTAGACCTTTTGATTTTTCATATAACTCTCTAGCCTCTTCTTCCAGACCAGCCTGAGACATCAGTTCTACACGCAAATTGATGCGCTCATATAGTAGTGCTCGGTCTGTATTTAAACCAATAATAAACGCATCATAGTGCGGCGTCTTTTGAATTTCTAGGCTTGAGAACTTCTTGCCGGTTGCATGAATCACTTCTAGCGCACGAATCACGCGTCTAGGATTATTCACCGAAATCTTGGTAGCCGCCTCAGGATCTACTGCATTCAATTCATTCCAAAGAACCTCAGAACCTTTTTCTTCCAGTTCTTGTTCTTTTAATAAACGATAGTCCGGATCATTCGAACCTTCGCCACTATAATGGAATCCATATAATAGACCTTCGATATAGAGTCCTGTACCACCGACGATAATCGGTAGCCTCCCACGACTCGTAATTTCTGCAATAGCTGCTTCTGCCTTTTCTTTAAAGTCGCTTGCTGTAAAAGGTTCATCCCACTCACAAATATCTAATAGGTGGTGAGGAATACCTTCTTTTTCTTCCTCAGTAACTTTTGCAGTCCCAATATCAAACTCCTTATAAACTTGAAGCGAATCTCCATTAATGATTTCCCCATTGAAGTGTTTGGCTAGTTCAATACTGAGAGCTGTTTTCCCTACCGCGGTTGGACCCACGATAATCATAATTTTTGGTAGCTTATCGCTCATAATTCTCCTTTAATTGTAACGCCTTTTGCGGATAATCCGTAAAAATAGCTTCAATGTTTAGTTCAAAGCAACGGTTGATGTCTGTATCTTCATTCACTGTCCATACACGTAAAGGCAACTGATTCGTATTCCATTTAAGCGTCCAATCAAGCAACTTCAAATCAGGATGATACGATTCTTTTTCAAGCATGGCATCACCTTTATTTGCCCACTCAACTGACTCAAAGAGAAGTCCAATTTCTTGATCTGGCTTCATCTTTTTGAGCTCAACTAGTGTATATGGATTAAAGCTAGAATAGAAAATTACAAATGGCCACGCCTCGGTACTTTGAAGCGCGAGACATTTCTCAACGAGTCCTTCATATTGAATAATATCTGTTTTTAGCTCGATATTTAATTGCCCGTTAAAGTTCAATTCTTTTAATAAGTGAAGTACTTCGTCTAGCGTTGGAATCTTCTCACCTGCAAAATCGTTCTTAAACCAACTTCCTGCATCCATTGCTTTAATTTCTGCTAGCGTTAAGTTTCTGATTTCACCAGTACCATTGGTTGTACGGTCAACCGTTTCATCATGAACCACGACTAACTGTCCATCCTTTGTTAAATGGACATCAAGTTCAATGCCGTCACTACCGACAAGTACCGCTTCTCTAAAAGATGCGAGTGTGTTTTCTGGATGCGTTCCTTTACTCCCTCTATGTGCAAAGATTTTTGTCATTTGCGTTCACCTTCTGCTCGTGTATCATTTTCTTGTTTAATCGCGTTTGAAATTTGTAATAATTCTTTTGCATTTTCAAGTGTTAATGCGGTAATCGTTGTACCTGAAAGCATACGTGCGATTTCTTCGGTACGTTCTGTTTCGTTCATCACTTTTAGAATCGTATGTGTCCGTTCGCCTTCTTCGACTTTTTCAATATGAATATGCGTATCCGCCATACTTGCCACTTGTGGTAAATGCGTAATACTCAACACTTGAGCGTATTCTGAAATATAGTGCATCTTCGAAGCAATCGCCTGCGCCACACGTCCGCTGACACCTGTATCCACTTCGTCAAAAATAATTGTTCCAACAAGTTGTTCTTTCGTGAAGATGGATTTCATCGCTAAGGTAATACGAGACAACTCCCCACCAGAGACAATCTTGCTAAGAGGCTTCAACGGTTCCCCTTTATTCGTTGAAATGTAAAACTCAACGATGTCAATCCCGGTTTCGAGTAAGCTATCTGAAGTTTCAAATTGAATGGCAAATTGCGCATTCTCCATGTAGAGACCGTGCAATTCGCTCACAATATCTGCTTCTAAGCGTTTAGCCACTTCACGACGAATAATTGAAATCTTCTCTGCAATCGCAAAGGCTTCAAGAGTGGCCTGCTTCAACACTTTTTCAGTTTCAGCGATTAAAGTCTCTTTATTTTCAATCTTATTCAAAGCGTCTCTGGCTTTATCTTGGAAGGCTAGAATCTCTTCTGCATCATCCCCATATTTTCGTTTTAATTGATAGTAAACATCAAGACGCTCTTCAATAAAAGCAAGGCGTTCTTCATCAAATTCGGCATTTTCGATTTCATGACGAATCGCACTTGCAGCATCTTGCAGTTGATAGTAAGCCTCGCTCATTTGCGTAGAAAGTGCCTTAAAGCTTGTTGAAATTGACTCTAAACTTTCCACTTCACGAGTAGCTTCTCCGATGGCATCAATGCTTGAATATTCTTCACCTTCAAGTGCACCTAAAGCTGTCTGAAGAGCCGTTTGGATTTTTTGGAAATGCGTAAAGTATTCTTTTTCTTCGCTTAACTGCTCTTCTTCTCCCACATAAATATTAGCTTCTTCAATTTCTTGCAATTGGAATTTCAACATATCTACTCGTTGTGCGTCTTCTTTTTCTGCTGTTTGCAAGGCTCTAAGCTCTTGTTTGGCAGCAACCACTTTAGCGTATGCTTCATCGTACTCGGCCATTAATGAACCCATTTGATGATGTGCGAACTCATCTAATAGCCCTAAGTGTTTCTCTTCGTTTAATAAGAGGAAATGCTCATTTTGGCCATGAATATCTATTAAGTAAGGTCCGATTTGTTTGAGGAGCGCTACTGTAGCTAACTGACCATTAATGCGACAGTTTGATTTTCCATTTTGCAATAATTCACGTTGAATCATTAATTCATCTTCAACGACTTCAACCCCGAATTCTTGCAGCTTTTCAACAACGGCTGGATCCTCAATTCGGAATACCCCTTGAATCAAGGATTTTTCTTCACCATAACGAATCATCTCAAGCGATGCACGTTCACCAATTAATAGGCCCACCGCATCAATAATAATTGATTTCCCAGCGCCCGTTTCACCGGTTAAAACCGTCATTCCTTTTTCAAACGTACACTGAACTTCTTCGATAATGGCAAAATTCTTAATATAAATCTCTTGAATCAAGTTCGTCACCCTTTACTTTTTTAATCGTTGCGCTTCTTTAACCGTCTCACGCGCGAGTTCTTCAAATGAACGAACCTCATTTGGAGCCGTATTTCTTAAATGCGCTAAAAATTCAATATTTCCACTTCCACCAGTGATTGGTGAATACGTTACTTTTTCTACAGTAAATCCGATTTGTTCACTGAAGCTTAAAATATCCACTAATACATCTTCATGGACTTTTGGATCGCTGACAATTCCTTTTTTCCCAATGCGTTCACGACCTGCTTCGAATTGTGGTTTAATCAATACAAGCACGTCGCCGACTTCTTTTAGAATTGGTTTTAATGGCGGTAAAATCAGTTTCAACGAGATAAACGACACGTCGATGGATGCTACATCCGGTTGTCCTTTTGTAAAATCATCTGGTGTAGCGAAACGAAAATTCATTCGCTCCATGACAACAACACGATCATCTTGGCGTAGTTTGTAATCTAATTGGTTATAGCCCACATCGAGTGCGTAACTTTGTTTTGCCCCGTCTTGTAAGGCCGCATCTGTAAATCCACCAGTAGATGCACCAATATCTAATAAAATCTTTCCATCGACACTGACATCGAATTCTTTTAAGGCTTTTTCTAATTTCAAGCCGCCACGAGAGACGTACTTTAACGGTTCTCCTTTAATCATCAATGAACTCGTTACAGGAATTTTCTCCCCTGGTTTATCGTATCGGTTATGATTCACTGCATCCACAATCTGTCCAGCCATGACAAGACGTTTTGCTTTTTCTCTGGAATCCGTCAATCCTTGTTGGACGACCAGAATATCCACACGTTCTTTTTCCATTTGTTACTCCTATATTTCTAAATACGTTAAAAACTCAATGAGAAGAGCCTTGGTTTGTTCGTTCTCTAACGTAAAATCTACTCCATCCAAAGCATTCTTACAAAAGGCAATTTCAGTTGATAGGGCTTCTTTTGCACCTTCTACACCCAAAAGACTCGGATACGTATTTTTACTTAGTTCTGAATCCTTCCCTGTTTCTTTACCCGTTTGTTCACTTGTCCAACATACATCTTGTAAGTCGTTTTGAATTTGGAATGCTAGACCAAAGTGAGTTGCATAAGAAACAAAAGCTTCTTTCATCTTCGCATCATCGACAAAAAGATTCCCAAGACGAACAGCAGCTAGTAGTAACTCGCCGGTTTTCTCACGATGGATTTCTTTCATTCGTTCGAGAGTAATCGTCACTTCTTCACTAGCAATATCTTTCATTTGGCCAGAAATCATGCCACTCATACCAGAAGCACTCGATAAAATCTTCACGGCTTCCACTAATTGACGTGCTTCCAAGTTGGCATTTGCAGCCACTTCGAATGCTAATGTCAGTAATGCATCCCCAGCTAAAATCGCAGTGGCTTCGTCAAACGCTTTATGCACAGTTGGACGACCGCGACGCATGTCATCATCGTCCATTCCCGGTAAGTCATCATGAATAAGGGAATACGTATGAATCATCTCTAAGGCACATGCTAAGTCTAACGCGGCTTTATTTGTCGATGTTCCAGCAGAACCAACTGCAAGCGTTAAGAGCGGTCTAATGCGTTTCCCACCGGACTGTACCGCATAAAGCATAGCTTCTTTCAAGCGAGCTTCTGTTGGTCTTTCTTCAATAAGCTTTGTTAAGTGATTGGCTACGTCTTGTTGAAGTTGTTGAATGACAGCCTTCACCATAGGACTATGCCTCTTTTCCTTCTGCATTCACTGTAATCATTGCGCGAACAGTTTCTTCTGCTTTTGTTAATGTTTCATTACAAAATTGGCTAAGTTCCATTCCTTCTTTAAATTTATCTAATGCTTCATCAAGTGGAACATTTCCACTTTCCAATTGTCTAACGATTTGTTCTAATGCAGACATTGCTTCTTCAAATTTTAATGTTTTCTTCGCCATTATAAACTCTCCTTGTTCTTTTCATTAACGGTCGCATTTACAAGACCATCACTTAACCGAATCTCTATTTCTTCATTATTTTCAATTTGTTCTACCGAATTTACGATTGTTCCTTTTTTAAACACAATACCGTATCCTCGCGTCATAATTTTTAATGGACTGAGTAAATCCAATTTCTCTACTAGTTGGTGGAACCTAATTTGCTTATCCTGCAAGTAGTTTTGATTACTATCAAGTAATTGCTTTTGTAACCATTCAAGTTTTTGCTTTTGTTGAATTAACAATTGTTCTGGCGATAATAATTGCAGACGGTGCGTAAATTGCATCGATTGTTGTTTTGCCAGATGAAGTCTTTGTTGCATCCCTTGCATCAACTTCAATCGCAATTGATCCACTTGCTGTGCATACACTTCATACATGCGTTCTGGTTTTACAAAAATACCAGACTTTTCTAGTTTACTTAATAACTCTTTACGAGTGTTCAATTGGTTAAGCATCGTTGTTTGCAAGCGACCCGTTAAGTTTCCAAGTGTTAAATGGATGTCATTGAGTACCGGTGTCGCGAGCTCAGCTGCAGCAGTCGGTGTTGCTGCACGTTGGTCAGCTGCAAAGTCCGTTAAGGTCGTATCAGTTTCATGCCCAACACTCGAGATAATCGGTAGTGAGAATGAAGCAACACGTCTTACAACAGGTTCTTCGTTAAAGGCCCATAAATCTTCTATGGAACCTCCACCACGACCAATAATAACAACATCAGCATCCGACTGTTCTACTAAGTCTAAATTTTTAAGAATGCTTGGAACCGCGTGCACTCCTTGGACCACTGTTGGATATAACACGAGTTGCGCAATCGGGAAACGGCGAGCAACTGTTGTTTGAATATCTCGAATAACGGCACCTGTATCACTCGTTAAAATCGCAATTTTCTTTGGAAATACAGGAATCGGTTTCTTCGGTCCAGAGAATACTCCTTCTTCAGTTAATTTTTTCTTCAACTGTTCATAGGCTTGATAAAGAGCTCCTACTCCATCTGGTTCCATGTGCTCAATAATCATTTGATATTTCCCAGATTTCTCATAGACCGTAACACGACCAATCACAAGAACCTTCATTCCTTCTTCGGGTTGGAATTGAATTTTCTTATAGGCGCCTTGGAACATCGTTGCTGCGATAATCGCATTTTCATCCTTCAAGTTGAAATACTTATGCACACTATTTTTATTAAAGTTCGAAATTTCTCCCGTCAAATAAACGCGGTCTAAGTGCGGATCACGGTCAAATTTAGTTTTAATATACTTCGTCAGCGCACTGACGGTTAAGTATTCTTGTTCCATGTCCTACTCCTTCTTACTTTTTGCATTTTTTACGGTTTGCGCTAGTAACATCGCAATCGTCATTGGACCTACTCCGCCAGGAACTGGTGTAATAGCACTTGTGAGTGGTGCCACTTCTTCAAAATCAACATCTCCACAGAGTTTTCCAGCTTCATTACAGTTAATCCCAACATCAATCACAACGGCTCCTTCTTTTACGAAGTCTTTTGTAATAAGTCCTGCTTTCCCTACTGCACTAATGAGAATGTCAGCGCGTTTTGCCACTTGCTCTAGATTTTTTGTACGGCTATGACAAACCGTAACTGTCGCTCCATGATTCAACCCTAAAAGTGCCATTGGCCGTCCTACAATTGTACTTTGGCCGATAATCACCATCTCTTTTCCAATAAGGTCAATATTGTATTCTTTGAAGAATTCCATAATTCCTTGTGGAGTACATGGGACAATCGATTCATCTTTTTGAAGTAACTTTCCTAAGTTTACTGGGTGAAAACCGTCGACGTCTTTTTCAGGAACGATTGCTTCTAAGACTGCATCTGTATCGATATGCTTTGGCAAGGGTAATTGCACCAAAATCCCATGAACGCTAACATCATGGTTGAGTATATTCACGTATTCTAATAACTCTTCTTGTGTCGTTTCTTCACTGAGGCGAATCACGTTTGAATGAATGCCTACTTCAGTAGCAGCGCGTTCTTTATTACGCACGTATACTTGGCTAGCTGGGTCTTCTCCAACGAGAATAACCGTTAGTGAAGGTGTAACTCCACTCTTAGAAAGTTGTTGTACTTCCTGTTTTAGTTCTTCTCTTATTTTTCCAGCTAATGCTTTCCCATCTAGAATTTGCGTCATAGAAGTCTCCTTTTTAAAAAATAATCTCTAGTTTTGATAAAAATAAAATATGTATGGTGAAATTAACAAATGTGTGAATTAACATATATGTTAATTATTGAGCGCGAAGAAGGTGGCTGCGTGTTAGATTGCTCGCATCCTGAAGTTGAGTTCGTCTTCGCAGAAATCGCGTCCACTTCCCAAACCATACGCACATCGTTTTTAACGATGCTTGCGTTGGTTTGGTCCAGTGGTCGATTTCTACCCGCGAAGACTCACATCCTGTTTTAAAAAAGAGTCTGAAACGTTTGCTTCAGACTCTCCTCTTAGAATCTTACCCATTTACAAAGTTTGATAAGATACCATTAATAAATTTCGCTGATTTTTCATCACTGTAAGTTTTGGCAATTTCAATTGCTTCGTTTAACGCTACAGTTTGTGGAACTTCTAATTCTGGAGAAGTCATCTCAAAGATTGCTACTCGCATGATGATCAAGTCTAAACGTACAATACGATTTAACTTCCATCTCTTAGAGTGTTTTTCAATTAATCCATCAATCTTTTCAAGATTATTTTGTACTCCTCTTACTAATGCAATGCTGTATGCAATTTCTGGCACTTCATTTATTAAATCTTCTTCCGTAATTGCATCGCTAGAATAAGGTGAATCTTCTGAGCATTCCAACGCAAGACTGAGCGCATCCACAATGTGCATTTCAGGAGTCATATCTAATTGATATAATGCTTGAATTGCCAACACACGTAGTGCTCGTCTTTTTAATGGTTTACGACTCACTATTCATCCCCCAATTCAAATAATTCAGTTTCTTCTTGTTTCACAGGTAAAATCTCATGAACGTGAACATTTACTTGTGAAATAACGAGTTCACAACTGAATAGCAATTGTTCTTTAATTTTGTTTTGTAATAATAATGCTATTTTAGGAATTGAAACCCCATAGTCTACGTTTCCGTAAATATCGATTACAAAGGATCCATTTTCCTCTGTTAAGTAAGCCCCTTTAGATAGTTCTTTCCCACCAAAGATGGTATTTAATAAACCAGGAACAGGATAAAATCCTTTTACTTGTGCAGCTACAATCCCTGCAATACTTTCAATTACTTCAGGTGCAATTTCAATAGCGCCTAGTTCTTTATCTTTAGAATATTTCTTCATTTGTTCCATTTTGTAACCTCCTTTTTTACTAGAAAATTACTCTTTAAAAGATTTTCTCAGTCTCATTTAGTTTACCATGAAACAGGTATTCTAACAACTACAGTCCATTTTAAAGGATGATTAATTCACGAGGAACTTGTTGAATGACTTCGCCGCCAGTTTCATTGATAATAATGTCATCTTCAATACGTACTCCACCCACACCTGGAAGATAAATTCCTGGTTCATTTGTAATCACATTTCCTGGTACAAATGCTTGTGTTGCAATACGAGAAACATTTGGTGCTTCGTGGATTTCAAGACCGATACCATGTCCTGTTGAATGAGTGAAGTATTCTCCATAGCCACGGCTAGAAATGTAGTCACGAGCAATCTTGTCTAATTCTACACCTGTTTTACCAGGACCCGCTGCTTCACTTACTTTTAATTGAGCTTGTAAGACAACATCGTGAATTTCTTTTAATTGGTCGATAGGTTCGCCTACTGCAATGGTTCTAGTCATATCTGACACATACCCATTGTAATAGCAACCAAAGTCTAGTGTTACAAGGTCACCTTTTTCAATAACTTTTGCACTCGCAACTCCGTGAGGCATTGAAGAACGAACTCCGCTTGCAATAATCGTATCAAATGAAACTCCTGTCGCACCTAGTCCACGCATATAGAAATCTAATTCATTTGCCACTTGGATTTCAGTCACTCCTGGTTTGATGAAATCTAAAATGTGTAAAAATGCAGCATCTGAAATACGACATGCTTCACGAATTGTTTGAATTTCTCCTGCGTCTTTCACTTCACGAATTTTTTCGACAATGTTTTGTGTTGGAATTAATGCTGTATCAAATGCATCTTCAAAGATTTCTAATTGAGAAACTGAAACATGGTCTGCTTCAAACCCAACAAATTTTAAGTCGTTTTCGCGAATGATTTTTTCAAATGCTGGAACCCAACCTGTTTTGTGTTCAATCACATGAAATCCTTGTGCTTGTTGTTGAGCTTGTTGTGTATAACGAGCATCGGTAACAAAATAAGCGTCTGTTAATGTGATTAATGCAAACCCAGTTGTTCCAGTAAAGTTGGCTAAATAACGTAAATTGTATGGACTATAAACAATGAATCCATCAATTTCTTGTTCTTTCATGGAATTTCTTACTTTTTCTAAACGTGTCATAAACAATCCCTCCAATGAAAATGGTAACTTTAGTATAACAAAAAAGAGCCTAACAACAAAGTCAGGCTCCTTGATTTTACTCATTTTTAATACTGATTAAATCGTTCTAATCGACGAGATACAATCTCCTCTTTCGATTTCTTCATCCAAAAATCTAATTGTACTTTTAATTGCTCACGTAATTCTGATGCAATTTGTTCATTAGATTTTTTCTTCTCAAAAATCACTCGGTCAACAATTTTTTGATCTAATAAATCATGACAAGTAAATTTCATGAGTTCAGCAGCTTGGGCAGCTTTCGATCCATCTTTCCACAAAATAGATGCAAATCCTTCAGGAGAAAGAATAGAATACATCGCGTACTCCATCATCCAAACTTCATTAGCGACTGCCAACCCTAAGGCTCCACCACTACCGCCTTCACCACAGAGAATGGCAATAATGGGAACTTTGAGATGACTCATAATACGAAGATTATCCGCGATAGCTTCTCCGATTCCACGTTCTTCTGCAGTAGCCCCACAAAAAGCACCCGCTGTATTAATAAAGGTAACAATTGGACGATTAAACTTCTCCGCTTGCTTCATCAATCGTGCACTTTTTCGGTATCCTTCTGGATGCACTTGGCCAAAATTCGTTTTGAGATTTTCTTGAAGAGTATGCCCTTTTTCCATCCCAATAACGGTAACAGGAGTTCCATTTAAGGTAGCAATCCCACCTACTAAAGCTTTATCATCTGCATAATAACGATCTCCATGTAATTCAATGAAATCGTCAAATACAGCTTTAATCCATTCTTTTGTCGTTGGACGATTCACGTCACGCGCCAACGAAACAATTTTCATCGGTTTCATGCATTTGACTCCTTTCTATGAAGTACAAGAAGTTTATGAATTGTTTTTTTCATCTCTTTACGATGAATCACTGCATCAATAAAACCTTGCTCTAGCACGGTTTCCGCTGTTTGGAAATCATCAGGAAGTTGTTGATTCATTGTTTGTTCAATAACTCGCTTCCCTGCAAATCCTACGATGGCTTTAG
Source organism: Granulicatella adiacens ATCC 49175 (assembly GCF_025150565.1). Lineage (NCBI taxonomy): Bacteria > Bacillati > Bacillota > Bacilli > Lactobacillales > Carnobacteriaceae > Granulicatella > Granulicatella adiacens. The sequence goes on along the minus strand of NZ_CP102283.1, from coordinate 861,412 downwards.
GTTCAGCAAGAATAATATCCCCTTGCATCGCAAAACTAGCTGTTACCCCACCTGTAGTTGGATCTGTTAATACGGTTAAATAAAATAATCCAGCTTGATGATGTTCTTCAACCGCTCCAGAAATTTTAGCCATTTGCATCAGAGAAAAAATTCCTTCTTGCATTCTAGCTCCTCCAGAAGCAGTAAAAATAACTACTGGCAATTGGCGTTTGATTCCTTCCTGAAAAGCCTTGGTGATTTTTTCACCAACAACTTGTCCCATTGAACCCATCATAAAAAATGAATTCATGACACAGCAAATGAAGGTCTCTTCTCCAATGGTAGCAATCCCGACAGTAACAGCTTCATTTTCTTTAGCAACTTTTGCTGCTTTTTCTAATTTCGCTTCGTACCCTGGAAATGCCACATCCACTTTTGGTTTTTCATCTTCAAAAAGCTCTTCGAATTTGTCGACCGTAATGGCTAAACGTTCTGAAGCACTAATTCGAAAATGCGCATCACAATTTGGACAAACTTTTAGTGCCCCTAAATCTTCTTTGTAGACGGTCTTACCACAACCAGGACATTTAATCCATTTTCCATCTGGTACAGTAGGTAACTCAGACTGCTCAGACAAGTCTACTTTTATACGATTGATGGTGATATACGATCGTCTTTTAAACAGACCCATCTAATCACTCCTTTACTAAATCATTCTAATTCTCTTTAGGCTGATTCCAATGTTTCAAAAATTCCGATTCAACATAAGCAGTTGTATAATCGCCGCGTTTGAATGCTGAAGAATCTAATAAATCTTCCACAAATTCCTGGTTGGTATCTACACCTTCTACTACTAATTCAAATAACATGCGTTTCATTCTTAGAATCGCTTCTTCACGTGTCTTTCCATGTGCAATCAACTTCGTTAACATCGAATCATAGAAAGGTGGAATCTGATAGCCAGTATATAGAGCAGATTCAATACGAACGCCCATTCCACCAACAGGTTGATGAAGGAACGTTACCTTCCCTGGAGAAGGTCGGAATCCTTCAAATGGATTTTCAGCATTTAGACGACATTCAATGGCATGTCCTGAAAAAGAGATATCCTCTTGGGTAAACGGAAGCTCTTCTCCAGCAGCAATTTTGATTTGCTGTTGGACTAAATCCACATTCGTAATCATTTCTGTAATAGGATGTTCCACTTGAATTCGGGTATTCATTTCCATGAAATAGAAGTGTTTATCCTCATCTACAAGAAACTCGATGGTCCCTGCATTTTGATACCCTACTGCTTTGGCGGCTCGAACAGCTGCCTCTCCCATATCTCTTCTAAGTTGAGAAGAAAGAGAAGGACTTGGAGCTTCTTCAATAATTTTTTGATTTTTTCTTTGAAGTGAGCAATCACGCTCGCCAAGATGGACCACATTTCCATGTTGATCCGCTAAGATTTGTATTTCAATATGTTTTGCAGGATAAATGATTCTTTCCATGTACACATCTGCATTTCCAAAGGCTTGTAAGGCTTCTTGTCGAGCTGTGACAAATTGATGTTCAAATTCTTCCACAGACTCCACACGACGGATTCCTTTTCCTCCGCCACCTGCGACAGCTTTGATTAACAGAGGGAATCCAATTCGCTTAGCCAGTTCAATCCCTTCTTCTACAGTTGGCACTATATCATCGCTTCCTGGAATAACTGGTACATTTGCTGCAATCATCTGTTTACGTGCTTCTGCTTTATCTCCCATTTGAGAAATAACTTCACTAGAAGGTCCGATGAAAGTTATTTGACATTCTGCACACATTTTAGCAAATTTCGCATTTTCAGATAAAAATCCAAATCCTGGATGGATTGCTTGTGCGCCAGTAGTCACAGCCGCACTTAAAATATTTTCTACGTTTAAGTAAGAATCTTTTGAAGCAGCTGGGCCAATACAGACAGCGTGGTCCGCTAATTGTACATGAAGAGCATCTTTATCCGCTTGGGAATAGACTGCTACCGATTCAATTCCTAACTCACGACAAGCTCGAATAATACGGCAAGCAATCTCTCCACGGTTTGCGATTAGTACTCTATTAAACATAGGCTTAACGTCCAATAATAAAGGTTAATTCAGCTTCTGCGACTTTCTTACCATCGACATAAGCAACGCCTTTACCGATTCCTGCATATTCTTTTAATTTAACGATATCCACTTGAAGTGTTAACACATCCCCTGGAGTTACTTTTTGACGGAATTTAACATTGTTTAATCCGCCTAAGTAAGCTGTTTTTCCTTTGAAAGAATCAAGTTTTAATAATGGGATTGAACCAGCTTGTGCTAATGCTTCAACGATTAACACACCAGGCATTACAGGTTCACCAGGGAAATGTCCTTGGAAGAAGCTTTCGTTAAATGTCACGTTTTTACGCGCCACAACATGTTCACCTGGTACTAATTCATCAACACGGTCGATATATAAAATTGGTTGACGGTTAGGAATTAACTCAGCTACGTCAGTTACAGTCATAATGTTCATCTTTTTTTCCTCCTAAAATTGGGTTTAGCGAATCGCAAATAGTTTTTGTCCGAAATCAACCATTTGGCCGTTTTCTACAAGGACTTCCACCACTTCACCATTGAAGTCACTCTTAATTTCGTTCATGATTTTCATTGCTTCGACAATACATACAGTATCGTTTGAAGTGATTTGTTTACCCACTTGTACAAATGGATCTGCATCTGGTGAAGATTGTAAGTAAACCACCCCAACGATTGGGCTTGTAATGTATTTTGCATCTGTTGCAACTTGTGGTGTTTCTTGAGCTTCTGCAGAAGAAGCGGCATTTACTGGTGCAACTTCTACTACTGGACTTGCCACGTTTGCAACGGGTGCAACGGCATTAGAAACGACTTGAGGGTATTCCTCACGTTTACTAAATTGCACTTCGAACTCTTCATTTGATAAATGAAACTCCGTCATGTTCGATTCATTGAACAAAGTCATTAGTTCTTTAATTTCTTCTACATTCATGTATTAATCCTTCCATTTCTTCACACAGATAACGGCATTATGTCCTCCGAAACCAAGTGAATTACTGATCGCTACTTCTACTTTCGTTGCAACACCAACATTTGGAGTTACATCTAAATCACAAGCTTCATCTTGCTCTGTAACATTAATCGTTGGTGGAATAAAATCTTCCTCAACTGCCTTCACACAAGCAATTGCTTCAATTGCTCCTGCAGCTCCTAATAAGTGACCAGTCATTGATTTTGTACTAGACACATGAACCTTATCCGCTGCTTCTTTTAATGCATAACGAATTGAAGTTGTTTCAGCAGAATCGTTTGCTGGAGTACCTGTTCCGTGAGCATTCACATAGTCTACTTCGCTTGGAGTTACTCCTGCTTCTTCGATAGCTTGTAGAATTGCTTTACCAGCACCACTTCCGTCAGGATTTGGAGCAGTCATATGATAAGCATCTCCGGTAGCACCATATCCAACGACTTCTGCATAAATTTTAGCACCGCGTTTTTGTGCGTGTTCTAGGCTTTCAAGAACAAGAACCCCTGCTCCTTCACCCATTACGAATCCGCCACGCTTTTTGTCAAATGGTAATGAAGCTGCATTTGGATCTTCGCTGCTTGAAAGAGCCGTTAAAGCCGCAAAACCTGCAATTCCGATTTCACAAATAGAACCTTCCGCACCACCGGCTAAAATCACATCAGAGTATCCATGTTTAATGTTACGGAATGCTTCCCCGATGGCATGAGTTCCTGTTGCACAAGCAGTTACTAATGACGTACATACACCACGTGCACCAATTTTCATTGAGATATTTCCTGCGACCATATTACCGATAGCCATTGGAACAAATAATGGAGCTACACGAGTTGGACCTTTATCATGCATTTTAATGATTTGGCTTTCCATTACGGTTAACCCACCGATACCAGAACCCACCATAACACCAAAACGGTCGTAGTCTGTATTTTCTGGAGTAATCCCGCTGTCTTCTACCGCTTGCATTGCTGCTGCAAGTCCGTATTGACAGAATAAATCCATTCGTTTTGCTTCTTTACGATCCATGTATTTTGTAGCATCGAAGTCTTTCACTTCAGCAGCCACATAAACATCTAAGTCTTTTTTATCAAATTTTGTAATTGGAGCAATTCCGTTCTTACCTTCTTTAAGGCCTTCCCAGAAGCTTGCTACATCATTTCCTAAAGGAGTGATGGCTCCCATTCCTGTAATTACTACTCGATTCATTGTTTTCCTCCTTTAAGAGATTACATGTATAATCCGCCGTTAACGTTTAACACTTGTCCTGTAACGTATTTTGTTTCCGCTAAGAACACACATGCTTCAGCAATGTCTTCTACTGTACCAAAACGACGTACTGGGATTTGTTTTTCCCACTCATTACGAATCTTTTCAGGTAATGCTTGTGTCATATCTGTATCGATGTATCCAGGAGCAATAGCATTTACTGTAATCCCACGAGAACCAATTTCTTTAGCAACAGATTTTGTTAAACCAATGATTCCAGCTTTACTTGCAGCATAGTTTGCTTGACCTGCATTTCCAGTAACCCCAACGATACTTGTAATGTTAATAATGCTTCCTGATTTTTGTTTTACGAAAACTGGAGTCGCAAAACGAATCATATTGAAGTATCCTTTTAAGTTAATATTCATTACATCGTCAAAATCAGATTCACTCATACGCATTAATAAACCATCTCGCGTAATTCCAGCGTTATTGACTAACACGTCAATGCGTCCAAAACGCTCTTTTACTTCGTTAATAAAGTTTTCAGCTACGTCGAATTTCGAAACGTCTCCAACAAACGTCATCACTTCACCAGGATAAGCATCAAATTGAGCAAGTGTTTCTGCATCAATTTCACGAGTACCGTTTAAAACAACATTAGCACCAAGTTTGGCAAATTCTAATGCGATCCCAAGACCAATCCCACGACGGCTCCCTGTTACAACAACTGTTTTATCTTTAAATTTCATTTCGTTATCCTTTCAGTTCCTTTACTTTTTCAATGGTTTCTGACATTGCTTTAAGGCTATCTGTTTGGAATAATTGAACAGAAGCACCTTTTGCTTTGGCAATTTGTTTCACCATTTGCGTCAATGTTTTGCCAGGACCTACTTCAATAAAGACATCTACGCCGTCTTGAAGCATCCACTCTACATTTTGTTTCCATTTTACGGCATTCGTAATTTGATCACAGAGAACGTCTTTTGAAGGTACGCCTTCATGTGGAGTGCCTAACGTATTGCTTAATACCGGGCATTTACTTTCGTGTAACTCTGCCACTTCCATCTCAGGAGCAAAGCGAACTTTCGCTTCTTTCATTAATGGTGTATGGAAAGGTCCAGATACTACTAGTGGCACAGCTCTTTTAGCGCCAGCTTCTAAGCATTTTTCGCTTGCAACATCAACTGCTTCTGCATGACCACCAATGACTAATTGTCCTGGTGTGTTGTAGTTTGAAGGAACTACAAGTGCTTCTGGTGTAGAGACTTCAAGGCAAATGTCTTCGATAACATTGTCTTCAAGACCTAAAACGGCCACCATTTTCCCTTCGCCTTCTACAACCGCTTCTTGCATATATTGACCGCGTTTGGCGACTAAATTTAGAGCTTCCTTGAAGTCAAGGACTCCTGCTTCCACAAGCGCTGAATATTCACCTAGAGACAATCCAGCAGCCACATCTGGTATGATGCCTTCTTGTTCTAATACACTTGCTAACGCATGAGAAACCGTTAATAACAACGGTTGCGTATATTCTGTTTGATTGATTCGTGTGGCAGGTTCTTCCAAAAGAATGTCCGTCACACTGTATGGCAGAACGTTACTTGCTTCTTCAAAAACAGCTTTAGCCACCTCGAAGTGCTCAGCAATTTCTAAGCCCATTTGTGGTTTTTGACTTCCTTGACCTGGAAATAAAAATGCGATTTTCATGAGTTTCCTCCTATTGCGCTGTAAAAAAAATGGTGGAAATATGCTAAATAAGCATATTTCACCATTCCCTTTTTTCATTTAATTAAAAACGTGCAAGTTCTTTCTGGATGACTTCATGAGATTCGGCCATCAATTCTTGAATAATCTCTGAACAGCTTTGTTCTTTTGAGATTAAACCAGCAATTTGTCCAGCCATCATTGATCCCATTTGAGTATCTCCTTCCACTACGATTCTACGTAAAGCACCACGTCCAATTTCTTCTAAACGTTCAAAATCAGGATTTTCTTTACTAGTTTCCTCTTTTTCCGCTTGAAGATAAATCTTCGTTAATTTATTACGTAAAACTCGAACTGGGTGACCTGTAATTTGTCCAGTAATAACAGTATCGATATCTTTTGCCTTTAAAACAGAAGCTTTAAAGTTGTCATGTGCAGTACACTCAGTAGAGACCAAAAATCTTGTTCCTAGTTGAACCGCATCGGCACCTAACATTAAAGCAGCTGCCATTCCGCGACCATCTCCGATACCACCTGCACCAATCACTGGTACACTCACTGCATCTACTACTTGAGGTAATAGAGCCATAGTTGTGGACTTACCAATGTGTCCACCGGCTTCCATTCCTTCTACTACAATAGCATCTGCTCCTTCTTTTTCCATTCTTTTTGCTAAAGCAACCGAAGCGACAACTGGAATAACTGTGATACCAGCTTCTTTAAACTTCGCCATATATTTGCCAGGACTACCAGCACCAGTACAAACCACTTTAACGCCAGCCTGACAGACAACATCCACTACTTCATCAACAAATGGACTTAATAGCATAATATTTACACCATAAGGTTTATCTGTTAAACGATTCATTTCTTCAATAAATCCTTTAACGACTTCGCCAGGAGCATGTCCGCATGCAACGATTCCTAGACCGCCAGCATTAGACACAGCACTTGCAAGCGCAGGATTTGCAACCCATGCCATTCCTCCTTGGATAATCGGATATTCAATTCCAATCATTTCGCAGATTCTTGATTTCATGTGTTACCATCCTTTTTTGTGATTATTTTTCAGCTAATTGTTTATCAACGTAGTTCACTAAGTCTTGAACTGTTTCTAGACCTTCTTTAGTATCGATTTTTACATCGAATTCATCTTCGATATCGTTGATGATTTGGAATAAATCTAAGCTATCTGCGTCTAATTCATCTTTAAGACGAGTAGTTAATTGTACTTCTTCTTCCTCTTTACCTAATTGATCTACGATAATTGCTTGAATTTTTTCAAATGTCATTGTGTTTTCCTCCAATATTTTAAAAATTATAATGTGATTGTGATACTTCCCCAGGCAAGGCCACCGCCAAAACCTGATAGAAGAATTTTTTTATGTTCTCCGATTTTCAATGTTCCATTTTCTACGAGTTCATTAAATAAAATCGGAATACTAGCAGCCGAAGTGTTTCCAACATGATCGATATTCATTGGGAATTTTTCGATCGGTTGTTTTAATTTCTTAGCCACTTGTTCGACTAAACGACGATTTGCTTGATGTAACAAGTACAAATCAATATCGTCAGCTGTATATCCAGCCTTTTGTAAAGTATCTTGGATATTGACTGGAACAGTTTTGCTGACTAATTCATAAACGCCTCGACCATCCATTGTCATGGTTGAAACTGTTTGATTTGTCATTCTTTTTCCAGCGACTAATGCCTCAGATTTCTGTCCATCATTTTGTAATGTTTCCGCCAAAAAAAATGGCTCTTCATCTTTTTGTAAAAGAACAGCTCCAGCACCATCTCCAAAGAGAATAGCCGTTGAGCGGTCTCCCCAATCGAGTGAACTAAGCATCGTTTCTGCTCCGATGACGATTCCGTATTTTCTTTGCCCGTGTTCTAACATCTTTAGTCCAGTAGACAATGCAAATACAAAACCACTACAAGCTGCACTCACATCGAACGCAAAAGCATTCGTTGCTCCGATAGCTCCTTGTACAAGAGACGCGCAAGAAGGACTTGCTGCATCAGGTGTCATCGTTGCTACAATGATAAATTCAATAGATTCAGGATTAATCTGACTCTTTTCAACTAAGCGTTTTGCGGCAATTGTTGCCAAATCACTTGTTGTCTGTTCTTTTGCCCAATATCGGGTTTTGATTCCTGTTCTCTTTACGATCCATTCATCAGAAGTATCTACTCGTTTCGCCCAGTCATCATTTGTGATCACGGACGTTGGGAGATAGGAACTTGTCGCTATCACTTGAACCCCCACAATGTCTACTTCCCTTCTTGATTTGCTAGTACAGCCTCGTGTAGGAAATCATGTAAATTATGAAGCCCCTTCACAAGAACTGCCATTTCTTCAGCGTTCATTCCTTCAATTGTTTTTAAAACTAATTTTTCATGGAATTTACGATGAAGACGATAAAGTAAGCGACCTTTCTTGGTCAGACCTAAAATTACAATTCTTCGATCGGCTTCGCTCTTCAAACGAACCACGTAGCCTTTTTTGACTAATGCATTTACTGCAACTGTTAGCGTCCCAACAGTGACATTCAATTTATTAGCGACTTCCGTTGTCGTATGTTCGCTATACATTCCAATCGCTTCAATGGCATGCATCTCTTTAATGGATAAATCATTAAATTGGCTTTGCGCCAGCGAAGATTCTTCAATGTCGAGCATTTGGTTAAAGACGTCCACCAAGTACCCGTTTATGGTCTCTAGAGTTGGTTCCATAAAAGATTTTCTCCTTTTGTTTGAATATCAAATCATTTGATGTTCAAAGTATATTATTTTTTACTTTGACTGTCAAACTATTTTTTGTAAGTTATTTTGAAATTCAAACTATCTTCAAATTTATTAGTGCTTACATTATGATAACAAAGGGATTTTAATTTTTTCATTTTCATAAAAACAACAATTTTGAAAGAAAACTATCCAGCTGAAAATATATGAAAAAAGCTAGATAGAAGACTCTATCTAGCTTTTGAACTACTTTTTGAAAACACATTTCCCATTTACATAGGTTGCTACCACTTCCACTTTTAATAAGTCTTGTGGATTTCCTGCTACAATATTTCTATCTAAAACGACAAAATCGGCCAAATTGCCTACTTCCAATGTTCCGATATCTAATCGACTTAATGCTTTAGCGGCACCACTGGTGTGCGCCTTTAATGCTTCAACAATAGAAATGCGTTGTTCAGGCATTAAACAAGGTTCCGGTAACTGTTCTCTAGTTTGACGGGCTACCGCGTTAAACATCGACTCAAACGGTGTAACATCCAGTACCACTGGCGTATCCGTTCCAAAACCAAGCGTCGCACCTTCTTCTAAGAAGGATTTGAACGGGAACATATGACGCGCACGCTCTGCTCCAACTTCTTCATCTAAAGTTTCATATCCGACTAATAAATGACTTGGCTGAACAGAAACAATGAGGGAAGCTTGAGCCGTTAATGGAAGGTCTGTAGGATCCATCACTTCTAAATGCTCAATCGTGTTGAATTTATACGGTGCGTCAAAGGGGGTTTCTTCTTGAGCCTTTTTGAAATTTTGAAGCGTTAAAGCAATGGCCTTATCGCCTACCGTATGAATTCTCATTGGCCATCCTTCTTTATTGGCAAGAAGCGTTAAACGTTCCATCTTTTCTTCTGTTAAGAGTGGCCCTCCGACATCTCCCTCGAAGAACGGCATTGGATACGGCTCTTTCAAATAGGCGGTATGAGAACTTGTCACTCCATCATAAAATTGCTTTACGCCACCCATTTGAAGCATTTTGGAACGGTATTTTTTGTACAGTTCACGGTTTTGTTCTACTGCCTCACGCATCGCTGGGAAGAAGCTAACACGTACAGTGGCCTCTTTTTCCACTTTTGCGTAAAGCTCAGGGTATACAATATCATCAGGACTTTCACCCGTTAAGGCCACATCCCCAACTGCCGTCACACCCATTTGGTTTAAGTATGACATATAATTTTTTAACGCCTGTTCTTCATCGTCTTTATAAACAGATAATACTTTTGATAAATAATAGATGGCTTTTGCTTCAAGAAATACTCCTGTTAGCTTGCCGTCTTTTACAACTGCTTCTCCACCAATGTTTTGTGGAATGGCTTCTGGGGTTAATTCGAGTACTTCTAGTGCCTTTGAATTAAACCAAATCGTATGAGCGTCCCCTGCAATTAAACAAATAGGAATTGTCTTTGAAGCTTTATCAAGGTCTTCATTCGTTGGCAAAATTTGCTGTCCAAAATCACTCGCATACCATCCAATTCCAATTTTCCAACCATTATATTCAGGAATGGATTCCGCTTGTGTGATGACTTCTTCAATAGAGGCTCCTCCCACCGCTTTCATTTTTCCTAAATGAATTAAAGCAGACAAATACAAATGAACATGCGCGTCAATAAACCCAGGAGTCACTAATTGGTCTCCTACATCGATAACTTCCCCTACAAGGGAAGTATTGTAATCTAAATGGTTTACAATCACGCCATCTTTGATTTCTAAAATAGCAGGTACTGCTTCATTTGTGTCTCCAATGAAGATATTCTTACTTTTTAAATAATAGTGCATATTATAATCCCATCTTGAAGTCTAAAAAGGCTTCATTATATTTTGTTATCCATTCATTTCCTAAAAACTCATAATGTTCCAGAGATTGGATAACTTCTTCTGATGGATAGAACGTCTCATCTGCAGTGACTTCTGGATCCATCAACTCTTTGGCTTTTTCATTAGGAGTTGCGTACCCAACAAATTCAGCATTTTTGGCTGCATTTTCTGGACGTAACATAAAGTTAATAAAGGCATATGCTCCTTCAACATTCACTGCTGTGTGCGCAATTGCAAAGTTATCCGTCCAAACGGCACTTCCATCTTTTGGTAAAATATATTGTACGTTTGGATTTTCTTCTGCAACTGCAGCTGCATCTCCAGAATACCCCATTCCGATTGGAGCTTCTTCCAGTTTCATCATGGTTTTAATTTCTTCATTGAGTACTGCGCGAACATTTGATTTTAATTCTTTCAATTTTTCTTCAGCTGCTTTTAATTCAGTTTCATTCTTAGAATTTAATGAATACCCTAAGGATTGGAGAGCCATCCCTAACGCTTCACGGTTTCCGTCAAGTACAAGAAGTTTGTTTTTAAACTCCTCTTTCCATAAATCACCCCACGTTTGGATACTTTCAGGATCGATATACTTCGTATTCACCATAATCCCAACCGTTCCCCAGAAATAAGGAATGGTGTATTGATTTCCTTGATCAACGGGACTATTTAATAAGAAAGAAGAAATATTTTCTAGTCCTTTAATCTTTGAATGGTCTAATTTTTGAAGTAAATTCTGATTTACTAATTTGGTAATACTTGATTCACTTGGAAATACCAAATCATATCGCGTTCCACCTTGTTTCAATTTAGCCTCCATCGCATCATTGGAATCAAATGTTTCATAAACCACTTGAATTCCAGTTTCTGCTTCAAATTCTTTAATTAATTCTGGATCGATATAATTCCCCCAGTTAAATAGGAACAATTGTTGTTGTTCTGAAGAAGAACTCGATTCTTCTTTGGCCTCTTTGTTTTGAATAAAATTTTTTACTCCAAATAAAATAGCTACCATTGCAAGGATAGCAATCATTAAAGTGACTAGTCTTTTCATTTATAACCCCTTCTCATTAAAAAACTGCTTTTAACAAAGATTCAAATCCAAATTAAAAGCAGTTTCATTATTATTTTGATTTAACGTAGTTTTTGCCGTTCGCAGCTGGCCCTTCCGATTTACCAATGAATCCTACCAATACAATGATAGTAATCAAATATGGCGCAATCGTCAAGCCTACTGACGGAATATCTTTAATAATTGGAATGTAGTTTCCAATAACCCCTAAACTTTGAGCAAGACCAAAGAGTAAAGCGGATAACATCACACTCACAGAATTCCATTTACCAAAGATCATCGCTGCCATTGCAATAAATCCTTGACCCGCTATGGTTGTCGCAGAAAAGTTCAGTGTAATCGATTGAGCAACAATAGCTCCACCAATCCCTGCTAAGAACCCTGAGATTAATACTCCTGCAAAACGCATATGATAAACATTAATTCCTAAAGTATCGGCTGCTTGAGGATGTTCCCCAACCGAACGTAAACGTAAACCAAATTTTGTTTTATTTAAAATCATCGAACAGACAAAGGCCAATCCAATAGCTAAATAGGCTAAGAGGAAAGTATCTGTAAAGAAGATTTGACCGATGATTGGAATTGAACTTAGTACTGGAATAGTTGTCTTTCCAAAGTAGTTCGTAATAATTTCCGTTTGTCCGAGTTCGTTATACAAAAGTCTACATAAAAATACGGTTAAAGCGGGTGCCAGTAAGTTTAACACCGTTCCTGAAATAATATGATCAGCGCGCAAGTAAACAGTAGCTACAGCGTGAATCACCGAATAGCATGCTCCAGCAAGTGCCGCAACAAGGAGCGCTATCCAAGGTGTCCATGCGCCCAATTGTGGTGCAAATGCTAGGTTGAATACTGCAGATGCAAAAGCACCTATAACCATCGTTCCTTCAAGACCAATATTAACAATCCCACTTCTTTCAGAAAATACACCACCAAGTCCAGTTAAAATAAGAGGCGTTGAATAGATGAGCATATTTCCGACAATTACTTGTAATAGAGTGACTAAATCCATATCTATTTACCCCTTTCTTTTCCCAAAACTTGGAAATTTATCGACAATCACTTGCATTAAATAGTTCGCCCCAACAAAGAAAATAATAAAGGCAACTACAATAGATACAACCTCTGTAGGAATTTTTGCAAGTAGTGGCATGGAAATTCCACCAATCCGTAAAATTGCAAATACTAATGAAGAGAATAAGATTCCAAATGGATTACTTAGACCTAATAGCGCTACCGCCATTCCATCCCATCCAATACTTGGTAAGCTTTCAGAAGCAAATGCATGTTGGAATGTTCCTAATCCTTCCATAACTCCTCCAAGACCTGCAAGCCCACCAGAGATTAACATTGCTAAAATAATTGTTTTTTTAGCGCTCATACCGGAATACTCGGCCGCGTTTTTATTTAGCCCTACTGTTTTCAACTCAAATCCGGTTGTTGTCTTATTCATTAAAAGCCAGACAACAAACACAGCAGCTATCGCAATGAAGATTCCACCATGTAATGTAGATTTGCTTGTTAATTGATATAAGAAAGACATTTTTAAGCTGGCGGCTTCTGGAACGGATGCTGTAATTTCTGCTTTTTCTGTTAGAATTTCACGAATCACATAATTCACAATATGCAATGCTGTATAATTCAACATAATCGTCACGATAACTTCACTCGTATTAAAGTATGCTTTTAAATAACCCGCAATTCCTGCCCATAAAGCCCCTGCAAGCATCCCTACAAGAATACATAAAGGAAGTAATACAATTTTAGGTAAATCAGAGAAAAGAAGTCCTGTTGTAACAGAAGCAAACCACCCCATCAACGCTTGACCAGCTACCCCGATATTGAAGAACCCTGCATAACTTGCAAATGCAAAACCTAAGGCTACAAGAATCAGAGGCGTAGCTTGTCTTAAAGTTTCACCAATATAAAATGGTTTTCCTAGGGAACCTTTTAAAAGAGCTGAATAACCTTTAACAGGATCAAACCCAAATACCGCCATAATAATGGCCCCTACTAATAGCCCTAAAACAACTGAAAGGACAGGAATAAGGACTTTTTTATAACTCGCACCTTTCATTTTATAACTCCTCCTGTTTCATAGCTCTTACTTGTTCTCTTGTAGAACCAGCCATCAATAATCCTAATTCTGTTTCATTTGTTTCCTTAGTGTCTAACACATCCACAATTTTACCTTCATACATAACGGCAATTCGGTCCGCCACGTTTAAAATTTCATCTAGTTCAAAGCTCATTAACAAAACTGCTTTCCCTTTATTTCTTTGTTCAATAAGGCGTTTATGGATATATTCAATCGCCCCAACATCCAATCCCCTCGTTGGTTGTGCTGCAATTAATAAACTTGGGTCACGATCGATTTCTCGAGCAATAATCGCTTTTTGCTGATTTCCTCCTGAAAGAGAACCAGCTGAAATAGTAGGACTTGGTGTACGAACATCAAATTCTTCAATTAAGCGTTCTGCCAAATCGACAAATGCTTTTTTATTAAGGAATCCTCTTTTAGAGAGAGGTTCTTTATAATAAGTTTGAATTCCAATGTTCTCATCTAATCCCATTTGCAATACAAGCCCATGTTTATGACGGTCTTCTGGAATATGGCCTAGTCCCGTTTCCGTTCTTTGTCTTGTTGGCAGATGCGTTAAATCTTTTCCATTTAATTCAATTGAACCCTCTTCAATTTTTCTCAAACCTGCAAGAGCTTGAACGAATTCTGTTTGACCATTCCCATCCACCCCTGCAATACCAACCACTTCACCGTGGCGAACTGTTAAATCCAGACCGTTTACCGCATTAATTCCACGACTATCCTTTACAACTAAATTCTTAATTACAAGTGCGTCTGTCGTTGGTTTTGCAGCTTCTTTTTCCGTTTTAAAGGAAACTGAACGTCCAACCATCATATCTGCTAGTTCCTGATCAGAAACACTTCCCATTTCTACTGTCCCAATGACATTTCCACGACGAATAACAGTACAACGATCGGCTACAGCTTGAATTTCTTTAATTTTATGAGTGATTAAGAAAATCGATTTTCCTTCTTTTGTTAATTGCTTCATGATTAAAATCAATTCTTCAATTTCTTGTGGCGTCAATACAGCTGTTGGTTCGTCGAAGATTAAAATATCTGCCCCACGATAGAGAGTTTTAAGAATCTCCACTCTTTGTTCCATTCCCACAGAGATGTCTTCAATTTTAGCGTCTGGATCCACTACTAAGTGATACTTTTTAGACAACGCCAAAATTTCTTCTTTTACAGTATTTTTATTGATAAAACCGAATTTAGTTTGTTCTTTCCCTAAAATAATATTCTCAACAACTGAAAATTTCTTCACTAGCATAAAGTGTTGGTGAACCATCCCGATTTTCAATCGGTTCGCTGTATTTGGTGAATCAATTTTCGTTGGAACACCATTGACTTTAATTTCTCCCTCTGTTGGTTCTAATAAACCAGAAAGAATATTCATTAAAGTAGATTTTCCTGCCCCATTTTCTCCTAATAACGCATGGATTTCACCTTTCTTTAACGTTAAATCAATTTCGTTATTCGCAACAAAATCCCCAAATTTCTTCGTGATTCCTTTCATCTCAATCACAAATGTATCTTGTACCACTCTTCTCACCTCATAAATGATCTATGTATAAAAAAGTAGGAGTGAAGAAATATCCATTCTCTTCCACTCCTACTCCTCTCGTTTTAATCGTTAAATCTAATTAAGGTTTCGCAGGAACTTCTTGTTTTCCATCGATAATTGCTTTCTTATATTCAGCAACTTTTGCCTTAACTTCTTCCGTTAATTGACCATCTGTTAAACCAACACCATCATCTGATAATCCGTATACCACTTGTTCTCCACCATGATAGTTTCCTTTAGCAGCATCATCCGTAAATTTCATTAATGCCTGTTTAACACCTTTTAAAGTTGAAGTTAATGTAACATTACGAGAATCGTTGACCTTACCTTCTGCTTGTTGGTCTTGGTCTACCCCGATTACCCAAATTTTACGATCTGGATTTGTTTCAACGATAGATTTGGCTGCTGCAAATACACCTAAACCAGCACCACCTGCTGCCGCATAGATAACGTCGAAATCTGAAGCGTACATTGCTTCTGCTAAAGATTTAGCTTTTGCTGCATCAGAGAATGATTCAGCATATTGAATTTCAACAGTTGCATTTGGATTTACAGCTTTAACACCAGCTTTGAATCCTGCTTCGAATTTGTCAAGCGCTGGTCCGTGCATTCCACCGATGAAAGCAACTTTATTTGTTTTTGTAGTTAAACCAGCAGAAACCCCAGCTAGGAAAGCAGCCTCTTGGTCTCTATAGTTGATAGAAGCTACGTTTGGTTGTTCTACCACACTATCAATGATTGCAAAGTGAGCTTCTGGATTTGCTTTTGCTGCTTCTTCAACAGCTTTTTGTAATTTAAATCCGATAGCAAAAATAATATTATATTCATTTAACACTGCTGTGTTGAGGTTTGTTGTGTAATCAGATTCTGACTTAGAAAGAATGTAATCAACGCCATTGCCTTTTGTTTTACCACCATTGTTTTTACCCCATTCTAACAAACCTTCCCAAGCACCTTGGTTGAAAGATTTGTCATCAATACCACCAGTATCTGAAACCATAACGGCTTTAAAATTATCATTTGAACCTGAATTTGAAGCATTTGATGATGAAGATGAGTTAGTAGAAGAACCACCACATGCTGCTAATACAGCACTTGCACCAATAGATAAAGCGAATAAAGCAAAACTCTTCTTAATTTTCACAATAAAAAACCTCCAATAAATGATTTACTACAGTCATTCTATCATAAATAAAATGAAAAGCAAGATAAATCTTTCTATTGGAGGTAATTTTATCGAAAAATGTTCGTGTTTTACATTTCTAAGTGTTTGTTTCAGTGGTTTCAGAAGCATTATTTTCACTGAAAACATGAACATTCACTTTTCTTCCTTTGCTTCCATCTGCAGGACCGACATAACCACGCGCTTCTAAATCGTCAATCATTCGTGCTGCACGGTTAAATCCGATACGGAAACGTCTTTGTAAGTAGGAAGTACTAATCGTTTCTTGTTCTTTTAATAATTCGATGACTTCGTAGAATAGTTCGTCTTCAGGTTCACTACCACCAGCAGCAGTTGTGTTTTCTGAAGGCATCATCGCTTCATCATACTCTACTTCTTGCTGATTTTTCACGAAATCAACGATACGTTCGACTTCTTCATCCGTTAAGAATGCACCCTGTACACGAATTGGTTTATTTTCACCCATTGGCATATACAGCATATCCCCGCGTCCTAAAAGTTTCTCAGCGCCATTAGCATCAATAATCGTACGAGAGTCTGTACCACTAGATACCGCAAAGGCGATACGAGAAGGAACGTTGGCTTTAATAATCCCTGTGATAACGTCAACCGATGGACGTTGTGTTGCTAGAATCATATGAATCCCGGCAGCACGAGCCATTTGCGCAAGACGAATAATCGTGTCTTCCACTTCATTACTTGCAACCATCATTAAGTCCGCAAGTTCGTCTACAATCACGACGATATAAGGAAGCGTTGGGTTATTTTCGCCTGTTTCACGGTTATATTGTTCGACATGAGCGTTATACCCATCGATATTACGCATTCCCATTGAAGCAAATAATTCGTAACGTTTTTCCATCTCAGCCACAACCTTTTGTAAGGCTTGCGCGGCTTTACGAGGGTTTGTTACAACCGGTGTTAATAGATGAGGAATACCATTATACACATTCAACTCTACCATCTTCGGATCAATCATCATCAGTTTCACTTCATGTGGTTTTGTCTTCATTAAAATACTTGTGATAATGCCGTTAATACATACGGATTTACCAGAACCAGTTGAACCGGCAATTAACATATGCGGCATTTTCGTAATATCGCAAAGACGAACATTACCAGAGATATCTCTTCCTAATGGTACGTCTAAAGGTTTTGGAGATTGAATCGCCGATTGAATCACATCGCTAAAGGATACAAAACTTGTTTGGCTATTTGGAACTTCAATCCCTACATATGGTTTTCCTGGGATTGGAGCTTCGATACGAATATCTTTAGCAGCAAGTGCTAGAGCTATATCATCACTCAAGTTAACAATCTTACTTACCTTCACACCGATTGCTGGTTGAATTTCGTATTTTGTAACGGCTGGCCCTAGCATTGGGTTTGGCATGACTTTAGCATCCACCCCAAAACTTGCAAACGTACGCTCTAAAATACGCATATTGCGTTCCACAATTGTACGTTCATTCGATTGATCGGATTGTTGAACAGGATTCAATAAGGTCACTGGAGGTAATTGATAATCTTCATCATTTTCCTCGCCTCCCATTGCTAAGTCTCCGATATCTTCCCCATCATCCTCAAACGCATCATCCTCATGGATAGAGTTTTCTTGTGTTTTAGAAGCGATTGGCGATGGAGTTGAAACTACTGGTGTTACCGGCGGAACTGGCTCTGGAGAAACTACTGGCTCACTGTAGACAGGTTCATACAATTCCTGCTCCGTATCTACCATTGATTCATCTTCATAATCATCAAAGAAGGCATTTTTCATTCGGTTTAATAAGGAATGTTCTTTTCGTTCTTCCTTTACTGGTTCTTCTACTGGTAAAGAATCATCCGGATGGGTTTCTGGATTTGAAGTATATAAATCCTCTTCTTCAAGCGCTTTTTGTTTGGCTTCTTTTTCTGCCTTTTTCTCAGCAATTTTTTGAGAAAGATTGGATACGTGAGTTCGAACAAAATTCATAACATCACTTAAATGAATATCAAAAATAAGTAAGGCACTGCATACTAGAAGTAAGAATACTAATAAATAAGTTCCCCATTGCGATACGAGGAAATAAGTTCCCGCATATAAAAGCGTACCAATGAGCCCTCCACCAAGGTTTTGAGAAATCATATTGGATGTAAAATCAACCATAAATCGGTTCATCATCTCTTGAAATAAAGGAGACCCTGAACTCGTAAAGCTACTATAAGTCATTACCGATACAAATAGGAGTAACGCAATACTTGAGCAAACTGCTGCCACAGTCCATCTCCAAATAATTTTAGGCATTCGTCCTCTAAAGAGCATTCCAAATCCAGCAAGGATTCCGCAAATGCCTCCGAACACAAATAAATCTCCTATAAAGAAGCGAATGACGTTTGCAAAAAATTTACCCAAGAATCCCAGTTGAAATATTGCTAATAAACAATAGACAATCAAAAATACCGCTAACGCTTCTATAGAAAGTAAGGGATTTGAGTTTTGAGTATTTTTGCTTCTAGACGTTTTTTTCTTTGTTTGTTTAGCCACGTTCTTCTCCTTTCAAGTCTACTAATTGATTTTTTTTATCAACAATCATAATTCCATGAAAAATCTGAAGGTCACATTCACAAGGAACACAATAATCTGTTTCTACAGTGTTCCAAAATGCAACACAGCAAGATCCTTTCTCACGTTTTTCTGGATAGTTATCTTCAAAATTTTGATAGAGAGCCTGATAGGCACAAAGAGCCTCTTCAATCTCATCAAATTCTTCTGTCGAAACAATCATCTTTTCCCAGTCTTCAAAAAACCACCATGGTTCATCATGACCCGCTGTTTCAATCACTTTAAACATGTTTTCACCTCGTATCTTAGTATACCAAATTTTAGGAAATCATGGTAATCTTGTTTCATAAAGATGACAAATTAATCATCATTTAAGGAGGTATTTCTATGATTACTCGACAAATTCGCGTCTGGGGACGAGTTCAAGGTGTTGGCTTCCGTTTCTTCACACAGCAACTCGCTATTCAACTAGAGATTACTGGAACGGTTCAAAACAAAATGGATGGTTCTGTCCTAGCCGTAGCTCAAGGAGAGCCAAACGCTGTCAATCGCTTTATTGAACGTGTAAAAGCATCCACTTCTCCTTACGGACGTGTCGACCGATACGAAGAATGTTCATTGATGGATGCACCTCTTTTTACAAAATTTGAAATTATATAAAGAACATTGCTATTTCAACGAAACCCGTGTAAAATAAGTCATGTTATTAAATGAAAAGGAAAGTGATTATGAAACTTACTAAAAAAACGCAACTGCTTTTCGTTGCAACTGTTCTTCCACTACTATTAGCAGGATGTACCGTGCAATATAATGCAGATCATCAACCCGTTGGATGGCTCTATGAATATCTAGTCGTCCCAACACAATGGTTATTAAATCAAATTGCTTCTATGTTTAATGGAAATTATGCTATTGCGATTGTTATCGTCTCCGTTTTAGTCCGTGTGGTTTTAATGCCAACACAATTCCATCAAATGAAATCAATGCTTGTGCAACAAGAGAAGATGGCTGTTTTAAAACCATATATTGCGGAAATTACTGCTCGTGCAGAACAAGCAGCAACTCCTCAAGAAAAACTAGAAATTCAACAAGAGCAAATGGATCTATACAAGTTAAATAACGTCTCATTAATGGGCGGACTTGGTTCTGGATGTCTTCCACTCTTAATTACACTTCCAATTTGGAGCGGATTATATAATGCAATCTTGCTATCTAACGAGATTTCAAGCAGTGACTTCATGGGAATTGCTCTAGGTAAAGAATTTGTTCCTTTAGCAATTGCTACAGCTGCACTATACTACATTCAATCTCTCGTAAGTCAAATGGGAATGGATGAAGAAACAAAGAAACAAAGTCGTTCTATGAACTATATTTTACCAGTAATGATGTTTATGATGACTTTCCAATCACCTGCAGGGGTTGGTATTTACTTCTTTGCTTCCGCTTTAATTCAAATCTTACAATCTTGGATTCAAAACACATACTTACGTCCAAAAATTAAAGCTCAAATTGACGAAGAGTTAAATCATGACAATGTAGTTTTACCAGAGCGTAAAACACCAAGCAAACCAGCACAAAAAGCAACACAACAAGAAACTTTTGCAAAGCGCCAAAATAAACCAGTTGGAAGAAACGCTGGAAAACAAAACCGCAAATAATAACGCAAAATACCTTTGAGAGTCTTCTCAAAGGTATTTTTTTGATGCACTGTGTATCCTGCATAATACGTAACATAGATGATACACTTTTCGTTTTTAAGTAAGTTTGTATCATTTTTGATACGTATCAAAAATTGTATGATCATTGTTTTTCTGCAAAAAAAAGAGATAAGAATCCTTATCTCTTCAATCGTTAAAAACTTCTTGTAATACTCTTTCGCCTAGTTCTATTTCATCCGACAAACTGAATTTTTGATTATTCCAAACTTGCCTTTTTCCTAATTGAATAGACTTCTCCAAATGTGATAACCATGGGTGCATTTCCATTAATTCTTGGTTACTTAGAACTTCCTTACTAAGAATCATTCCTCCAAGCGCTACGATTAGTTTAGAAATTTCGTCACTATACAACCATTCTAAAAATAATAGCGCTTGCTCTTTCATCTTACTTTCTTTTACAATCCCCACAGTTCCTCCACCAATCAGTGGTTGTTTTCCAGGAATACGAGCTACACCAAAATCAATATCGTTTTGCAACTGACCAGCAAGCACTGTTGAATAGTTAGAAAAGACGGTCATCATTGCTGTTTTTCCTTCAGCAAATTCCTGAACGATATCTCCCCACCATTTATCTTTGTTCTGATCACTAGTTTTCAAACTAGCCATATATTGCTCTAAAGCCGTTTGATAAGGATTATCAACTTGATTTAACACTTGCTCACGGTATCTTGGTAAGAAATCACATGAAGCAACGAGCGGCGTTTTCATCGCAATACTATGCCCATACTCAGTTTGAGATGCCTTATTTATATTCTTAGTGAAAAATTGGCAAATCAAGTCAAATTCTTCATAACTTTGTGGTACAATTAATTCTTTTCTAAACCGCTCATAAAACTCTCGTTGAACTAATTTATTTAAAAATAAGTCCTTGCGATAATAAAGTAATTGAACGGAAACATCTAAAGGAACACCATACCATTTTTTATTTGAATACATAAATTCGTTTAGTAATTTTTCGTCAAATTGTTTAAGAAGTTTCTTACTGCCTTCTACATCCTCTAAAGGAACAAAAAGATCCTCCGCCACTTCAGGTAACACGGCCATATCCAGTCGGATTAGATCATACCTCTTTGTGAATGCACTATTTTTAATTTTCGTAACATCGTACTCTGAAGATTCCAATTCTTCTATTTCAATGCGAATATTTGTCTCATGTTCAAAAATACCTGATAAGAATTTCAACACACGAGTTGTTGGAGAACTAATCGTTAGCAATCGTATCTTCTGAGGATTTGCATATTTCGTATAAACGTTTTTAGCTCTAAACCCTTCTGGTGTCATCAGAATACGACCCATATCCCCATTTTTAATTATATCGATGACCTTTTTAGCACACAATTTATAATCCAACTCAAAAATATTTTTTTTTGCACGAATAAGTTGAAAACTATCTAGAGCAAAAATATTTTCTATTCTGCTTCTTCCTAACCAAGACTGAATTTCTTGAATGTTTCTAAGAATCTCTCTATCAATTGCAAAAATAGCGCTGAACTCGTCAAGCCTCTCATATTGTTCAAACAATCGAATTAAATCTTGCCTATTCTCCATTGAAAATCTCTCAATTGAAATATGTTCAGAAATCTCATTCAAAATATCTTCAGATAATGATTTCCCATTCTCGAATTTATAATCGATTAACAGTAATTTTTGATTACCTTTATTCAATCGTTTTATTAACTCTTTTGCTAAAAGACTATAATCAAATGAGATAACACCATATTTATTCGGATCCTCCAAAACATCAACAAAATGTATTTTCGTATCCTGTTGAAATATTGTTAACACATTGTCTTTTGGAACATACCCAACAAATACTGCAACTGAAGGTTTTAATAAACTTTCCTTTTCTACAATACTTCGTAAATTTTTTTCTTTAAAATAGAAAACCTCAATCTCAATACTCTCTTTTTCAGCCTGTTGTAATATACTTTCGTAGAACACAGAATAATGTTCTTTTAAAACAAAGGGAATAAAAACAACTACTTTATTCGAGAAGCCCTTTCTCAACAGTTGAGCCTGAGGATTAATCGTATAACCTAATTCTTTTGCAGCCTTTAGGACTTTAGAAATCTTTTCTGAACTGACATTACCTCTCTGGTTTAAAACATTAGAGGCGGTTCCGTGAGAAACACCTGCTAATTTAGCAATGTCCTTAATTGTCGCCAATTCATTTCCTCCCTTAACTTATCTAAGTAAGTTAATAATTCACGTTCATTTTCTACAACAAATCCATTAATCCCGCAACGCGCTGCTCCCCAAATATTTTCTGACAAATCATCAAAAAACATCGTATCGTGAGGATCTAAATTGTAGCGTTCAAGAAGGATGTTATAAATTTTTTCATTGGGCTTCAAGACTTTTTCTTCGCAAGAAAGTACGATTCCTTTAGCAATAGAAGCCGCTGGAAGGTATCCTTCTTTTACCAAATCATAAAAAGTATAAGCTGTATTTGATAAAATGTAAATATTGTAGCCATTTTTTGAAAGTTCAATAATTCTATCTTGAACCTTTGTATAAACATCCACGTATTTATACCAGTATCTTGAAAGTTGAGTTAATTCATTTCGATACTCTTCCCCAATTTTAGTTGTAACTATCTCAATCATTTCTTCCCTAGTCTTCACACCTTCATCAGTTTGAACCCACAAACCAGTTTCAAAAACCTCTTTTCTTAACAAGTTTTGTAATTTTCTATCATCTGTAATAGCTTGTAAAATCTTCTCACTATTCCATTCAATGAGGACGTTTCCCATATCAAACACTAAATTTTTCAAATTATCTCCTCCAATAAAAAAGGCAATGACTTATATTCATTGCCTTTTAAATGTTATTTCTTTTTCTTTGATTTCTTAGCGTTTCTTCCTCTTGTTAAGTACAATGCTGCTGTTGAAATAATCATAAGAACTACAGTATATACAAAAGTCATTGCTTGAGCATTTGTAGTTGCTGTTTCATCACTGGCTTCCTTAATAACAATACCTAAAGGTTTAAATAAAGGATGATATAAGAATACGGATAAATCAAAGTCTGATAGTAAGCTGTTAAAGTTCAATACTGCCACAGATAATACCGTTGGCAAGATAAATGGAATGATAACTTTAATCATCGTTTGAAAAGTTGAAGCTCCCATACTACGAGATGCTTCTTCTAATTCATCATCAATACTGAAGAATACAGCTCTCACCATTCTGTATGAGAATGGTAATTTAACAACAATAAAAGCAATTAGTAACATTACAACAGTACCGATTAATACCCAGTTTAAGATAATCCATCTTGGTTGGTTGTATGTGAATAAAAATCCTAAAGCAATCAACGTTGATGGTAAAAT
Organism: Granulicatella adiacens ATCC 49175; assembly: GCF_025150565.1. NCBI lineage: Bacteria > Bacillati > Bacillota > Bacilli > Lactobacillales > Carnobacteriaceae > Granulicatella > Granulicatella adiacens. Next base: position 837,359 of record NZ_CP102283.1, on the reverse strand, counting down.
CCATGGTACTAATGCACCGTATTCAAAAAGGAAATCAAATTTCCATGTGCTACGACGTACGATTCTTGCAATCACAATTGCTAAAATCGTTACTAACACCGCAGCCAATCCTGCATACACCAAACTGATTAAGTAAGGAGAAAATGCAGAAGCACTTGTAAAGAGTTGTTGGTAATTTTCTAGCGTAAAGTTCGCAAATGAAATTTCACCCTGTTTTATCGCTAATGGTTTTGTAAATGAATACAAAATAATAAATACAATTGGCATCACATAGATGAAGAATAAAACATAAGCGACAATATGCGCAATCACATTACCAATTGGTGATTGAATCTTTTGTTTTTTAATTTTTGCTTTAGTTTTTGAGATTGACATATAACGACCACCACGTTCAACACGATTCATGATAGTTAATAAGATAATTGTCGCTAATCCCAATAGCATAGCTAAAAATGCAGCTAAATCTTTTGAGGATTGTGATTTAGCAAATGTAATAATCATTGGGTTAATAGTTTGGAAATCAGTTCCCCCAACAATTAATGGTGCAGAAACTGCAGCTAACCCTGTTAAAAATGTTAAGATTGTTAACGCAAAAATGGTTGGTAGCAATGTAGGTAAAACAATCTTAAACAACACATTTGCTGGACTTGCCCCCATATTTCTTGCAGCTTCAATCGTATGATAGTCAACCGACCTCACTGCGTTTCGTAAGAACATCATATGGTTGGATGTACATGCGAAAGTCATAATAAATAATACAGCACCAAACCCGGTAAACCAGTTACTATCTAAACTTGGGAAAATTTGAGTTAAGAATTTAGTAATCACACCATTGCTTCCATAAACAAATTTATATCCAGTAACTAATACTACCCCACCATAAACTAGTGACGTCATATATCCAAGTTTTAATACTTTACTACCTTTAATTTCCCAGTACTCTGTAAATAAAACTACTAAAGTACCGACAACATTAACGGTAATTACTAATGCTACCGCTAAAATAAAACTATTTTGAATGGATTGCATTGCACGTTGAGAAGAAAAAATCTTCTGAACAGCAGTGAATGAAAATTGCCCATTTTTGTAGAAAATTTCTTTTAGTAGATTTAAGTTTGGGTAAATGACTAATGCAATTAATATCCAGCCCACAATGAGTCTTAAAATCCATTGACTTAGGCTATTTCTTTTGGCCATTAATCTCACCCCTAGTACTGTAGAATATCATTAGGATGAATAAATAATGTTAATTCTTGTCCTAACTCAAAAATTTCTAGATAATCATTCTTCTGAATCACACGTAGGATTTGTTCACTTTCAGCTTTAACGGTGTATTGAACCAATACCCCTTTAAACTCTGTATCAACCACCGTTCCTTTAATTGTGTAATCTTCTTCAGAAGTTGATTTGAATTTAATTCTTTCAAGTCGAATGTATCCAACTTTTTCTTCTTCCTTACCAGTCAATTCTTTCATTGTCTCTTCAGTAAGTTTATTAATATCTCCAATGAAATCACAAACAAACTCAGTCGCAGATTGGTTATAAATTTCTTGTGGAGTACCCACTTGTTCGATAAACCCATTATTGAATACAGCAATTCTATCTGAAAGCGTCAATGCTTCTTCTTGGTCATGGGTTACGTACAATGTAGTAATTCCTAAATCTCTTTGCAATCTCTTTAATTCAAGACGTAAATCAATTCGAAGTTTAGCATCTAAGTTAGATAAAGGTTCATCTAAGCAAAGAATTTTTGGTTCTAATACTAATGCACGAGCAAGAGCCACACGTTGTTGTTGTCCCCCACTTAATTCAGATACATTTCGTTGTAATTGTTTATCTGAAATTTTAATCTTTTGAGCAATTTCATTTACTTTTGCATCAATCTCAGATTTTGGCATTTTTTTGATTTTTAACCCATATGCGATGTTGTCATATACAGTCATAGTTGGGAATAAAGCATAACTTTGGAATACAATACCAATCTCTCTTTTTTCAGGAGCTAGACGAGTTATATCTTTCTCGTCTACGAAAATATTTCCTTTGGAAGGATCAATAAAACCAACTAGTGTTCTTAAAGTTGTAGATTTACCACAACCTGAGGGCCCCAAGAATGTAAAAAATTCGCCCTCTTTAATTTCTAAATTCAAATCATCTACGGCGACAAAGTCACCGTAGCTAATTTGAACATTCTCAAATTTAATCATGTTCAATTCCTCATCATTCTATTTTAAAAATTCAAGTTCAACTTTTTCAACCCATGAGCTGATATTTTTTGAAATGAATTCCCAATCTAATTTTTGAGATTTTACTTTACTCATAAAGTCTTTAACATCATCATTTGCTTGTTCAAGAGCTTTTTTATTTGCTGGAATAGAAGAGAATTTCTTAGACCATTCAGCTTGAACTTCTGCACTACCAAACCAATTAATGAATTTTTGTACTGTTTCTTTCTTCTTAGAAGTGTTTAAAATACCAATTTGTTCAGTTACAAACGGTTCACCAACTTCTGGATACATAACATTGAAGTTATATTTACGTTCGTTTTTATTTTGTAAATAACCAGAACCCCACATCATGTTATATTCAATACCATCTTTTTTATCGATAATCATACCAATATAGTCTGTTTCACTTGCTACGACTTTAGCGTTTTGAGCGTACCCCTTGATAACGTCCCAGCCTTCTTTAGAAACTCCTAACTCGCCGCTGTCATCGCGGTAGCGAGAAGCAATACTTCCTAAGATAACTTTTGAAGTACCTCCACTTAATTTGAAGATGTTATATTTACCTTTGTATTCAGGTTTAGCTAAGTCGGTCCAATCTTTTGGCATTGTTGAAGATTCGTTACCAATCAATACTAGTGGTTGTACTACTAATGGATAGAATAATCCGTCAGCATCTCCAAGAGATAAGTCTACTTCGCTTTTCCAACTTGGCTCATATTTTTCTAATAAGTTTTCATCTTTCAAACGGTTAAATTCCATATTATTTAAACCAAAAATCATATCCGCAATCGCATTATTTTTTTCTGCGATAACACGGTCTGCTAACTCACCACCGTTGATACTTACAAATTCAATATTAAAGCCATTTTCAGCAGCTTTTTCTTTCAACCAGTCTCCACGACCGTTTGATACTGAGTTTGAGTAAATAACGATTTTTTCATCTGAAGATCCTGATGATCCAGAAGATGCTTGCGTACTTTCAGATGAAGAAGATGTGCTAGGCGCACATGCCGCACCAAGTATCGCAACTGATAATAAAGCTAATTTTTTCAATGTTTTGTTCATAAAGATTCTCCTTTATTTTTGTATATTTTTAATATATGAACTTAATAAATATGGCCAATCGGTTTGAATAATATCAAATCCCATTTCCAATAATTTGCCAAAGCTACCATCTAAATCTCCTGAAACTGCTCTATGGTCATCACAGTCTCCACATAACTTAGACACTTTATTTAATGTCAAAGTATTGGCCCAGAGTAGCAATCCTTTTTGATGAAGTTCATCCATAAAATCAGGATTTACCGTTTCAGCATCTAGAGTTTTAAAGATTAACTCAACAGCAACTGTATTGATGTTGGCATATTGCTCAACCAACCGATACTCTTCTTGAGTCTTGACGATTGGCATAAAAGCGATTTCAAATTTAGCCGCATTTAAAACTTCTAGAATTTCTGCTTTAGCTGGAGCTTTTAAAATACAACAACTTGTATCTGGACGTTTTTTTAAATAATCAAGGAACGTATCCCAGTAAAACCAGCTACGATCTAAGTTGATAAAGCAATCCTTTTCTGATAAATAATCTAAGATAACATCGACTCTCTCAACATGACCTTCAAGTGGTTTATCGAATTCATTCGTCACTACAAGATGATCGATTTCATCAGAGTTTAATTCTCTAATATCTACTTCCTTTCCAAAAATATACTTTTCAACCCCGTCATGTAGTCCGTAAAAAATACCATCTTTTGAACGAACAATATCGAGTTCGACAATATCAGCACCATGTAATAATGCGTTATTAAAGGCTAGTCGAGTATTCTGAATTACAGAAGCTCCACAAGTTCCTCTATGAGCGCACACTAGTACATGCTCTTTTCTTGCTTCTTGTAATGGATTAGTCATAATCATCCTCCTCTACTTTGATAGTGTACAATTAATTTTGGAACGTGTCAATATGAAACGCTATCATTTTTCACCGCTTTTTTCACACCATTATATTCTTCTTAAAATTTTATAATTATTACATGTGTATCCTGCATGATACGTATCACAGATGATACAACTTTAATTCAAAAACTCCTTTTGTATCAATTTTGATACAAATCATTTTTGATACAGCAGAACTTTTCCAACTTATGATGTAACAATTATGTTACGTAACAAAAATGTTACACTTGCAAAAAAGACATAGCGTTTTTTCGCTATGTCTTTTCTAATGATTGTTATTCTTGCATCATCCCAGCTTGGAGTTGGTACATTTTATAATAGAGTCCTTCTTTTTCTAAGAGTTCCGTATGCGTTCCGCTCTCGACGATTTCTCCTTTATCGAGTACAAAAATTTGGTTTGCATCTTGAATCGTCGATAATCGGTGCGCAATCGCTAAAGTGGTTCGACCGTTTCTCATCTTCTTAAGAGATGTTTGAATCACTTCTTCGGTTTGCGAATCGATATTAGCAGTCGCTTCATCCAGAATCAGGATTTTCGGATTGGCTGCAATCGTTCGAGCAAAGGCGATTAATTGGCGCTCACCGCTAGAGAATGTTGAGCCCTTTTCAGAGACTTTATGGTCATATCCTTGTGGAAGTTGTTCGATAAAATGATGAGCATCTACGAACTCACTCGCCTGCTTCACGTCTTCGTCTGTGATGTCTTGGTACATGCGAATATTAGAAGCAACCGTTCCATGGAATAAGAATGGATCTTGAAGTACGAGTCCGATTTTATCGCGAAGAACTTCTTTTGAATATTGTTGAATTGGAAGTTCATCAATCAAGATTTCCCCTTCTTTAAAATCATAAAATCTTAAGAAGAGATTCATGATGGAAGACTTCCCTGAACCCGTCGACCCTACAAAGGCAACGGTCTCTCCTGGATTCACCACAAAATTAATATTCTTAAGTACATTTCGTTTCCCGTCATAAGAGAAAGTAACGTTTCTAAATTCAATCTTCCCGTCTTTAATCTCAGTAACCTTCCCAAGTTGTTCAGGTTCATAATCGGTATTATCGATGACTTCAAAGACACGCGTTGCTGCAATCATCGACGTTTGAATAATCGAGAAGTTTTGTGTCACATCGATTAATGGATTAAATAACTGATTCGAGAATTGAATAAAGGCGTACATCACCCCAGCAGTCACTCCTGCTATTTCCCATGTAAGGCCAAAGTATAAAATAATGACCGCATAGGCAACGAGCTTCAAAAGTGACATCGCTGGGCGAAGGAACAAACTGTTCACGTTAATCGAACGATTCGAGAATTGCACATGTTCCTCGTTAATCTGTTCGAATTCACGTCTTAAACGTTCTTCTTGATTAAAGGCCTGTATCATCTTCATCCCGTCAATACTTTCTGCAAGCTTCACGTTAATCTCACTGAGCTTCTCACGCGTCTTACGAATTACGCTGTGAGATAAATGGTTATAAATTTTAACGGACGCAAACATCACCGGAATAAAGAGAACCATTAAAATCGTAAGGCCTACATTCATACTAAACATCGCAGACAGTGTTGCCACGACAATAAATAAAGTACTTAGAAATGTCGAAAAAATCGAACTAAACATATCGCTAACTGCCTGTGTATCGTTGGTTAAACGAGAGACAATCGCTCCAGCTGGAGTTGTATCAAAATACGTCATATTGAGCTTTTGCATGTTGGTAAAGGCTTCTTGACGTAAATCGCGAACAACACTATTGGATACATAACTAAAAGCATAGGTTCCGATATACGTGAGTAGAACACGTAACAAGAATAATGAGTAGTAAACCATCAGGATCCAGTACCCTTCATTCCATACGCCATTATCAATATACGTATCGATATAATAACGAGCCATCAATGGAATCACCGTTGCAGTCACACTGGATAAGAGGATAAATAATATCGCAATCGTACTCGACTTCTTATAACGCCATAAGTAGGCGATGAGTCGATTAAAAGTCTTCATGTTCAACTGCGTCTCCCCCTTCCTCAAGTGTCGCTTCAAGCTGTTGACGGTCGTAAGTTTTAGCATACCATCCACTAAGCGCCATTAATTCTTCATGCGTTCCTTTTTCCACAATACGTCCATCTTGGATCACGATAATCAGGTCCGCGTGCACAATCGCTGATAGACGATGCGCAGTAATCATCGTTGTTTTGTCGCTACGTTCACGTTTCAAGTTTTCTAAGATTAAATGCTCTGTCTTCGCATCAACAGCCGATAACGAATCATCAAGCATCAAGATTTCCGGATTCACTACAAGAGCGCGTGCCATCGATAGACGTTGTTTTTGACCGCCTGATAAAAGGACACCCTTCTCCCCGATTAACGTATCGAACCCTTCCGGCATCGCCATAATATCGTCATACAATCCGCAGCTTTTAGTAGCTTCTATCACTGCTTCATCAGGAAGTGTTGGATTTCCAAAGCGGATATTGTCTTTAATCGACATCGCAAATAAAATCTGTTCTTGTGGCACATATCCCATAAGCGTTCGCAAATCCTTTATGCGATAGTTTTGAATGGAACGTCCATTCATCAAAATCTCTTCTTTTCCTGCATCGTATTGACGAAGGAATAATTTTAAGAGCGTTGATTTTCCAGAACCTGTTGGGCCCACAATCCCAAGCGTTTGCCCTTGACGAAGGTGAAATGCTACATCTTCTAATGTTGGCACATCTTCGTATTGGAAGTTGTGAATATCGACATCAATCTCACGAACTTCTGTAATCGGAAGTGCGTTAGGAGCTTCTTTGACTTCGCTTGTTTCGTCCATTAAGGTTTCAATACGACGATACGAGATGCTTGCACGTTGACCGATATTTAGGAGCCAACCAATGGCTTGAAGCGGCCACACCAGCATATCTAAATACGTCATAAAAGTAATCATTTCTCCAACCGTGAATTCACCCTGTTGGATTAAATAGCCACCATAACCAAGGCTAATTAAGTAGCTGAGCCCCACGAAAATCAGAACGATTGGATCAAACAGATTATTAAATTTTGCAGCATGGTTATTTTTCTTCCACGCATCTTGGTTGGTTTTCCAAAATAACGTCGTTTCTTGTTCTCCATATCCAAATGATTTGGTAACTTTAATCCCAGAAACACTCTCGTTTACATGGTTATTCAGCAGTGAGAAAGCTTCTTGCGATTCTTTGAAACTTTGATGTTCCGCACGAACTACAATATTTGTCGCGATCGCCAGTAGCGGCAATGGAATAATCGCAACCAGCGTTACTCGCCAATCGAGCACAAAGAACATCGTCGCGAGCGTCACTAGCGCTGTAATCGAAGCATCGACGGCCGACATCACACCGCCACCAGCTGTCATGACAACAGCACTCACATCATTGGTGGCATGGGCCATTAAATCTCCAGAACGGTACTTTTGATAGAAACTTGGAGACATCTTTGTGAAGTGCTCGTATAGACGATTGCGAAGTCTTTGTCCGAGCGAGTTTGCAGTCCCGAAGATGAACAGTCTCCATACAAAACGAAGGCCATACATGGCTACTGCTGAAAGGAGTAACAACAATAAGTTCCATAGTAAAGACGATGTTGTTAAGGTCTTCAGGTCAATGGCATCGACAACTTCCCCAATCACTCTTGGTGGAATCAGATTCAGTACACTAACAAGAGATAATGCAAGAATCCCGATAGCATATCGTTTCCACTCTAATTTAAAAAACCACGATAATTTCTTTAGTAAATACATTTTGCTCTCCTTTCACACGTCTATCTATTGTACTATAGTCCTCTTTTCATTTCATATGATAAGTACTAAAAAAGGCAACCCTTTTCCCAGTAGAAAAGGATTGCCTCACTATTTTAATTTTTCTTTTGCGTTTGTGGATAAATCCACAAGAAAACAACAAGGGCGATCACCGCAAGTGTCGTTACAAAGATGACACTGATTTGTCCTGCTGTTACTAAGTTTGAATCAAAAGAGCTGAAAATACGTGCGATAACAGCTGTTGAAATCGCACCAGTGAACTGTTGCAATGTATTCACAATACTATTCCCATCTGCTTGAATCTCTGAATTTAATTGCGCTAATGAATAGGTTACATTGCTTCCCATTACAAATCCAATCCCTGTCATAAAGATTACGTTTAGCGCTAAGAGTGGATAAATCGTTAATCCTGGGAAGAAGACGCTGATGGCTACTCCCCCAAAAGCCGCAAATACTAATCCCGTTAAGATTGGTTTTAGCGGGCCTGATTTATCATACCAACGACCCGACACAACAGATAATACCGCAACCATCGTAGCCCCAGGGAACATGAAGAGCCCAGCCACTGTGGCTGTTTCGCCCCACGCCAATTGAATAAAGTTTGGATAAATAAACGATAAACCTAAGACGACTGCTTGGAAGGCTAACACGATATAAAGTGTCGCATTAAAGCGAACAAGCTTGAATGGTTTAAACGATAAGAGTGGATTCACTTGGTTAAAGTAAAAGAACGCCGCAAAAGCCACAACTACTACTCCAAGGTAGATGACGGATAAATGTTCAATCGCCATCAGTAAGCTTGCAAGGCCAATCCCTAACGTTACAAACGCCATAAAGTTGAATGGTTGCTTCTTCGGTGACTCTTCCGATTGAATCGCCCAAAGTCCCATCACTAATGAGAAAATAAGGAATGGAATCAATGCGTAGAAAATCGCACGCCATCCAAACATACTTGAGACAACACCCCCAAATGTTGGACCGATTGGTGGCGCAAGAGCGGTCGTCATTCCTCCGATTCCAATCACAGTTCCATGTTGGTGTAAAGGCACTTTTGTCAATACGATATGGAACATTAGTGGAAGTGCAATCCCTGTTCCAATCCCCTGCATAAAGCGTCCGAGTAATAAAATCAATAAGTTTGGTGAAATACAGTCGATTAAGACCCCACCGATAAATAAAAGATTCGCAGCCAAGAAGAGTTGGCGAATCGTGTAGTTTCGTGTTAAATACGCCGTAATCGGCACGACAATGGCAATAGCCAGTAAGTATCCTGTTGTTACCCATTGAATCCCTGAAGAATCTGTATTGAATTCTGTCATCAATGTTGGGAAGGTAACGTTCATTGCGGTTTCAATCAGCACACCACAAAAGCTCATAATCGCCGTTGCGACTACCGCTGAAATGACATGCCATGTTTTCGTTTGATTTCCCATTGAGTTCTCCTTTCTTTGCGTTATCTTCTCCATAATAAAAACCGCAACCTTACGTGTTTAGTAAGATGTTGCGGTTTTTATTATTTTATAACGCTGTTTCCTAACGTTTTTTCTTTAATTTTTTCAATTTATTTTGTTTTTGACGGCGTGCGTATTGTTGCATACCGATTTGAGCAAGTTTATTCGTACGTCCGCCCATGCCCATTTGGTTCATCATGCCTTCTAAGCCTTTCATGTTACCGTTGGACATTTGGTTCATCATCTTCTTAGACTCGTTGAACTGTTTAATTAAACGGTTCACTTCTGCAAGTGGACGAGCTGAACCTGCCGCAATCCGTTTACGACGAGCTTGTGATAAGATATCTGGATTTTCACGCTCTTGTGGAGTCATCGATAAGACTATAGCTTTCATACGAGCTGTATCTTTTGGATCCACTTTTAAGTCGTTTAGACCAGCCATTTTATTTAACCCCGGAATCATCTTCAAGATGTCTTCAAGTGGTCCCATCTTATTCACTTGGTCTAATTGGTCGATAAAGTCATTAAAGTCAAAGGTATTTGCTTTAATTTTATCAGCCATCTCTTGCGCTTTGGCTTCATCGAAGTCTTGTTGCGCCTTCTCGATAAGGGTCATCATATCCCCCATACCAAGAATACGAGAAGCCATACGTTCTGGGTAGAAGATTTCGAAGTCTTCTAATTTTTCCCCACGACCTGTAAATTTAATTGGTTTTCCTGTAACAGAACGGATAGATAGAGCCGCACCACCACGAGTGTCCCCATCAAGTTTTGTAAGGATAACCCCTGTAATATCCAGACGTTCGTTAAATGTTTGAGCAACGTTTACGGCATCTTGCCCTGTCATTGAGTCGACAACGAGTAAGATTTCACTTGGATTTGCAACTGCCTTGATGTTTTGTAATTCTTCCATCAAGGTTTCGTCAATATGCAAACGACCGGCCGTATCGATAATCACTAAGTCTCGACCATCAATTTTCGCTTTTTCAATCGCTTGTTTTGCGATTTCTACTGGGCTTACTTGATTTCCAAGTGAGAACACTGGGAAGTTTAATTGTTTTCCTAATGTTTGTAATTGGTCAATCGCGGCTGGACGATATACATCGGCAGCAACGAGTAATGGGCGTTTCTTTTCATGTTTCGCCATGAAAGAAGCGAGTTTACCAGCAGTTGTTGTTTTACCGGCCCCTTGAAGACCGACCATCATCACTACCGTAGGCGGTTTAGCTTCGAAACGGAATGGCGCTTGTTCGCCCCCCATTAATTCTGTTAATTCTTCGTTAACGATTTTAACGACTTGTTGTGCTGGTGATAATGCTTCAAGCACATTGGCACCTAATGCACGTTCGTTGACTTTACGCACGAAGTCTTTTACAACTTTGAAGTTAACGTCAGCTTCTAAAAGCGCAAGACGCACTTCACGCATCATTTGTTTTAAGTCAGCTTCCGTAATTTTTCCTTTTCGTGAAACGGAAGTCATCGCATTTTGCAAACGATCTGATAATCCTTCGAATGCCATAATTTCACTCCTTGAGTTTATTTATTCATCTCTTGTAATTTTGAAACGATTGAAGCAATCTGTGTTGCCTCAGGATAGTTCTTTTGAATCTCTTTTTCTAATTCATCATAGTGCTCTTGGCGTTTATAGAAATCAGCGACAAGATGCAATTTCTCTTCGTAGTTTTCTAATAACTTTGCCGAGCGGCGGATATTATCATATACTGCTTGACGGCTCACGTCAAATTCTTCGGCGATTTCACCAAGCGAATAATCATCCCCATAATAGAGCTCCATATATTCGAGTTGTTTATCGGTTAAAAGGCTGCCATAGAACTCTACAAGCAAGTTCATTTGCGTTGTTTTTTCTAATTCCATTCGTTGCCCTCCCTTAAACTCATATCCTTTATTATAGCAAAGTTAGGGGTATTACGCTAACAAAAAACGGAGTAGAACTTCCACCAGAACTTGCATCATTCCGACTTACATTTCCACTCCAAAAATAGAACTACATTCGATTTATTTTGTTGTCACCCTTTTTACACAGAACATTCTACCAAACTGCATCAACAGTTGAAGAATACTCCATCCCATCATCAAAAGAACTAGTTTACTACAAATCCCAAAAACTTCTTGTAAGAAAAGTGGAAGGGTACTATCCACAAATGCATCCACAATCATAATATGACTGGCATAGATTTGATAAAATAGTAAAAGAAGGATTAAAGCTTCCCCTACTCCAATTAGCCAATCGTGTTGCTTGTTACTTCGTTGCACTATTCCAAACACCAACAGTCCATTTAAGGATAGAAAGAGTATTTGTACTCCTTCATCAAAAAATACACCACTTTGATTATAGAAATAGATTGAAAAAAGAAATTGAATCAATAAACAGATAAAAGACAAATACTGGTAGACCTTACTTAACGACTTCATCATTAGCTCATTCCCCTTTCTATTCAGCTATTCACTAAGTAAATTATATAAAACATAAAATCGATTTTTAAGTAAATGCACTCGAAATTTAAACTTATACCAACCCAATAAGTGCTTCAATTTCCGCTAGACTTTTCGCAAAATGAATTTGACTTCTGTCGTCTTCGCTTAGTAAGTTCGCCTCCACCATTTTATCGAAAAAGGCTTCTAAATGGTCGTAGTAGCCTTCCATATTATAAAAAATACAAATGCCATTGGTCTGGCCTACACGTACCCAAGAAACGACCTCTGCGATTTCTTCAAGGGTACCAGGACCACCAGGAAGGGCAATATACACTTCACTGAGTGCGATCATCTGATTTTTACGCTCGGACATCGTATCGACAATATAGAGCTTCGTAATATCTTGTTTCGCAATTTCACGGTCTACAAAAAACTGCGGCATCACGCCAATCACTTCGCCACCTTCCTGCATCACAGCAGTCGCTACTACTCCCATGAGTCCAGTATTTCCACCACCGTAGACAAGCGTGTGGTTGTGTTTTGCCATCCACTTGCCTAGTTCTTCTGTTTTCTGATCAAATGCAGGACAATTACTTTGGCTTGCGGCACAATAAACTGCAATATTCATACGTTCTCCTTTAAAAGAAAGAGGCGTAATCTCTTACGCCCCTCCATTCATTTTTATTTAAATGCTGCGATAATTTCGTCAGCAATATTTTTAGAACAGATAACACCTGTTGTCTTTTTGTTAGGAACTAAGAAGTCTACTTCTTTTCCGTCAACTGTACTGTAGTGTAATCCTAGTTCTTTAGCAATCACCATTCCTGGTGCGATATCCCATGGAGCAAGTAATGTAGAAACATACGCTACAGATTTTCCTAAAATCACTTGGATATGCTCGATTGAAGAAGCACCGTAAGTACGAGTAACCATTGCTTTACGAATCATTTCTGCTTCTTTTTCAGTCGCTTCTAATAACATAAATCCATTCACGTTGATTGAGCTGTCGCCAATACTGTGGATTTCAGGAGTTGAAAGACGACGGCCGTTGCAGTACGCACCGTAATCTTTAATACCGTACACGAAGCGATCACGCATGACATCGTAAATGTAACCTAATAGACCTACGCCATCTTTATATAACGCAATCATAATACCGAAGTCTTCTTGACGTTTCACGAAGTTCAATGTGCCATCGATTGGGTCGATTAACCAAACGTAACCGTCCATTGAAGTTAATTCGTCACCGAAACCTTCTTCTCCCATGATTTTGTGTGTTGGGAATTGTTCGCGAATTTTTGCGATAAAGAATTGTTCGATTTCTTTATCCACGTTTGTTACTAAGTCGTTACGACTTGTTTTTGTATCTACTTTTAATGGCTCCCCAAAGCTGTGACGGATTTTTTGTCCAGCCTCCATAATCCAGTCATTTACTAATAGGTGTGTTGCTAATAAATCCATTATTTTTTCAATCCTTCCATACGAATAATTTTTGTTGCGTTTTTACTTGCTTGGACAACACGATACAGGCTATATCCACTTACTTCCTCGAATTCACGGCCAAGTCTCTTCTCTTCACCGATACTACGGACTACCGTTTTAAATTCTTGGTAGGCTTTTTTAAATGCCTCGACTTGGATTCCTTTTTCGTAAGCCTCTTCGACCGCATTCCAAAGTTTGATGACTTTATTCATCTCTTCATGCGACCATTCCAAATCAATTGGATAACTATAATTGGCCATTTCGCCACCTCACAATCATACCTATTTAGTATACACTTTTTCTGCAAGAGTTTCCATTTATGCATAAAAAAACTTTTTAATAAAGAAGATGATTCCTGAGAATCCTTGCGGATTTTTTCATTGTCGTTGTAAAGGGGCACCGGCTCAAGCCTTACGTCTTTCGCCTTTAAAGCCTCAAAGCAGGAGTAAGAAAAACATTTCTAACTCCTGCTAATTCGCATTTAATGCACTTTCCCATTACTACGACGATGACATCCGTCAGATTCTCAGTCATCATCTTCTTGGTGCTTTATATGGTTTAATCCTACTCTTACAGAATTTACTAAATAGGTTGATTCCTCGAAAATTTGAGACAATAACTCAAATTTTAAAACTGCTTTTCAGTTTAATTTGTTAATAGCATGCCCTTCAAACTTAGTCCCTATACTCTCTAACTCAAGAAGCACAGCCACCTTTTCTCTTGGGTACAATCACAAAAGAAAACCAATCATTTATGGATTACTTCGTATCCACGGATTCTATATTAGCAATAACGGGAATAGCATTAAAACGAATAAGAGGGCGTAGGATTTTGAATCCATACGCCCTCTTTGAGGCTTTAAAGGTGAGAGACCTTGGGCTCGAAGCGATGCCCCGTTATCGCTAATATGAAGATATCCGTAAGGATACAGAGTAATCCATAAAAGTATTTTTAAGAATGAATTATTTTCTTTCTTGCATTTATGGATTACAGAGAATCCGCGGATTTTGTAGTTGCAGTGACAGGAAGTGCATCAAAACGAGGGAGAAAGACAGAAATGCCATAGATACAATGTATCTATGGCATTTCGTTTTCTTTCCCCCACAAAGTTGAATAGGAATGAGATAGCTGCTTACAGCGAAACTCATTCCATTCAACCACTGTGCTAAGAGGGCGTAGGATTTTTAATCCATACGCCCTCTTTGAGGCTTTGAAGGTGAGAGACATCGGCTCGAACCGGTGCCTTGTCACAGCATCTACAAACAAATCCGCAAGGATTCGTTGTAATCCATAAAGCCTTTTTCTTTGATTATTTTCCTTCTTGGTATTCTTTTGCGATTTGCGCACCAAGCTTCGCGTTGTTATAAACAAGCTGAATGTTTGTCTTCAAGCTTTCCCCGCCTGTTAACTCAACGATTTTCGCTAATAAGAGTGGTGTGCTGTCTTTTCCGTGAACACCTTTTTCGTCTGCTTCACGAACCGCTTGATCGATAATCGCATCGATTTTTTCATGTGGAATCTCGTGTTCAGCTGGGATTGGGTTTGTGACTAAGATACCGCCTTTAAGGTTCAATAACTCAGAGTAACGAATCATTTCAGCAACTTCTTTAGCTGATTCAACTCGGCTGTTTAATTTGTACTCAGATGTACGAGTGTAGAATGCTGGTAAGTAGTCTGTTTGGTAACCTACTACTGGAACGCCTTTTGTTTCTAAATATTCAAGAGTACGTGGTAAATCAAGAATCGCTTTGGCACCAGCGCAGACAACTGTTACTGGAGTTTGTCCTAATTCATCTAAGTCTGCTGAAATATCCATTGTTTCTTCAACGCCACGGTGAACCCCACCGATACCGCCAGTTACGAATACTTTGATACCCGCTAAGTGCGCACCAATCATCGTTGTCGCTACTGTAGTTGCACCTAAAACACCTTTAGCAAATGTTTCTGCTAAGTCACGGCGTGATACTTTTGCAACTGGTTTTTCTTTTGCAAGACGTTCTAAGTCAGCTTCTTCTAAACCAATTTTGTATTTTCCGTCCATGATAGCGATAGTTGCTGGAACAGCCCCATTGTCGCGGATAATTTGTTCAACAGTTTTAGCCATTTCAACGTTTTGTGGATATGGCATTCCGTGTGAAATGATGGTTGATTCTAACGCAACGACTGGTAAGTTGTTGTCTAAAGCGTGTTGCACTTCTTTACTGATTGATAATAATGGATTCATGATAAACCTCTTTCCTTTAATTGTTGATATTCTTTTTCAAATGACTTAGCATTTAAGTCTTTTCGAACTGTTTCAATAGCTTGGACTGTATAGTACGAATTCGTTAATCCGTATCCAATCGACTCTTCCAAACTTGCTCCCTTAAGAGCCCCATAGAGTACTCCAGAAGAAAATGAATCTCCTGCTCCTGTCACATCACAGACTTGCTCTGCTTTAATCGGTGTAAAAGTCTTTACGATTCCTGTAACATCTGCAAAGACGCCACATTTGGTTCCTTTAGTAATCACAATGTTTTCAACGCCATCCCTCTGCCACAGAGTAGCCAGTTCAGGAAGTTCGTGTTCGCCGTACCTCGTTTTTGACTCATCTTCATTCACGACAATCCAAGAAACTCCTTGTAATTTGTCTGGGATTCGTTTCATCTTCGGTCCGCTCACTGGAATAATCGCAAGTGGAATTTTTCCTTCATTTGTTAGCTGTATAAGCGCTGCTAATGTTTCTTGAGGAAGATTGAGATCCGCAATGACGAGCGCTGCTTCTTTCACCGCTTCTTCATGCGAAGTGAGCCACTTAGGTGTCATCTCCTCACAAATGCTCATATCTGCTAAAGCAAGACACATATCACCTTGTAGGTCCAAAATCGCTGTATAATTCGACGTTATTTTTCCTGAAAGTCGGTCAACTAATGAAAAATCAATGATGTCTTTCGTTTCTCTTTCAAGCCATGTAAAACTTTCGTCATCTCCTGCTACCGATAACATCTTAACAGGAAGCCCTAGTCGTCCTAAATTTTCAGCAATGTTTCTGGCAACACCACCTGCACTTAATGATGAGACTACTGGATTGCTCGTTTCGAGCACGAGATTTTCGAGCAATTGGACTTTCTTGTCCACGTTCATTCCACCGATACAAAGTACGTAGGAATCCTTAAATTTCTTGTCCTCAGACATGAAACATCCCCCTTCGTTTACATAAAGGTTCGATGAATGGAGGAGGATGAAGCTTTTCCTTCATTCGGTCTTATACGCTTCATTATAAGCGATAACCCCCACTCCAATCAAGCTATCCAGGAGGAAACCACAAATATTTTAAACTTCAGTCAGATAATTGTTCGGGTTTAAAACGCAAACTACGTCATCTTTTCTTTAACAGCAACAAAAAAGGACCCGAAAATTCGAGTCCTCTAAGTTCATTAATATGAAAATTAAACGTGAATTGGCATACCTAATGCTAATTCAGCTGTATCCATAACTACTTCTGATAATGATGGATGTGAGTGAATTGTTAATGCGATATCTTCTGCATTCATTCCAGCTTCAATTGCTAAACCTAATTCAGCAATGATATCTGAAGCATTCACGCCGGCAACTTGTGCACCAACGATTACGTTATCATCTTTAGTAGTGATTAAACGAACGAAACCTTCAGTAGCGTTCAATGATAATGCACGACCATTTCCTGATAATGGGAATTTAGAAGCTTTCACTTGTAAACCAGCATCTTTAGCTTGTTGTTGAGTGTATCCAACTGAAGCTAATTCTGGATCAGTGAAGGCAACAGAAGGCATTGCACGGTAGTCAACAGCCACTGCTTTACCTGAGATTGCTTCTGCAGCAATTTTTCCTTCGTAGCTTGCTTTATGAGCTAAAGCTGGTCCAGGAACGATATCACCAATAGCAAAAATATTTTTAACGTTTGTACGTCCTTGGTTGTCAACTTTTACTAAACCACGTTCAGTCATTTCAACACCAGCAACGTCTAATCCTAATTCGTCAGTGTTAGGACGGCGACCTACAGCAACCATTACGTAGTCCGCTTCAACCGCTTCTTCTTTGCCGTCAACTGTGTACTTAACAGTTACGCTGTCACCATTATCAACAGCTTCTTTAGCCATTGCGTTAGTTACGATAGTAACACCTTTTTTAGCCATGTTATCTTCAACAAGTTTAACCATGTCTTTGTCAAACATTGAAAGGATGCTTGGAGCACCTTCAAGGATTGTCACTTCTGAACCTAAGTTAGCGTATGCTGAACCTAATTCTGAACCGATAACTCCACCACCGATAACAACTAATTTTTTAGGAACTTCTTTAAGACCTAAACCACCAGTTGAATCGATCACGCGTCCACCAAATTTGAAACCTTTGATTTCGATTGGACGGCTACCAGTAGCTATGATAGCATGGTTGAATGAGTATGTTTGAGCGCTGTCTTCAGTCACAACACGTAAAGTGTGTTCGTCTACTAAGAAAGCTTCTCCACGAATGATTTCAACTTTGTTTTTCTTTAATAAGTACTCAACACCAGCAGTTAATTTCTTAACAACTTGGTTATCTTTCCATTCTTGAGTTTTTGCGAAGTCTAAAACAACTTCTTTAGCAGTCACACCAAATACTTCTGAGTGTTGTGCTTCTTGGTAATGATGTCCAGCAGCAATCAATGCTTTAGAAGGAATACATCCAACGTTTAAGCAGACACCACCAATATATTCTTTCTCGATAATCGCAACTTTTTGACCTTCTTGTGCTGCACGAATAGCTGCAACATATCCACCAGGGCCGGCACCGATTACGACTGTATCTAGTTCAATAGCGAAATCGCCTACTACCATTTTTTTCACCTCTTAAAAGTTTTCAAATAAGGAACCGACGTAAACACGTGTCTACGTCGCCCCTAACTGTTTAATGAATTAAGCTTCCATTAATAATAATTCTGGATCGTTTAATAGACGTTTGATTTCGTTCATAGCTTTTTGAGCAGTTGCGCCGTCCACGATACGGTGGTCAAAGCTTAATGATAATTTCATGTTACGTCCGATTACGATTTCATCGTTTTCGTTGATTACTGGTTCACGAACGATTGTACCAACACCTAAAATCGCAACTTCAGGGTAGTTGATAACTGGAGTGAACCAACCGCCACCTACTGAACCGATGTTAGAGATTGTAATTGTTCCTTGTCCCATTTCAGCAGCTGTTAATTTACCTTCATGAGCTTTTGCAGCTAATGCGTTAATTTCATCTGCAATACCGAACATGCTCTTAGTATTCGCATCTTTGATATTTGGAACGAATAAACCTAAATCTGTATCTGTAGCGATACCGATGTTGATGTAGTTTTTGTAAACAATTTCTTGAGATGCGTCATCGATAGAAGCATTCAATACTGGGAATTTCTTCATTGCTACTGCTAAAGCTTTAACAACATAAGGTAAGAATGTTAATTTAGTACCTTGTGCAGCTGCAACATCTTTGAATTTCTTACGGTGATCCCAAAGTTTAGAAACTTCAACTTGGTCATGTAATGTAACGTGTGGTGCAGTATGTTTGCTGTTAACCATTGCTTTAGAGATTGCTTTACGCATTGGAGTTAATTTAACACGTTCTTCACGTTCTGCTGATCCAACGAATGGTTTAGCTGGAGCTGGAGCTGCTGCTGGTGCAGATGCTTGAGCTGGTGCTGCAGATGCTACTGGAGCTTCTACTGCTGCTGGAGCTGCTGCAGGAGCTGCTACTGGCGCGCCACCGAAGTTATCGATGTCTTCACGAGTTACGCGTCCACCTTTACCAGTTGGAACTACTGCTGTGATATCAACGCCTTTTTCACGTGCATATTGACGAACTGAAGGCATTGCTAATACTAATTTACCAGGGTTGCTTGCTGCTGGAACTCCAGTTGGAGCTGCAGGTGCCGCTGGAGCAGCTGCTGGTGCTGCTGGTGCTGCTGGAGCCGCTGCTGCAGGTGCGTGAGAACCGCCTTCTGTTGCGATTTCAACGATTACATCACCAACGTGAGCTACTGTTCCTTCAGATACTAAAACTGCTGTAACAGTTCCAGATACTGGAGAAGGAATAGATTCTACTGATTTATCGTTTTGTACTTCGAATAAAATGTCATCTTCAACAATCTTGTCGCCTACTTTGATGTCGATTTTAACGATTTCACCTTCTGCAATTCCTTCACCGATGTCAGGTAATTTGAATTGGAAAGTGCTTGATGCTGCAGGTGCTGCTGGTGCAGGTGTTGCCGCTGGAGCCGCTGCTGGTGCAGATGCTTCGGCTGGACCAGAACCATCGTCGATAACTACGATGATGTCGCCAACTCGTGCTACTGTACCTTCTTGAACTTTAACTTCTAATACTTTACCACTTACTGGAGAAGGAATTTCTTCTACAGATTTGTCGTTTTGTACTTCGAATAAAATATCATCTTCTTGAATTGTATCTCCGACTTTAATGTCGATTTTTACGATTTCGCCTTCTGCGATACCTTCACCGATATCAGGCATTTTAAATTGGAAAGCCATGCTTGTACATCCCTTCTTATTTTTATAAAACTCTAAAGAGCACACTCATGCGAGAGGCTCTTTAGAATGAAAATTGTTGAATTAGAAGTTCACTGTTTCGCGAACTTTAGCTTCAATATCGCTAGCATTTGGTAACCAGTCGTTTTCTGCTTGACCAAATGGGAAGATTGTATCTGGAGCTGCAACACGTCCGATAGGAGCTTCTAAACTTAAGATTGCACGTTCAGAAATTTCAGACATTACCATTGCGCCGATACCAGCTTGACGTTGTGCTTCTTGAACAACCACTACGCGACCAGTTTTTTCAACTGATGCTAAGATTGTGTCTAAGTCTAATGGAGAAACAGTACGTAAGTCGATAACTTCTACTGAGATTCCTTCTTTTTCTAAGTTTTCAGCAGCTTTAACAGCTTCACGAACCATTGCACCGTAAGTAATTACAGATACGTCTTTACCTTCACGAGTTACTGCAGCTACTCCTAGAGGAACTGTGTATTCTCCTTCTGGAACTTCTTCACGGAATGAACGGTATAATTTCATGTGCTCTAAGTAAACAACTGGATCGTTGTCACGAATAGCTGCGATTAATAACCCTTTTGCATCGTATGGATTTGAAGGGATAACCACTTTCAAACCTGGTGATTGAGCTACTAAACCTTCTAAGTTATCTGAGTGTAATTCTGGAGTATGTACCCCACCACCCATTGGTGAACGGAATACGATTGGCATGTTACGAGTTCCACCCATACGGTAACGTGTACGAGCTGCTTGAGCTACCACGCTATCCATTACTTCGAATACGAAACCGAAGAATTGGATTTCAGGAACTGGACGGTAACCTTCTAAAGCTAAACCGATTGCTAAACCACCGATACCAGATTCTGCTAAAGGAGTATTGAAAACGCGGTCTTCACCGAATTCATCTTGAAGTCCTTGAGTTGCACGGAAAACCCCACCGTTTTTACCAACGTCTTCCCCGAAAATTAGGACATTTTCATCACGTTTTAATTCAACAGCCAATGCATCAGTGATGGCTTGAATCATTGTCATTTGTGCCATAATTATTTATTCTCCTTTGCTTTAAAGTGTTCGATTTGTTCTTTAATAACGTTTGTTGGTTCTTCAAACATTGTTTCTAAGAAGAATGAAACTTTTTGTTTAGGTTGTTTGTCAGCCTCTTTAATAGCTTCTTTGATTTCTTCTTTAGTCGCTTCGATTACTTCGTTTTCTTTTTCTTCTGACCATAAGCCTTTAGCTGTTAGGTAGTTACGGAAACGAATTAATGGATCTTTCTTAGCCCATTCATCTTGAATTCCTTCTGGTTGGTAACGAGTTGGATCGTCACCTGATAATGTATGAGGACCATAACGGAAGCAGATTGTTTCGATTAACACAGGACCGTTTCCGGCAACTGCGTATTCACGAGCTTTTTTAGTTACAGCGTAAACTGCTAATGGGTCCATACCATCTACTTGGATACCAGGGATACCAGCAGCAACAGCTTTTTGAGCTAATGTTGGAGCAGCTGTTTGTAACTCACGAGGAGTTGAAATTGCCCAACCGTTGTTTTGAATGAAGAAGATTGCAGGTGATTTATAAGCACCAGCGTAGTTAATACCTTCATAGAAGTCCCCTTGTGAAGATCCTCCATCACCAGTATAAGTTACTGCAACGTTTTTCTTACC
The DNA here is from genome assembly GCF_025150565.1 of Granulicatella adiacens ATCC 49175. Classification (NCBI taxonomy): domain Bacteria; kingdom Bacillati; phylum Bacillota; class Bacilli; order Lactobacillales; family Carnobacteriaceae; genus Granulicatella; species Granulicatella adiacens. Next base: position 815,826 of record NZ_CP102283.1, on the reverse strand, counting down.
ACGTTTTTGTAAACCTAAAGCAACACCTGCTGCTTGAACATATTGTGCACCAATAATGATTTGTGGTGGTAAAGCTTTTAATGATTCTGGGTACATGTTACCTGCAACATGTCCACGAGACCATAAGAATGCTTGTGATAATGGTAAACCGTGTTTTACTAATTGAGGTACATCACGGTAACCAGGTAAAAGAACGTCTTCTTTTTCAATTGCTTTAATTGAAGCTAATTGAGAAGCTTCTTGTCCAGCTGTTGGAGCATAGAAACCTAAACGTCCTTGACGGTTTAATGCAGTTGAACGTTCGTGTAAAATACGAGACCATACCATATCTGTCATTAATTCAACTAATTCGTCGTCAGATAAATCTGGTACTAAGTCAGGATTTACAACTTTTCCTTCTGCGTCTAACACTTGAACCATTTCAAAGTTCGTGTTATTTGGTGTGAAAAGTGCATCGAGATTGAATTTTTTCTTCGTTGCCATACTTCTTTTTTCCCCTTTTCTATAAGAAATTGTGCTTCACAGACAAAACAGGTAGTTAAAACTGTACTATTCCCTCTGCTATCGTATAATAATTTAACAAACTTTTGTGAATTATGCAAGCAAAGAAGACTTTATAGAGCGTTTCTGTTAACTTTGTGAATAAAGTTCTATTTTGTTACGCTTTATAAAGTCTTTTTTTATTCCGATTTGTTCATCTCTTTATCTGTTTTCATCTATTTTCAGCAAATGAACCTATTGTTTTCACTTGCAAACTGTACTAGTTTCACTTTTAGAACTGTACTAATTTATTAAAACAGTTTTAATTGTTTATAAATTTTATCTGTCTTTTCTAAATGCGAAACACTTAGCCCAATCAAACGAATTGGCTTTTCATCCATCATTTCTTCAAATAGTTGCAATGCAAGCTGAAGAATTTCTTCTTTTTTATTAAAATAGTCCCGTAATGTAACACTTTTACTTGTTGTATTAAAATTAGAATCTCTTAATTTTAAGGAAATTGTACGAGATGCTAATGCTCTTTTCTGTAGCATGCTCGCTATTTCAAGAGAAAACTTTTCTAAATACTCACTCAAAATACCATGATCTGTCGTATCCTTGATAAGAGTTCTTTCTGAACCCATGGATTTTCTTTCTCGATACAAAGTCAATTGATCATTCGAGATTCCTCTTACCTGTGCATATAACCTAGGTCCTAAATTTCCAAATCTACTTTCTAATTCTGCTTTCGATAAATGAAGCAAGTCTTCTCCCGTTTCAATTCCTGCTCTTCTAAGCTTTTCGGCACTCACTTTTCCAACCCCATAAAAATCTCCAATTGGAATAGTCCGAATAAATTCTTGTGCGTTTTCAGGTGTAATCACTGTAATTCCAGAAGGCTTTTGATAACCTGAGGCCATTTTAGCCAAGAACTTATTAAAAGACACGCCCACAGAACAAGTAAGTCCAGTCTTTTCATACACTTCCTTTTGAATCAAGTGTGCTACTAAAGTGGCAGAAGCAATCCCCCTACTATTATTGGTTACGTCTAAATAAGCTTCATCAATCGAAAGTGGTTCTATCATATTCGTAAAGGATTTAAACACCTCACGAACTTGAGAGGATATCTCTTTGTACAAAGAATAGTTTCCTGGAGTAAGAATCGCTTTTGGACATAGTTTCATGGCTTTTGCTGTAGGCATCGCAGATCGAACACCAAAAGCTCGTGCTTCGTATGAACAAGTTGAGACGACTCCTCTTTCATTGGGTTTTCCTCCAACAATAACTGGTTTTCCTCTCCACTCTGGGTGCTCTCTTTGTTCAACAGAAGCGAAAAAAGCATCCATATCCACATGTAATATTTTTCGCATCTATACCTCCACCTGAAAACGAACATTTGTTCTTATTATATCAACCTTTTCAAAAAAAGTAAAAACGGAACGTTCTCACGTCCCGTTTTAAGAAGATTATGAATGAGTTACTAGTTTAGACTGTTTTAAATAGCGAATCCCATTTCCAATCACAAAAGCAATACTTAAAATAAATAGTACTAAGCGACTCCATTCGAATCCCGAAATGATTTGTTGAAATACACTATTCAACTGAAGACTACTTGCGTGGTTGTTGACAGTAACCCCAAAAGCACGGACAACAAACATCAACCAGCCTATACAAAGCATTCCGATCGTATTCAACATTAATTCAAAAAGGCTATCTGGGAACCTCCTGCGTGCATATTCTAGGCCAAAAACAATCACAAGAATAAAACTACTTAGGATAATGACATACCATCCTTCACGAGTGATTAAAGAATCTCCTAAACTCATTAAGTAGATTGTAATCATTAAATAGAGGATGGTCACAATTGCAACTAATTTATAGAAGTAAGACATCAGTTTTTCCATTGAAAATCCCTCCATCCATATATTCTTTTCCTACTTCTATTTTACTCCTCAGTACTTCTATATTCAACCTTATCATTTGCAAGTCCAAATAAAAAAGACCGACAGTATAACTGTCAGTCTTTCATACTATTATTGATCATCTTTTTTATTTTTTGCAAAGAATAATAATCCAGCAGCTGCTGCTAGTAAAACAATTCCTCCGATAATGTAGAAGCCTTGACTTCCTGTACCAGTATTTGGAAGTTCTTCTTTTTTATCTTCTGTTGTAGAAGGTTCTTCAGAAGAAAGAGCTGTCGTAGTATCTAAAGTAGTAACTTCACTAGTAGTACTTTCTGTAGTTGTTACTTCAGTAGTTGGTGCTTGTGTAGTCACTTCTGTAGTAGTTGTTTGTGTAGTTGTACTTGCTTCAGTAGTCGTTGATTGTGTTGTTGTCGTTGCTTCAGTAGTAGAAGCAGTTGTTGTTGTCGTTGTTGTAGTAGTCGTAGTGGTTGTTGTTGTCACTTCTTTTGGTTGATCTTTCAATTTGAGAAGACTACGTTCTACTCCTAAAACAACTTTGTATTCTGTTGCGTCTAATTCATATCCTTCTGGAGCTGTTTTCTCTTTTACAGTAAATTCTTTTCCAACGTACTTTTGGTCAAAAGCTTGAGAAACCGCATTTCCATCTTGGTCCGTCGTCAATTCAACAGTTGCTCCGCTAGGATCTGTAACGACATACACCGCACCATTTACTGGCTGACCAGTTACAGCATCTACTTTCACTAGTTTAATCGTGTATGCTCCAGCAGCCTCAATGGTTCCTGAGAATAATGATGTAGCAGTAGCTGTAAAAGTTGTGTCTGTTACATTTGTGCGACGAGTAATTTCTTCTCCGTCTTCTTTTGTAAGAGAAACCATATTGGCTACCTTGCTTCCATCATTTGGTGTAGTTGTTTCGTAAGTGACAAAATATTTTTGACTTCCGTCTTTAAATGTAATTGTGAAGCTCTTATAATCGGCTGCCCAATTAACTGTATAGTCAACTCCCTCTGTTAAAAGAACGAAATCAGCAGCATCTGCTGAAGTTCCTTCAGTCATCGAAGGGGCTTTATAGACTAATAATGATTCAGGAATATATTGGATACTTGCTGTACCATCCAATTGAGGTAGAACATCATTTAAAACTAAATTATTCCCTAAATTCTTTCCACTTGTGTTAACACGAACTCTCCATCTAGAGACATATTGGCCAGAAGATGGACTGCCAGCAGCTTTTAATTTAGGAGAATCCCAAGCTTTTCTAACTGCTTGACCACCATTTTTGGCAAAGTTTTCTTCCCCTACTACCGCGTCAGGTATATAAGTTTTTGAAGTGTGTACTTGAGTAATCACTGTTTTCAATGATTTAGAATCAAAAGTAACAGTCTTGTCGGTTACATCTTGCTTATAGACAAAGTTTAGAGCTAAGTTTCCTTTTACTCCTTTAACTGTATCCGCATTTTTCTTTTCTAGATACTTTTCTAAGTTTTTCAAAGTAACGGTTACAGTTCCTCCTTGATTATCACCATTGCTTTCAAAGTGAGCATCTGCAATTGGAACTTGAGTCTCTAAATCAACTAATTCAATATCATTATTATTAAAGAATGTTAGTGAAGGCGGTACTGTTAATTTAAAGAAATCGCCATTTTTAATATTATTGTCATAACTTGCTAAATCGAAAGTAGCTCTTAACTTATACGAATTGTTCGTTCGTATTTGATAAACGCCATTTTCATCTGGAGTTAACTTCGTATCAGATTGATCTAATAATTCTAATCCCGAAATAACTTTTTCTAACTCTCTACCTTCTGCAGCGTTTGCAAAAGAATTACCAACAAATAATATTGACAAAATCATCAATAAACTTGCAAAAAAATGAAGTCTTTTAGACTTAAGATTCATATTATACCTTCTTTCTATTCATACTTTATAACGATTGTATCATAAAAATCATATAATGAACATAAAAATTGAGTAAGTGAATTATTTTCACTTACTCAACTCTCCAATCTATCGGTTTTTGATTTGTGGCTATTAGAAAATCATTAATTTTACTAAATGGTTTACTTCCAAAGAAGCCGCGGTAAGCTGACAGTGGGCTTGGATGCGGAGACTTTAAAATTAAGTGATTCGCATTTGTAATCAATTTTTCTTTAGATTGTGCAGGTTTTCCCCATAATAGAAATACGATTGGGTGATCACTTTTATTTAACGATGAAATCACCGCATCTGTAAAAGTTTCCCATCCCATTCCACGATGACTATTCGCTTCATGTGCTCGGACTGTTAAAACGGTGTTGAGAAGGAGCACCCCTTGTTTTGCCCAAGAGGTTAACTCTCCAGTCTTTGCAACGGGGATTCCTATATCCGTTTCTAATTCCTTATAGATGTTTTGCAAAGAAGGCGGAAGTGCCACACCTTGTTGCACTGAAAAACTAAGTCCATGCGCTTGATGATCTCCGTGATAAGGGTCTTGACCTAAGATAACCACTTTCACTTGATCAAATGGTGTGAGTTCAAGCGCCTTAAATACATTCTCCGCTTTTGGAAAAACCTGATGTCGACTTCGTTCTTCTCTTTCAAACAAACGAACCTTTTTAAAGTATTCCTTTTCTTTTTCTTCCCCAATCACATCATGCCAAGTGGTCATAAGAACCCTCTTTTCGTTCATAAATTTCAAAGGTGTGAGGATAGAGATTTTTTTCATCTATTTCCCCTTCTAACGATTTTACTTTAATAAAATCATGCCAAGGAAATTCTGTTGGAAAATAAGAATCTCCCTCAAAACTAGCATGAATTCTCGTACAATAGAGAAGTTCCACATGATTTTTCAACAGATTATATACTTGTGCTCCACCACAAACATAAATATCCTCATGTCGACTATCTTCAACAATCTCCTCAATATTCGTTACGACTTCTGCACCAGGAACAATATAATCCGAGCTAGTAGTTAGGATGATGGTTTGTCGCCCCGGAAGTAAGCGACTTCCCATTCCTTCAAAAGTCTTTCGACCCATTAATATTGTTTGCCCCATCGTGACTTCTTTAAAGAACTTCAAATCATTCGGCAAACGCCAAGGAAGTGTCCCATCTTTTCCGACTAGACCCCTCTCATCTTGAGCCCAAATATAAATTAGCATATTTTTCCTCCTGCATTAAACAGCTATAGGCGCTTTAATTGTTGGATGTGATTGATATCCTTCAACCACGACATCCGTAACATCAATATCAAACATCGATTTTTCAGGATGTTTTAAAACTAGTGTAGGTAACGCCATCTCTTCACGCGCTAATTGTGTTTTTACTTGTTCCATATGATTTAAGTAAATGTGTGCATCTCCTAAAGTATGGACAAATTCACCCACTTCTAATCCTACTTCATTAGCAATTAAATGTGTTAATAATGCATAGCTTGCGATGTTGAACGGTACTCCGAGGAACACGTCTGCACTACGTTGATATAATTGGCAACTTAATTTACCATCCGCCACATAAAACTGAAACATTGTGTGACATGGTGGAAGAGCCATACTTGGAACATCTTCTGGATTCCAAGCAGAAACAATCATCCGACGTGAATCAGGGGAATTTTTCAACAAGTTGAGTAAGTCTTCGATTTGGTCAATGGTTTCTCCTTTTGAAGTTTTCCAATGACGCCATTGTGAACCATAAATATTTCCTAGTTCTCCGAATTCCGCCGCAAACGCATCATCCGATAAAATTTTCTCACAGAAGTCTTTTTTCACTTCTTGATAAACTTCATTAAACGCTTCGTCTTGTAAGCAACGGCGACCAAAATCTGTCATATCTGGTCCTGTGTATTTTGGCGAAGACACATAGCGTTCAAATGCCCATTCATCCCAAATATGATTATTATGCTCTAATAAATATTTGATATTAGTGTCTCCGTGTAAGAACCACAATAATTCGCTCTTAATTAATCCAAAAGGGACTCTTTTAGTCGTCAAAAGAGGAAATCCTTTTTGAAGATCAAAACGCATTTGATACCCAAAAATACTCTTCGTTCCTGTTCCAGTACGATCTGTTTTTGTCGTACCCTCTTCTAAAATTTTAGTTAGTAACTCTTTATACTGCTTCGTCATGTCTGTTCCTTTCTATTAATTCCCAGCTAATTCTGCTAAATATTCCCAACGTTCATAGGCGTTTGCAGCTGCTTCTTCTGTTTTATCGAGTTCTTCTTGTAATGCTTGTAATTTTGCAAAATCTTGCGCAGTGGCATTCATTTCGCTTTGCAAGGATTCCATTTTTTCTTCTAACTCTTGTATCGTCGCCTCAATAGTTTCCCATTCTTTCTTCTCTTGATACGTCATTTTCTTGGCCGGAGTTAGCTTAGTAGTCTCCTCTTTACTCTTTTCCACTTTGGGAGTTTCGACAACTACTCTCGATAAACTCTTCTCTTGTTCTAAGTAATCACTCATAGACCCATAGAACAATTCCGTTTGACCTTCTCCACGGATGACAAATAATTGTTCCACCGTTTTATCTAAGAAATAACGATCGTGAGACACAATGAGAACTGCTCCATTAAATGATTGAAGAAAGTCTTCTAATACAGTTAATGTATCGATATCTAAATCGTTTGTTGGCTCATCCAGCAATAAAACATTCGGCTTTGTCATTAATAAACGGAGTAAATAAAGTCTTCTTCTTTCTCCCCCGGATAGTGTATGAATATATGCACCATGCAAATGTCTTGGAAACAAAAAAATCTCCAGTAATTCAGAAATGGATGCCACTTCTCCATTTGCGCGTTTAATTTCTTCTGCTTCTTCACGTAAGTACTGAATCAATTGTTTATCCATTGGGATATCTTCGTCTTGTTGCTTATAATACGCAATTCGAACAGTCTCCCCTACAACAAACTGACCGCTGTCAAATGGAATTTGCCCAGCTATCGCATTCAGAAAGGTTGATTTTCCGACTCCATTCACACCCGCAATCCCAATTCTGGCCTGGCTTTGGATAATCCAGTCAAGGTTTTTAACGATATCCTGTCCGTTAATAGAAAGAGAGGTCTGATTGAATTGGAAGACCCGTTTCCCGATTCTCGTTTGGTCAAATTCCATTACTAATTTTTCTTGACTAGTTGTCTGTTTCACATCTTTTTCTAATGCTTCAAATCGCTGAATACGCGCTTGTTGTTTTGTCGTACGAGCTCTTGCGCCCTGACGCATCCATTCTAATTCGCTCTGGTATAATCGCTTTTGCTTTTGGCTCATACGGCTCGCAATTTGCTCTCTTTGGCTTCTTTGCTCTAAGTAAGACTCATAGTTTCCTTCATGGGCTTCAATACGACCATTGACCAATGCAAACATATACGTTACCGCACGTTCTAGGAAGTATCGGTCATGGGTAACAAGCATCATCGCACCTTTATAATTGGCTAAGTAGCCTTCCAACCATTCTATCGCTTCAAGGTCTAAGTGGTTTGTTGGTTCATCTAGTAAGAGTAAATCCGGTTCTTCCATCAATACTTTTGCAAGACCAACACGTTTCTTTTGACCACCTGATAAAGTCCCGACTTTCTTTTGGATATCCGTCAATCCCATTTTCTGAAGAATAGTTTTAATTTGAACCTCTACTTGCCATCCATCAATTTCGTTCATTTTTTGCTCAAGGGCACTATATCGTTTTGTAAGGCTTTGGGACGTTGGATTTTCACGTAATTGATCCACCACTTCTTCAAAATCATGAACGACTTTTAATGTTGGATGATCGCCTTTATATAACGCTTCAAAAATTGTATCTTCATCGTCCAATTCCGGTTGTTGAGATAAATATCCAATTCTGTAGTCATTTGAAGTTGTAATATCTCCTGATTCTGCAAAATCGACCCCAGCTAAAATCGAAAGAAGCGTACTTTTACCAGTCCCATTTTGACCAATGAGACCTACATGTTCTCCTTCATTGATAATAAAAGAAACATCTTCTAATAGTGTTTTTGCACCATAAGATTTTTTTAAATGATCTACTCTAAAATCTTTCATGCAAACTCCTTTCGTCACCTCTAATAGAGGCCTTGAATTTTTCCATCTTCACTTACGGTAATTCCTAAGGCTGCGGGTACTTTCGGAAGTCCAGGCATTGTAAGAACTTTCCCTGTCAGCGCAACAATAAATCCAGCACCTAATTTAGGAACAAGTGAACGAATGGTGATTTCAAAATTGTTTGGACGTCCTTTCAATTTTGCATTATCTGAGAATGAATAAGGTGTTTTTGCAATACAAATATTCATTTCATTCCAACCCATACGCTCTATTTCTTTTAAATCTTCGAGCGAATTCTCGGTATAATTCACTTTCGATGCTCCATAAATTTTTGTAGCAACTGCATCAATCTTTTCTTGAATCGTCGCATCTACTGGATACAATGCATTAAACTGACTCTTTTGTTCACAGAGTTCTACTACTTTTTCGGCTAACTGAATTCCGCCTTCTGAGCCTTTTTCCCAAACGGAAGACAAGACACAATCTACTCCAATCGATTCACAAAGCTCCATAAACAATTCTCTTTCAGCCAGAGTATCCGTTGTAAATTCATTTAAAGCTACGACCATTGGAATACCGTACTGTTGAACATTCTCAATGTGTTTAGCAACGTTTTTAAATCCTTCTCTTAATGCATCGAGCGATTCCCCATTAGATAACTCTTCGAGAGACAACCCTCCATGCATTTTAGTCGATCGAATGGTCGCGACAAGAACTATCGCATCTGGAGACTTGCCTAATACTGGCACTTTAATATCCAGGAATTTTTGAGCTCCTAAGTCGGCCCCAAAACCAGCTTCTGTCACTGTATAATCCGCCAATGTTAAGGCCATCTTTGTAGCCATCACACTATTACATCCGTGTGCAATATTGGCAAATGGTCCTCCGTGAACGATAGCAGGTGTCCCCTCTAAAGTTTGAACCAGATTCGGTTTAATGGCCTCTTTCAATAAGGCAGTAATCGCACCTTCTACTTTTAAGTCAGAAACACGAATTGGATTGCCAGAAATATCATACGCGACAAGAATATTCGAAACTCTCTTTTGTAGGTCATTTAAGTCCCGTGCTAAACAAAGAACAGCCATCATTTCGGTTGCAACTGTAATCTCGAATCCGTCCTCTCTAGGAACTCCATTTACAGGACCTCCGAGCCCGATTTCAATCGTTCTTAAAGCACGATCATTTAAATCTACCGCCCTTTTCCATAGTATTCGTTTGATATCAATATTTAGTTCATTTCCTTGATGGATGTGATTATCAATAATGGCAGATAGAAGGTTGGTTGCACTCGTTAATGCATGCATATCCCCAGTGAAATGAAGATTAATTTCTTCCATCGGAACCACTTGAGCATAGCCACCACCTGTTGCCCCTCCTTTTAGTCCAAGAGTGGGCCCCAAAGATGGTTCTCGTAACGCAATGGCTGTTTTCTTTTGGATAGAGCTTAAAGCATCCCCAAGACCAATTGTAACGGTTGATTTCCCTTCCCCTGCTGGAGTAGGATTCATTGAAGTTACTAAGATTAACTTACCATAGTTGTTGGCTTCATGTATATCTGATTTAAGAATCTTCGCTTTCACTTTCCCATATAAATCAATCTCATCTTCTGTTAATCCGAGCTTACTTGCTATCTTTGTAATTGGCTGCATTGTCGCTTCTTGTGCAATTTCAATATCCGACTTCATTTCTCCACCTCGATTCAAGTATATTCGTTTTATTATACCATTTAATAAATAAAAAAAAAATGAGGATGCATATGCATCCTCATTTAAAGATTAACGATTAGTTTTCTCTTTTCTTAAATCCTAATACTGCAAATCCTGATAACAATACAGCAACACCTGCTCCAGCTAAAGTAGCTGTAGCACCAGTATTTGGTAATTCTGGTTCTTTTGGTTCTTCTACTGTTGTAGTAGTTGCTTCAGTTGAAGGAACTTCAGTAGTAGTTTCAGTTGTTGTAGTTGTAGTTGTTGTTGTAGTTGTAGTAGTTGTTGTTGTTGTCGTTGTAGTAGTTGTTGGTTCTTCGTATTTGTTAGTAAATACTAAGTTGTCACCATCAGTTACATTTGCAACTAATTGACCTTTTCCGTTATCTACAACATCAACAGTTACTGTGTATACTTTAGAATCGTAAGTATATCCAGTTGCTGAACCAGCTTTTTCTGATACTGTGTAAGTATGTTTGCCTGCAGCTGTATATTCAATTTCTTTGAATGTTACTGAACCATCAGCTTTGTTCTTAGCTGTAGCAACAACATTTTGGCCTTCTTTCAATTCGAATTCGAATTGATCGTCAGCTAATGTTCCACCGTTAAGAACTTTAGTAGCTGTTAATGCTTTTTTAACTGGTTTAGCAGAGTAAACATTAGTGAATGTTAAGTTATCTCCATTTTTAATTGTAGCAACTAATTGACCTTCACCATTGTCTTTTACTTCAACAGTCACTTCGTATGCATTTGTATCAAATGCAACTCCGTCATCTTCAGTTCCAGCTTGTTCAGTTACAGTATAGGTGTGGACTCCCTCTGTAGCATAAGTAATTGCTGGGAATTTAATTGAACCATCTTGAGCGTTCTTAGCTGTTTGAACAACTTGACCGTTTTCTTTTAGTTCAAAAGTATATTTATCAGCTTCAAGAGTTTTGTTTTGTAAAACTTTAGTAGCTTTTAATTCAACTGTTGTAGGAGCAGCTTTATATGAGTTAGAGAACTCTTTGCTGTCATATTTAACACTTGCAATTTTTTCACCGTATACATCTTCTACAGTAACTGTAGCAGTGATTGTTTTTTCATCGTAAGTGTAACCTTTTTTAGCATCGTTTACTTCTTTAATTGTGTAAACAGATTCGCCAACTTCGCTGAATTTAATCGCTTTGAATTTCACTTTACCATTTTCATCGTTTTTAACTGTTTCAACTACTTGACCAGTTTTGTCGATTAATTGGAAACTGAAAGCATCTTTTTCAAGAGTTTTTCCTTCTAATTTCTTAGTTACTTGGAATTCAACTTCGTCAGATTTAGCACCTGTACCGACACCATCAGTTGTAGTAATTGGAGCAAATCCATCTACTTCAAATGGTTCAGCTTTTTCATTCGTTGTAACAGTCGCATGGTTTAAAACACGTTTAGTAACTGGATCAACAGGTTTTGTTAAACGAGTTCTATAAATTAAATACAAACCTTTGTTTGGTAAAGTTCCGTCTCCGTTTGGAGTAACAGTAAAGTTGTTTTTATCTGTTACTTGAACATGTGCTTTGTCTAATGGAGATCTTCCATCACCGTTTTCCCAGTTAGGGAAGTAGTAACCAGTAATTTCACTTGCTAATACTTGACCTTCTGGAATTGTATCTTTGATAGAAACTCCAGTGTAGTTCTCAGCATAACGGTTAATACGTACACGCCAGTTTACGTAGTTAGGGTCATTAGAATCTTGTACCCCCCATTTAGTAAACCCAGTTGGGTCATCATCTGGAACAATACGAGTTAAGTGGTAAACCCCAGCACCTGGAATAGTAATTTCATATTCCTTGTTTCTTTGTACATGGTCTGCCCATACTGTCGTAAATGAAGCTACAAGTTCTTTATTTTCGTTGAACTTTTTGAAGTATTCTTCATTTGTAACAGTAATTTTAGCAGTATTTGTTGCTTTGTCTGTTGTCAATTCCGCAATAGTTTCCCCATTTGCAGCCTTTAATGGAGTTGTTGAATCTTGTTCAATTTTGAACTCCGCAGGAACTTGATAAGTAACAAAATCCCCATTGTTAAGGGTAACATTATCTGGGAATTTGTAAGTTGTTTGTAGATAGAACTTACCTTCACCATATTTTGCGTGGTCGACTAATTTATTAGTATTAATCGTTGGTACCGTCGTTAACGTATATTCTGAAGATGGTTTTTCAGCAGCGTTAACAACACTATTCATTTTAAGTAAAGGTACGAAGACCGATACTAGCATCAATAGTGCTACAAAAGAATGAAATAATTTTTTCATCTATAATTGTCCTCCTAATTTTTAGTTATAGTCCACTACGGTTATAATAAAGGTTTCCTTAATCACTTGTCAATCTTTTATTATGTTAAATTTTAAAACTTTATATTTTAAATATGAATTTTCTATTGTTTTAAACAAAAAAAAGAGAATAAGTTTTTAAATAAAACTTATTCCCTTCATAAAACCTACTATATTATAGAGATTTTAGTTTTCTTTTCTTTGAAACTTTAATAATGCCACTCCACCAATTAGGGCTACCGCTCCAAGAAGTGCTAATGAAGCAGCTGTACCTGTCTTCGGTAACTCATCTTTTGGTTTTTCAGGAGGCGTATTTGGAGTTCTCTTGTTTGTAACCACAAATCCTTCTTGAACATTTCCTGTAATCAGAGTTGTATATCCTTTTCCTACTGTTTCTTCAGAAATTGTATATTCAATCTTCTTACCATCTTTATATTCATCAAGATCTGTGAAGTTACCTGTCCAGTTATTCTCTTTCGATAATACTAATTTCTTATCTGTTTCTTTTCCATCTGCAAGTAACTTAATCGTTACACTTGTTGGACGAACACCATCTTGGTCATTAGCATCATCCCAAGCTTTTGTTACTTGGATACTTGTCTTCCCTGGAGTATAAGAGTTTGTGACGTTGAAGTCTTTAACCGTAGCTGTGTAGCCTTCCACTTTTTCTTCTACAATTGTATAAGTGATTTCTTGTCCATTCTCATACTTGTCAAGATTTTCAAAGCTCCATTTCCACTCGTCAGCCTCTGTTACTTTCTTCGTAGCCACTTGTTGACCATTCTTCAATAAGTTGATTGTGATTTCTTTTGGACGTTTGCCATCTTGGTTGTTGGCATCATCCCAAGTTTTACTTCCTTTAACAGAAGTCTTTTCAGGAGTTCTAGAGTTTGTCACTACGAAACCTTTTTTAGCATCTCCTGACACTTGGCTCACATAACCATTTTTAACAGCTTCTTCTTTAATAGAATACTCAATCTTTTTACCATCTTTGTATTCATCTAAATCTGTAAAGCTTCCTGTCCAATTGTTTTCTTTCGTTAATTGAAGAGTCTTATCTGTTTTTTGGCCATCTGCATATAAAGTAACCGTTACTGTTGCAGGACGTTTGCCATCTTGGTTATTCGCATCATCCCAAGATTTTGTTACTTGTACGCTTGTTTTACCAGGTGTATACGAGTTTGTGATATCGTACCCATTTACTTTAGTTGTATAGCCTTCTACTTGTTCTTCTACAACAGTATAAGTAATTTCTTGTTTATTCTCATACTTGTCTAGATTATCAAAACTCCATTTCCAACCATCAGCTGCAGTAACTTTTTGAGTTTTAAATTCTTGACCATTCTTCAACAATTTAATGGTAATTTCTTTTGGACGTTTGCCATCTTGGTCGTTAGCATCATCCCATGTTTTAGTTCCCTTCACAGAAGTTTTTTCTGGAGTTCTACTATTTGTAACAGTGAAGCCTTGTTCTACGCTACCTGCTGTTGAACTTGCATATCCATTTTCAACAGTCGTTTCCTTAATAGTGTATTCAATTTTCTTACCTGCTTTATACACATCAAGATTTGAGAAGCTTCCTGTCCAATTGTTTTCTTTATTTAAGACAAGCGTTTGATCTGTTTTTTGACCATCTGCATAAAGAGTGATGGTGACACTTGTAGGACGTTTTCCGTCTTGATCTTCGGCGTCATTCCAGCTCTTAGTCACTTGGATACTTGTCTTTTTAGGTGTGTACGAGTTTTTGATGTCATATCCTGTAACTTCTGTTGTATACCCTTCTACCGCTTCTTCGGTAATCGTGTAATTCATCTTTTTACCGGTTTTGACATTATATTCATCTACATTTTCAAATGTATACTTCCATTTACCAGAAGCATCTGGTGTCACATCTTTAGATTGAACTACCTTTTGATTTTCATCTAGTAAGTTCACTCTGATTTTTGAAGGACGTTTTCCATCTTGATCATTGGCATCATCCCATGTTTTTTCACCAGAAATGTTGATTTTAATTCTCTTATTAGTAACAGTTTTTAAGGCTCCACCTTTAGGAGTTACTTCTAAAGTAAATGTATCTCCATTTAATTGATACCCAGTAGGAGCTTGAATTTCTCTGACTGTGTATGTTCCTTGTTTTAACACACCAGAAATAATCGTACCGTCATTACCCGTTTTTAGTTCGAATTTTTGGTTGTCTGGACCAGTGACTTCGAACACCGCATTTGCAAGAACAATATTTTTATCTTCTTCATCGACTTTCGTCAATTTGATTTTACTTGCTAATTGTCCATCGGCAGTACCACCAGCTTCTGATGACTTATAAGTAAATCCGTGTTCTTTCGAACCACCTGCATGCGTTACTTTAATTTTATTTCTTAGAGAAGAACCAATAGTGTAAGTCGTTCTATAAGTTAAGCGATATTGTTTCGCTCCAGTATCTCCCATATTAATCGTAAATGATTGGTTATTGTTTCTAAGTTGAAGTTTGCCTTCTAAACTAATGTTCTTAAGTCTTCTAAGAATTGCACCTTCATCTGTATATTCTACTTCTTCTAACACAAAAGAACCCGGAATATAAGTTTCTCCATTTGGAAGTTCATCTGTAATAACCGCATTTTTTAAATCTGCTTTAGCATAGTTGATATTTGCATACCATTCTACTTGATCAATCCGTTGGCCATTTTGTGTAACTTGTTGACCCCATTTAGAAATAATTTGATCTGATGGAACTCCTACTTTTGTTACCTTAAGATTTGTAGAAGTGACTTTCCCTTTAACAGAAATATCAAATTGGTTAACCACATTGTCTTTTGTAACACGTTTATTAAATAGAGCACCTAAATAAAGTTTCCCTTTTACATTATATTTATTATTAATTTTGTCATTAAAGGTAACTCGAATCTTACCTCCAATAGCTTCAGGGCCTGTAGTCACAACAGCTCTAGCTATAACATTCCCCTCAGAATCCGTTAAATCAAATTGGGGTTCTGAATATCCAGGTGGAAATGTTAAATTATTGGGTAGTGTAATATCGAAATAATCACCAGAATGTAATACAGAACCCGAATTACTTACTTGCCAATCCATTGCTAAGTAAAAGAAGTCGTTTTTATTTAACTCGTTAACAGACTTTTTATTTGCATTTTGGATTTCAAAATGTGTAATCGTTGCATCTACTTCCTGAGGCGTTCCCTGCGCAAATACTGAAGAATTCAATCCTTGCATGAGAAAACCAACGACGACAAACAGCGACAATAATTTTAAAAATTTTTGTTTCATCTTAATCTCCTTTTTCTATGTGCGTTTCCCAACATAACACATGAGCAACTAACCTCTCATTCCCCAAATAAGAAAAAAATCATCACCTTTCCACAATAATTGTTAACTATCGATTAAATTGTAACATAAAAAAGAACATTTTATAAATGTTATCATAATTTCTTCATATAAATTTATATATTTCGGGATTAATTCCCCGAAACTTAGGATATAACATTTTTTATATACTCATTAAGAAAACTGCTCTGCTGGAAATTTATTCTTAAATAAATAATATGCGATCATCAGTGGAATTAACGAACCTAGCCATGCTAATGGGTTTGCCATCGTTGCTCCCGTATACCCGTATAAATTAGAAAGTACTACGGCTGCAAACGCACGCATAAATAATTCCATAATTCCCGCTACGGTAGGTGTAAAAGTCTTTCCTACCCCTTGTAAAGTGTATCGATAAATAAAGAGCAATGATAAAAGACTATACATCGTTCCATTCGTTATAAAATAAATCGCCCCTAACTCAACCACTTCTTCATGTCCAACGCCGACAAAAGCACGAATAAAAATAGGACTAAACAGATTGAGAATAATTCCTACCGAAATGGCAAAAGTCAGGGATAACTTAATGCAGTCTCGTACGCCTCTCCAAATACGATCGTATTTTTTTGCTCCATAATTTTGAGCCACGAAAGTTGCCATCGTTACTCCAAAGGACATCATTGGAAGAATAGCAACCTGATCAATTTTTTGTGCAGCTGTATAAGCAGCTACAGCAGTTGCTCCCAATTGATTTAAAGTGATTTGAATAATAATGGCCCCTATTGCAATAATGGAGGATTGAAAGGCCATCGGAAACGAAATACGAACATGTTCTTTAACGTCCGAAGATTCTGCAACGAAGTCTTTTGAGTTCAATCTTAAAATAGGAATTTTCTTCCATATATAAATAATACATGCGAGAACAGAAAAAATTTGAGAAAGAACTGTCGCATATCCTGCTCCTTCAACTCCCATTCCGAACCCAGCAATAAAAACAACATCTAGAATAATATTCATGATGCAAGCAATCACAAGGAAATACAATGGCGTTTTCGCATCTCCAATAGAACGGAAAATGTTAGACAGTAAGTTAAATGCCATAGATGAGAAGATTCCCGCAAAAATGACCATCAAATAATCATAAGCGCCATCAATAATTTCAGCTGGTGTTTGCATGACTTCTAAAATTTGACGACAAAAAACCATACTGAGAATTGTTAGAAGAATAGCAACCACGGCAGAAATGAGTATGGATACATAAAAACTACGCTTTACTCCTAAATAATCTTTAGCGCCGTATCTTTGCGCAAGTGGAATGGCTAATCCTGCCGTTAATCCATTTGCAAATCCTAAAATAAGAAAGATAATACTTCCAGTTGAGCCAACAGAAGCTAATGCATGAACACCAATCGTTCGTCCAACGATAAATGTATCCGCCATGTTATATAATTGTTGAAATAAATTACCGATTAATAACGGAATCGTAAAGTTCCAAATCAACTTGATAGGCTTGCCACTTGTCATATCTTTTGCCATAATTCACTCTCCTTTCTAAAAAACAGCATTATCTAGTATAATGCAAACAAATAAAAATGAACAGTAATTTAAATAGTTCTTTTTTCAAAAACAGAGCTGTGATAAAATATAAATGAAAAGAGGCGAACGTTATGGCAGATTTTGATAAAAATAGAATTGCAAAAATGCAACAATACTTAACAGAAGTAACAGACCCTGAATTTAAAGGGAGTGCCACCGATAAAACTATCGCAATGGCTGAATTATTCAATTACTATCATTCCGATTGGAAAGCTGATGCAAGTCACTTCGTCGATCAAAACCTTGAACTCTTCGACGACGAAAAAATGCAAATGCTCTTTCGAAACTCAAATGCGGGACGTAAATCCCCACATACCATCATCCGACAAGAATCAAAGAGTAAATATAAACGCCCGATGAGACCGGGAGAAGACTAAGGATGTGAGGGCGAACGTTCAGGACTGAATCACTGGACTGATATGACGCAAAGGACTTTGAAAAAGTCGTGCAAAATCCTTCACAGTGTGAAGGATTTGGGTGTGGGCATTGGAAATGATATCGAATGATTAATTTATAAGACAATACAATATAAAATATATGCGGTATTAAACATAAACTCGAAACTCAATAACCACCCTGCATTCAAGTCAAAGCACATACCCTTGAATGCACCATGAAAATTATCATATATGATAATTTCACCATACGTATTTATCTGACAGAATTTATTTTATTGCAAAAAAAAATCCCCACATCTGTGGGGATTTTGTTTTATCTAATACCTAATGCAATTCTTGCGTATCGTGACATCCGTTCAGGAGTCCATGCCGGATACCAAACGAGTTTCACATCGATTGTCTTCACTTCTTCAATCTCAGCTAGCGCACGATGAATTTCATCTGTAATAATATCTGCTAAAGGGCATCCCATTGTGGTAAGGGTCATATCCACTTTACAATGGCCTTCTTCATTTAAGTCCACTCCGTAAATCAATCCTAAGTTTACAATATCAATTCCTAACTCAGGATCAATGACTGTTTCTAACGCTTCTAAAATCTTTTCTTGCATTGCTTCTGCTGCAGTTTTATTCTCTTCTGTCATTTGCTTCTCTCCTATTGAAATACTTTTTGGAAAAAATCCGCTACAGCTTCAAACACTTGGTGAGGTACACGATGACCTTCCCCTTGTGTCTCATGCCATTCTACCTTTGTAGCGTAAGGTTCATTCTTAATACTATCATAAAACTCTTTATTTAATTCATATGGCACTTTATCATCTGCCGTCCCATGCCATAAGAATAATGGACGTCCATTAATATGTTCAGGTTGTTTTGCAAGAGCCATTGCATCTAAGAATGCTTTATTCTTCTCAATTTCCGCTTCTAATGCATCACACTGTTCCTTCGTTGCTCCTGTCATCCAAATGGAAGAAATCGTCCATTTAGCAAAACGAGCAGGATCCGCACTTCCCATCAAACTGGCAGCAGCTGTAATCTCAGGATAGCGATTGAACAATGCGTATGTCGTAATACCACCCATGCTTAAACCAGACACACCAAACTTCTCTTCATTTAAGAGTCCACGTTGTCTCATCTCTTCTTTTAAAATAGGAAGTTCTTTAATATTATTGGCAACGATTTCCCAGATTTCTCCTCCAATTAGACGCACACCTCTGTCTCCGTGTAACAGTTGGTCTGGTAAAATCGCACGAATGCCACGCTTAGCGAGTTCAACCCCAATCGTCACTACACGATCTTTACTACCTGTCCAACCATGATAGAACACAACAATAGGAAGTACTTGGTCTTTTAAAGCTGTATCTACGACTTCTGCATAAGGGATTCCCTTTACTTCACGATAATCAATTTGAATCATAACTTCCTCTTTCTTCTTATTTTATTGAAAATATGGTACACTTATACAGATATTGTACTAAAATGAAACTTTTATCTCAAGTTTCCAATTTACATAACTTTATTAGAAAGGAGTATTTATGAACCAAAAATTAATTGCTATCGATTTAGATGGGACTACTTTAAATGCAAATTCTGAACTGACACAAGAAACGATTGACACTCTTCATGCCGTTCAAAAACTAGGTCATAAAGTTGCTATCGTTACCGGTCGTCCTTATCGTAGTTCAAAAGAAATTTATAACCAATTGAATCTGGGAGGCCCTATTGTTAACTTTAATGGTGCTCTCTGTCATAATCCAAGCAAGCCAGAATGGGATGGACGCTATCATATCACATTGGATACTGAACTTGTTTTAGATTTAGTTGCTTTTAACAAGACTTTACCAGTGGATTATTTGATGGTCGAAGGGACTGAATTAATGTATTCCAATATTGCAGAATTACCTGATTGTCCTTATTATCCAAAAGATCAAAAACCATTACTGATTCATCCAACAACAAAATTAAAAGAAAAGCCTACAGCGGTAGCGTTATTCTCTGACTTAGAATTACAATCTGAAATCAAGAAGAAAATTTTACATCGTTACAATAACGGCATTGAAGTAAGAACTTGGGGAGGCAGTTACCCTTGTCTAGAGGTGATTACAAGCGGAATTCATAAAGCAAAAGCCGTTGAACATCTTTCTCGTTACTATGATATTCAGCAAGAGGACATTCTTGCCTTTGGTGATGAGGACAATGATATGGAAATGATTCAATACGCAGGGCACGGCGTTGCGATGAAAAACGGTATTGATGAATTGAAAAATGTGGCTAATGCCATTACTCCATTCACCAATGATCAAAATGGATTAGCAAAGTATTTGCAAGATTACTTTAAATTATAAGATGTAAGAAATCGCGCTTAGAAACAAACTAAACTACAAAACTTTCGAGTTATATTACTCAATCGACATAAATTTGTAATAGGTAACCAAAAAGGATATCCTTTTTCGTTTTCTGTTATTTATAAACAGTCTTTAATGCTCAAAGAACTCTAAAATTTTGCATACGTAAGTTGTTTGGTTTATAGAGTTATACGCAGTGGTTTATTGACTTTCTTTTCATCACTCGTGATTCAAGAAAGTCTAATAAACTATGCGGGCGAAAGACTACAAAGCAGAAAAAACTCGCACTGTGAAGGATTTTCTTGTCTTCTGTCTTTCTGCCATCCTGCGTAGTTGAGCTCGCAATCGCAGAAATGGCGTGCGTTTCCCCAAACGTACGCACGACTCGTACCGAGTCCTTTGCGTCGTTCGGGTCCAACGTTCCATTTCTGAGCGCGATTGCTCACATCCTGTGTAGTTGAACTCGAAAAGTCAGAAACGCGGAACTTCGCACTGTGAAGTTCCGCTTCCCGAAACACCGCAGAACGTTTCACGTTCTTTTCAGTGTTTCGGTCCAGTGATTCGTTTCTAATCGCCTTTTCTCGTATCCTGTTATTCAAACTGGGCTCTGTATAATCCTGCATAGAATCCGTTTTGGGCAATCAATTCATCATGACTTCCTTGTTCCACAACATTTCCTTTTTGCATAACAAGGATTTTATTTGCGTTACGAATGGTTGAGAGCCGGTGCGCAATCACAAACGATGTCTTATTCGTCATAATATGATCCATTGC
Organism: Granulicatella adiacens ATCC 49175; assembly: GCF_025150565.1. NCBI lineage: Bacteria > Bacillati > Bacillota > Bacilli > Lactobacillales > Carnobacteriaceae > Granulicatella > Granulicatella adiacens. The sequence goes on along the minus strand of NZ_CP102283.1, from coordinate 794,978 downwards.
TTTTTGAATCTCCACTTCTGTACGCGTATCTACGTTTGAAGTAGCTTCGTCTAAGATAAACACGGAAGGACTTGCTAGAATCGCTCGGGCAATCGTTAGTAATTGTTTTTGCCCTTGAGAGATATTATCGGACTCTTCCGTAATCACAGTGTCATAACCTTTTGGTAATTTACGGATAAAATCATCTGCGAAGGCTTGTTTGGCAGCAGCTACTACTTCTTCATCCGTTGCATCTTGACGACTATAGCGTATATTCTCACGTATCGTTCCTTTAAAGAGCCATGTATCTTGTAACACCATTCCTACTTTCGAACGAAGTGACTCTTTCGTATAGTCTTGAATATTATGACCATCGATTTCAATGGCTCCACCCGTAATATCGTAGAAACGCATCAGTAAATTAATGACGGTTGTCTTCCCTGCTCCCGTAGGCCCAACAATCGCTACTGTTTCACCAGCTTTGACATCGATATTTAAATCTTTCATCAATTGAACTTCAGGTGTGTAACCAAAACTCACGTGTTTAAACGTTACATCCCCATGGACTTCTGGAAGAGCTGGTTTTCCGGTTTCTTCTTCCATTTCTTCAGCATCTAGTAATTCAAAAATCCTTTCTGCTGCAGCAAGCATCGATTGAGTGAGCCCCATCATATTGGCTGCTTCCCCCATCGGCTGACTAATATTTTGCATATATTGAAGAATCGCTTGAATACCACCGATTGTAATCATTCCACCAGTAGCTAAAAATCCCCCGATAATTGCAACAAAAACATAGACTACATTATTGATTAAACGAGAGATTGGTTGCATAAGTCCTGCAAAGAAAGTAGCTTTCCAACTATGTTCATAAAGTTCATCATTTAATTGGCTAAAAGCTTTTTCTGAACGGTCTTCATAATTGAAGGCATTTACAATATCATGCCCGGCGTAATACTCTTCTATATATCCATTAATCGTTCCTGTTGTTTCCTGACGGCTTGCAAATGAGGCAGCTGATTTTTTACCAATCATCCCAATAGCAAACATCGATAGTGGAATCCCTAAAATCCCGACAATGGCCAGAGGAATACTAATCGTAAACATCATTATAATGATTCCAATAAACGTTAATACCGTAGTAAAAAATTGTACGGAGACTTGTGAAAACGAATCGTCAATGGTTTGAATATCATTCGTTGCACGACTTAATAAATCTCCTCGTGATTGCTCATCAAAATAACGCACTGGTAATCTCGTAAACTTCTCATCGATTTCTTTTTGAAGACGATAAATGATATCACTAGAAACTCGCGACATAAAATATTTTCCTAAGAAGTTTAGCCCAGCAGCTAATACATATAAAATCGCTAATAGCTTCCCTATTTCGAATACTCCAGCAATATCTACAGAAGTATAGTTAGACTCAATAAAGCTATTACTAATTAAAGTTGTCGCATTCCCTAAAATTTTAGGTAATTGCACATCTAACACAACTGAAATGAAGGATACAATTAAAACCATAATGACAACAAAACGGTACGGTTTTAAATATCCTAAGAATCTTTTTAAAACGGTCTTATTCATTAGTATCCTCCAATTCTTCTAAACTTGATTGTGAATTCATAATTTCTTGATAGATTTGATTTGAGACTTTTAATTCATCATGTGTTCCGATACCGACAACTTCACCTTCATTTAACACAATGATTCGAGTCGCATCAGTAACAGAAGTAATTCGTTGAGCTACAACAAAAACAATCGAATCTTCATTTATCTTTTTAAGATTATTACGAAGTCTCGCTTCTGTTTTTGCATCAAGTGCTGAAAAACTATCGTCATAAATATGAACGGAAGCTTTTTTCACTAATGCTCTCGCAATCGACAACCGTTGTTTTTGACCACCAGAGAAATTATCTCCTTTTTGCTCAACATGTGCATCCAAACCGTCTTCTAAACTCGAAACGAATTCCCAGGCTTCTGCTAATTTCAACGCTTCAATCATTTCTTCATCAGTTGCATTTTCGTTACCAAATTTTAGATTCTCACGAATCGTTCCTGAAAACAGCATGCGGTTCTGAGGAACAAATGCAATTTGCTGGCGTAATTCTTTTTCAGCATAGTCTTGAATATTCACTCCATTATATAAGAGCTCTCCTGAACTGGTATCTAAGAAGCGTAATAATAAATTCATTAAGGTTGATTTACCAGCACCGGTAGATCCAATAATCGCTATTTTTTCTCCAGTCTTCGCCGTAAAATTCACATCTTTTAACATTTCTTTTTCTGCACCTTCGTATTTAAAAGAAACATTATTGAATTCTACTGTTTCAATCTTTTCTAGACCACGCTCTGTTTCAACAAATTTTTGAATATTTTCTTGATCTAAAACTTCATTGATTCTGCGAGCTGCTACTAAGCCTTGAGGAACCATTACAAATATAAATGCCAACATTAATAATGAAACAAGTACTAAAGCAGAATATTGAATAACCGCCATCAATGATCCGATATCTAGTTGTAGGCCTTGTACAAGATTTGCCCCAACAAGAACAACGGCTAAATTAGCAAAGTTAATGGTAATCATCATAATAGGAGTAATAAGACTGAATTTCACGTTTAAATCAAAAAGCAGTTTACGATAGCCTTCATTGACTTCATCGTATCGCTTCAATTCATACTCACTCTTATTGAATGCTCTAATCACACGAATCCCTGTTAATGTATCTCGAATAATTTGTGTTAATCGGTCTGTTGTTTGTCGAAGAATCGTAAACCCTTTTGAAACAGAAATAATCATCAAAACGATCGCAATTCCTAAAAATGGAATGGAGCCTAATAAAACAAGAGAAAGTTCAAAATTCATTCTCATGGATAAAACAATAGACCCAATAAACATTAGAGGTGCCATTAAAATTAAATTCATTGAAAAACCAATCGTTTGAGACAAGCTTTGTATATCTCGCGTTGTACGATTGATATAAGAAGACGTACCAAATTTTTGGAAGTCTTGTGTTGAAAATCGCTGAATTTTGTTAAACATGCTGAGTCGTAAATCACGAGCCAACCCAGCGGAGAATTTACCAACAAATCTTACAACAGTTACTGAAAGTACCAAATCTAAGGTTGTTGTCAGTAACATCAATCCTCCTTGTTGTATAATCGTCGCTTGGTCTTGTTTCAAAATTCCATTTGAAACTAAAGAAGCTAAAATGGTAGGCGTTAATAAAGTTGAACCTACTTGTAAAACGGTCAAGATTATAATCGTGAAAATCGTTCCACGATATCGCTTGATATGTTCCAAAATTTTCCTCATTGATTCATATCCTCTCTTATTGAAATTGTTTGTATCGGAATGGCATCAATTGTATTCAAGATGCGGTTTAATAACGCAAAAGAATTATTGATTTCCTGAACATCCTCAGAAAGAATAATTTGGCGCATGACTTCTTGTTTATTTTTGTCAACAATTTCTGCAACCTTTTTTCCGTAATTAGTAAGCGAAACTAAAGTAATTCTTTTATCTTTAGGATCACTTTTCCGTTTAATATAGTTGTATTTTTCTAAAGAATTAACAAACTGAATTGTCGTAGAAGTTTTAATCTCAAAAAAACTACTAATGTCCTTTACGGTTAATTCTTCTCCAGTCTCTTCAAGATGACAAAACAATAACATCAGCACATCTGTTTCAGAAGGTGTTAAATTCGGTGCAATATTTCTAAAAAATTTAATTTTATTCATTCTTGTAAAAAGATGAATAATTTCATCTGATAAAGCTTTTGAATCCATCATTATCTCCTTTCTTTCAATTACATACTCTAACTTAACACAGCATAAATAGGTAGTCAACCTATTTATTTTAATCAAAAAAATATAGTATATAAACAAATGCCTATATACTATATCGTTTCTATTTAGCTAAATACACCGAAATAAATTGGCTGACAATCGTGAAGTAAACAAGCACAGTCGTCAAGTCGTTCACGGTTGTGATAAATGGTCCACTGGCAATCGAAGGATCAAAATTGAATTTCTCCAACGCGAATGGAATACAAGTCCCTGTCAATGCGGCTACGAAAATCGACGCGAACATCGCAAAGCCGATAATGCCTCCAAGAACGAGATTTCCTTGCCATAGACTCACAATACCAAATACCACTACTCCAGAAATCAACCCAATCCCAAGACCGGTTGTCCCTTCTTGGACAAGTACTTTCCAGAATGACTGCTCTTCTTCATGAAGACCAATCTTACGGATTGCAACCGCAAGTGATTGTGTCCCTGTATTTCCGGCAGTACCAGTAATTAAGGTGATGAAGATGGCAAAAATACTTGCTTGTTGAATCAGTGGCTCATAATGTCTGAAAAGGAATGCCGTAACGGTTCCCATGATGAGAAGGGTCATAATCCCTGGCAGTCGGTTGACAATTCCTGCCCACACGCCTTGGTGAGCTTCATCAACGTTTACCCCAGCAAGACCTGAATAGTCGCTAGTCGCTTCTTCTTCGATAACATCCAACGCATCATCGACTGTGATAATCCCTACTAGTGTATTCGTATCGTCAACGACTGGAATTGCAAGGAAGTCGTAGTCTTTAATCGTTTGGGCTACTTCCTCTTGCGCATCATTGACGTGTACGGTTACGACACGGTCAATCATGATATCCTTGACGAGCTTTTCGTCTGGTTTCACGATTAAGTCTTTCAATGTAAGAATCCCAGTTAAATGATTTTCATCGTCAGTCACATACACATAATAGATGGTTTCAGCGTCTTCAGCAAAACGTTTAACAGTTGCCATCGCTGTCTTTAATGTATCTGATTCACGCACGGCGATAAATTCCGTCGTCATCATCGCCCCTGCTGTTTCATCTTCGTAATTCAATAATTGACGGAGTTCACTTGCCGTTTTATGTGGCATCAAGCGTAAGTATGTGCGGACATTTTCTTCCCCCACTTGCTTCAACACGTCTACTGCATTATCGGAATACATTTCCGCAAGCATTCGTGAGGCATAGGCTTCGTCCATTTCATTTAAGTACTCTTCCACATCTTCTACGTCTTCTTCTAAAAGTTCGAACACCATTGCCATTTCTTCGGGCGTTAAGTATTGGTAAGCCAGCTTTCTCTCTTCCAAGGTTAAACTCAAGTAAATTTGTGCCTGGTCGTAAGTGTGGTTTTCAAAGAAGATTTCTCTGAATTGCTGCTTATCTTCTGTTGCTAAAGTATGTTGAATTTGTTCTAAAATATCATCAAATTCATAAACGATTTCTCTCAATGGTGATTCTCCTCTCTTTACTTCTTATGCGCTTCAATCCACTGACTCATATCCTTAGGGAGTGGAGCTTCTATTATCAGTTCTTTTTTCGTCATCGGATGAATAAATGTAAGTGAGTGACAATGCAGAGCTTGTCGGTCTAAAAACTCATCTTTAACACCGCCATACAAATCATCCGCCACAAGCGGTGCCCCAATCCATGAGAAATGAACACGAATTTGATGTGTGCGTCCAGTGTGTAATAAAATCTCAACAAGTTCTGCTCCAACAAGGGTTTCTTTCTTCCAGTACTCGGTTAAGGATGGTTTTCCATCTTCTGATACACAACGATTAATAATCGACCCTTCATGACGACCAATAGGGGCATCAATAAATCCGTGTGCTTCTAGAGTTGAAGTGTCATGTACTAATGCCAAGTATTTCTTTTGAATTGTTTTTTCTCGTAATGCCTGATCCATCCATGCATGTACAACACGGTGCTTGGCAAACATCATAACTCCTGTTGTATCGCGGTCAAGACGTGTCACCACATGAGTAATTTGGTCCGCATACCCACGTCTCTTATAGTACCCTTTCACTCGATTGGCCATCGAATGGTCCGGATGTAACTTTGAAGGAATCGAAGCAGTCCCAACAGGCTTATTAATAATGAGTAAATATTCATCTTCATATAAAATGTCAATCGGAACTTCACTTGGAATGACCGTTTCATGCTCTCCAGAAGGTGGTATCACCATTGTAAGGACATCTCCAGGTTGGAGTGTTTTCAAAACAATCTCATGACGGCCATTGATGAGTAATTCTCCGTTAGATTTGACATGGGCCAGAAACGTTCTTGAAATGCCTATTTCTTGCAGAAAAGAACGCATCATCATCGGATACTCGTATGGGTAATTCCACGTTAAAATCAACGGACTTCCTCACTTCCATTACAATTCAATTCACGGGAACCAATAAATGCATCTTCAACGCGGTCCCAGAATGGAGTATGGCGGTATGCCGCAAAAGAGATTCGTTCTTGACTAATTTTTAATTGAATCTCTTCAATCTCATTGCCATCATAAGTTAAATGATCAATCGCCATGACCATTCCTTCTTCACTTTCAGGACGAAGGGTCAATACATTATCTTTGGCGAAAATCATTGGTGAGCTGAGTGTACGATAAACTCGATTATTAATAGACGCCATCTCTGACATTTGCATCACTTCAGCACGCGGATGCACGACTGCTCCACCAAGTGACTTGCTAAGGCCTGTTGAACCAGTTGGGGTTGCAATGCAAAGACCATCTCCACGGAAGTTTTCAAACAAATCACCATTTATAAAGACTTGGCAAAATAACGTACCGTTTACTTTGCGTAAAGTTGCCTCATTTAAAGCTGAATAATGTGCTGTTTCACCATTTTTTAACTTCACAGTAACGTCAAGCAAAGGATAGCTGACACGCTCTCCTTTGTCCTTCTTTAATGACTCGATTAATTCATCCACTTCATAATTGCGCCAATCCGTATAAAATCCGAGGTGCCCAGTATGAATCCCAACAAATCGGATCTGATCTAATTGATTACGATAATGATGAAAAGCTCCTAAAAGAGTTCCGTCTCCACCAACTGTAATCACAATATCCGGATGTTCATCATCTCTAGTAAATTCCCCTTGTTGGCAAAGATGATTAAAGGCATTCATGACTTCTTTCGTTTTTTCTGATTGATTTCCATATAAACCGACTTTCATGACCTACCTCCGTTTCTTTCTTTTTCTTTGATTTTCCTTACAAATTGCAAAAATATATTGCGCTTCCTGGATTTCCTCTCTGATTTCAGACATCTCTTCATCCAGTAAGAAGGCTGCTTCCGCTGCACGTTCTAATCGTTCATGAATCGCTTCAGGGAATTCTCCTTTATATTTATAGTTTAAAGAGTGTTCAATCGTCGCCCAAAAATTCATTGCTAATGTACGAATTTGAATTTCTACTAAGATCTTCGTTTCCCCTTCAATTCGTTGTACAGGATACTCCAACACAAGGTGGTAAGAACGATATCCACTCGCTTTTTTATTTTGAATGTAATCTCGTTCAATCACGATTTCAAAGTCGTTTCTTTGACGAATTAGACGAACGACTTCATAAATATCATCAACGAATTGACACATAATACGAAGTCCAGCAATATCTTGTACGCCTTCGAGAAATTCTTCTCTAGGAATATTACGAACTTGCATCTTTTCTAGAATACTCTCAGGAGTCTTCACACGCCCTGTAATAAATTCAATCGGAGCATGTCTTCCTTCTTGACGATACTGACGACGTATCCCTTTTAATTTAATTTTTAATTCTTCAATTGCTTGATAATACGGAGCTAGAAAGGCTTCCCAATCTTCAACAAGCGGCGTTTCCAACTTTTCCATATTTCCACCTACTTTTTTTCATTTCCGTTCTCTATCATACCATATTTTATGTAAAAGCTTGACTAATTAATGCGATTTTTTTCAATTCTCCCTCATTTTGAGATACAATAGAATGCTGAAGGAGGAATATGATTGTTACAAGTAGAAAGAGAATTTAAAAATTTACTGACCAAAAGTCAATATCATTCGCTACTAGAGGATTTTAAGCCCCTCTTAACTAAAGAGATTACCCAAACCAATAGTTATTATGATTGGGATGGAATCCTCCAATCTCATAAAATGGCTTTACGTATCCGAATTGTTGAGGGAAAAGCCATTGGAGAAATCACTTTAAAAATTCCCCAATCAAGTCTAGAAGTATTGGAATTCACTCATGAAATGCCTGTTGAAATCCTTCATCAATACAATGAACAAAAGCAATTTTCACTTCCTTTATCCATAAAAGAAGCATTAGAAAGTAACGGAGTCTTTATCGAAAAGGTCAAACAAACTGCTCTATTAACCACTCATCGATTTGAAGGTCCCTTATCTAATAACGAATGGCTTGTTTTAGATGAAAGTTACTATAACGGAAAAGTGGACTATGAAATGGAGATGGAAGTTCAGAATCTCTCATTGGGAGAAGAAGTCTTTTTGCAGATTCTTCAAAAGTATCAGATTCAACGAGAACAAGAAGAAAGTAAAATTAAACGCGCCCTTTCAAGTATCTCCTCCTAAGAGAGAAAACCGCATTTTATTCTGAATTTTTTAGGAACTATGTTACAATAAAGTTACAAAAATAAAGTTAGAGGAACAGAGGTGTCAGATTTTGAGTACCTACGAAACAAAAAATCTATCAAAAAACACTTCACACGAAAAGATTTTCGAATTATTTTTATTCGTGAATCCCTTGGGAACATACTGTTATCGCTGTGAAAATGAATTACTAAAATTTGTACGTAATTCTGAATTTAAAGTGCATTATCACTTTTTAACATTTCATAATTTACAGACCGTTAATCAATATATGAAAAACCAAAAATTACCTGTAACGGATTTAGATTTACGAAATGATATATACATGAAGATTTATGATGCAGCCCTCTCTTACAAAGCTGCACTATTACAAGGAAAACGTCTTGGACATCAATTTCTGATTGAATTACAACAACAAATTCATCAACAAAAACGCGAATACAATGATGACTTGTTAGAAGAAATATTAAATAAAGTTGAAATTGATAAAAAGATGTTTTACGAGGATAAATCTAGTTCCGCTGTAAAAAAAGCCTATGATCGAGATCTTCAAATTGCGCAAGAGATGAATGTTACACATACACCTTCCCTTGTTATTTTTGATAACTCTAATCAGCCTTATGGATTACTCTTAGCTAGTAGCATTACAGCTGAAACTATTGCTGAAATTTGTAATGGTGAGCCTTTACCAGGGTATCACTCTACAAAAAAATTAGTAGGAACACATACAAATGAACCTCAAAAATTTGATAAAGTGGTCAATATGAATTTAAATCGCTATTAATTATCTCCCAACTAGAGTTTCTAGTTGGGCTTTTTTTATAAAAAATTATTAGCTTCCCATTATTTCTTTTAAAACAAAAAAAGTCCGTAAGAAAATTTCTTACGAACCTTTTTGTGTTTTAGAACCAATTAATTTTTGAGATTATTCACTCATTAAAGCTTCTAATTGAGATAGACGTTTTTCAAATACATCAAATGCATCATATAAGTAATCTTTCTTCGTCATATCTACTCCAGCTTTCTTCATGACTTCGATCGGAGCATCACTACGTCCTGCACGTAAGTAGTTTAAGTAAGCTTCTAAATCTTCAGGAGTCCCATGTAAAATCTTATCTGATAAAGCAGTTGCTGCAGCCATACCAGTTGCATATTGGAATACATAGTAATTCATGTAGAAATGAGGAATACGAGCCCATTCGTATGCAATTTGTTCATCTTGGATGACATTCGCATAGTATTTAGCGTTGATTTCTCCATATACTTTTGCAAGAGATTCTTGCGTTAATGGTTGACCTTGTTGATCCATTAAGTGGATTTGATGTTCAAATTCCGCAAATTGTGTTTGACGGAAAATGGTTGATTTGAAGCGGTGTAAATAGTTGTTTAAGATATATTTTTGCGCTTCTTTATCTGTATGTTTCTTCAACAAGTAATCTGTTAAGATGTTTTCGTTTGTTGTAGAAGCAATTTCTGCTAAGAAGATTGAGTAATCTCCGTATTGTTTTGGTTGTGTATTACGAGTGAAGTAGCTGTGAGCACTATGTCCTAACTCGTGAACTAATGTGAAGAAGTTTGATAATTCATCATGCCAGTTCAACAAGATGTATGGTGCTGTTGAGTATGCCCCACTTGAGTAACCACCACTACGTTTACCGATATTTTCAGCAACGTCGATCCAACGATCAGCATAAGCTTTTTTCATGATTTCAGCATATTCTTCTCCAAGTGGTAGTAAGGCTTCACGACTTGCTTTTGCAGCTTCTTCGTAATTATATTTAATTGGAGCGTCGCCTGTAATTGGTACGTATAAGTCATACATATGCAATTCATCTAAGCCTAATGCTTTTTGTTGTAATGCAATATAACGGTGTAGTAATGGTAATTTTTCGTTTACCACTTCTACTAAAGCATCATACACTTCTTCCGGAACTTGGTTTGAAGCAAGTGCTGCTTGGCGAGCTGAGTCATAGTTATGGACTAAAGCGCTGAAGTTATGACCTTTCACTTCTGTACCAAGTGTGCTTGCGAATGTATTTTTTAAGTTGATGTATGGTTTATATAATGTTTCGAATGCTTCCTTACGAACAGCTTGGTTTTTAGATTCGATATATACTGAGTAGTTTCCGTTTGTCAATTCAACTTTTTCGCCATCTTCAGTTGTGATTTCGTCAAACTTGATATCAGCGTTATTTAATAAATTGAACGTTTTGCTTGCGCCTTGGAACACTTCACTTGCTTTTGATAATAAAGCTTCTTCTTTATCTGAAAGCACGTGACCTTTTTTAATACGCGCTGTTTCTAATAATACACGGAAGTCTTCTAGTCCTGGTTCTTGTTTGAAATATTCTTCGAACTCTTCATCGGATAATGCTAAGATTGCTGGACTAAACCATGCAGAAGCGCCTGAAAAATCAATATATGTAGAGAACGCACGTTGGTTTAAAACTTGATTTTCGTTATTTGAAGTATCTTGGTCTGCTTTTAAATGTGAGTAAACATAAGCTGTTTCAATCTTATCATCCACTACGTTTAAAAGATTTAAGAACGCTAATAATGATTCCCCGTCTTTTAGTGCTGTATCTTTTGCAGCAGCTACTGCTGGAATTTGTGATTTTACAAATTCTAAATCCTTTTCAAATCCTTCGTTTGATTCGTAAATTGCGGAAAGGTCCCATGTTAATTCTACAGGAACGTCTTCACGTCTTAATGGTTTTTTATTGGCCATTATAATCCCTACTTTCTAAAAAGTTGATAGTCATAGTGTACTATGAAATGGATGCTTTGGAAAGGGTTTGAATCCATTTTTAAAGAAAAAGAGACCAAATGAATCGCTTTTGATTCATCTGATCTCGTTAATTAGTCTTCAAGGAAAGTGGCTTTGTCTAAACTATCCGTTCCGATAATCGCTACAAGAATGACATCCTCACGAATGAGAAAATCTGCGAACACTTTTGTATTCAACGATTCATCCTTTCCTTCACGATATCCAATTAAGTTCAAATCATAATCTTTACGTAAGTCTAAATCTCTTAGTTGTTTTCCAACCCATGATTTTGGCGGATAAAATTCTACAAGCGAGATATTCCCATCAAGAGAAATCACCTCAGCTAGTTTATGGTGAAGAATGTTCTTTACGAGACGAATTCCTGTTTCCTTTTCTGGGTTTACCACACGTTGTGCACCCATCTTCGTTAAGATTTCTGTTGTTGTTCGGCTTTTTGCTTTGGCAATAATTTCAGGAACACCAAGTCGACTGCAGTGCATTACTGCTAAAATGCTCGCTTCTAAACTCGAACCTGTAGCAACCACAACTGTATCGCAGTCACCGATTCCAATTTCTTTTAAAACATCTTCATCTGTAACATCAGCAATCACTGCTTTTGTGACCAGCGATTCAATACGATTGACGTTAATTTCATCACGGTCCACAGCAATAATGTCGCAATCATAGTCACTTAGTTGTTTAGCAATGGTCATCCCGAATACGCCTAATCCTAAAATACCAACTGTTTTTCTCATCATAATTCCTACTTTCTATCCAATTATTAATGGTGCTTTTGCATACTTCATGTCGAGTGTTTTTTTCTTTCTGTTTGAAAAACTTAACAGAACCGTTAATGGTCCGATACGTCCAATAAACATCAACAGCATAATCACAATTTTTCCAAGAAAAGAGAGCGTCGGTGTTAAATTTGCCGTTACTCCTACTGTACATACCGCTGAAATAGTTTCAAATAAAGTATATAACAATGGAGCATCTGGATCCGTTAAGCTGAGTAAGAATACACTCGTTAGAATTAATGTAGTAAATACGATAAAAATCGTTAAAGCTTTTCTCGCTAATTCTTGCGAAATACGATGATTTCTAAATTGAATCATACGCTCGTCATATACTTCTGAGCGAATAAACAAGAGAACTACTAAGAAAGTTGTCGTCTTCACTCCACCAGCAGTCCCACCAGGAGAACCTCCAATTAGCATTTGAATAGAATATAAAAGAAGGCTAGTTGGATGCGCTGTTGTGTAATCAATCGAAGCAAATCCTGCCGTTCTCATCGTCACTGTTTGGAAGAAGCTGACAAGCAATTTATCTAAAAATGATAGATTACCTATCGTATTTGGATTATTCCATTCCGTCAACATGGTTAAAACCGTTCCGCTTAAGAGAATAATCCCAGTTAGCCAAAGAACTATCTTCGTATGATAATGCAATCGTCGGTAGAATGATTTTTTCTTTTTGCTCTTTGTAGATTCTCGCATAGATAAATAACTGTTTTTGAAATCAAACCAAACAGAAAAACCAATCCCGCCAAGAATAATAAGAGCTGCAATGACTAAATTCAACAGTGGATCCGTTGCATAGTTAATCAGACTATTTGAACCTAAATTATCAAATCCCGCATTACAAAAAGCGGAGATGGCTAAGAAAAATGCTGTGAAGATTCCCTTTCCGGTTCCTAGTTCAGGAACGAAACGAAAAGATAAAATAACTGCTGCAATCAATTCAATAACGAAAGTATATTTAAAAATCGTTGTTAAATATTTTTTGAAATCCTGACCATCTTCTCGATTCAAACTATCTTGCAGGGCTAGTTTATCGACTAAGGACATCTTCTTTCCAGAATCATAGAGGAAAAAAGCTATGATACTCATTAGTCCCAAGCCTCCAATTTGCATCAAAATCATACAAATAATCTGACCAAAAACATTATACGTTTCGGCTACGGGTTGCGTAAATAGACCCGTTACACACACCATCGATACGGTAGTAAATAAATGGTCAAAATACGTAGCTTGTGAGGTCGCTATTTGCGAAATCGGCAAATTAAGTAGTAATGATCCAACCAAAATCACAATGGCAAAACTGGCTGCAATCCTTTTTGGAATGGAATCTTTCAATAAGAAACGAATCATCTTCGTCCCTCCTATTCTAAACAAAAATACTGCGCTCAAAATAAAAAGAGCAGAATATATTCGATATTCTACTCTTCCTATTGATTAATTACAACCGTTAATGTTTCATTTTAATATGGAGAGGAAAAATTATTCCACCACTTGATATTCTTTTTCTTCACCGAAAAATTCATCATACAACGCGCGGATAGCTTTCTTTTCATATTGGTCTAAAATACCAAACATCATCGAAACCTCAGATACCCCTTGGTTATATAATTCAATATTGATTTGAGTACGAGCAAGAGTTGAAGCCACACGAGCAGTAGTACCGACCATGTTGACCATCCCTTCCCCTACTAACATAATCAAGCAAAGTCCACGTGTAAAGCTTGCTTCGTCTACATCTAATTCAGCATAGAATCGCTCTACAATAGACTCTAATTGTTCATCAGTAGCATCTTCCCCACGAATGATAATTGTCGCATCATCAATGCCTGTGGGAATATGTTCAATCGATATGCCCTCTTCTTCAAAAATCGTCAATACTTTACGGAGGAAACCAATCTCATGGTTCATTAAGTATTTCTTCACGTAAATACTTACGAAACCTGGTGAACTTGCAATACCGGAAATAACATTTGGAGAAGTCACCTTCCCTTTCATAATGTAAGTTCCACTTGCTTCAGGATTGTTCGTATTACATACATGCACTGGGATTCCTTTTTTGATAGAAGGCAGAAGTGCTTCTGTATGGAATACTGAAAAACCAGCGTACGATAACTCACGCATTTCTGTATAAGATAATACATCGATAGGGAGTGGTTTATGAACAATTTTTGGACTTGCTACATAAATCGCATCCACATCTGTGAAGTTTTCGTACTCATCAGCGTTCACCGCATTGGCTAAAATTGACCCAGTAATATCTGATCCCCCACGAGAGAACGTTACGATTTTTCCTTCTTTTGTAACTCCATAGAATCCTGGGAAAACAATCACTTCATTTGTTAATTGTAAGTACTCTAATTCATGATAGCTTTCTTCCAAAACGCGAGCTTCCCCTGGAGTATCACTCACCCATAGTTTGGCTTCTCTAGGTCCAACATATTTAGCAGCAAGACCTTCTTGGTTAAAGTAGGACGCGATGAGGCGAGCATTTAAGTCTTCCCCACTTGCTTTATAAGCATCCATTAAATATTCAGAGGATAGATCGTTTCTTTCTTTTAAGTTTTTAAAATGAATTCGAACGAGTTCAAACACTTCTGGTTTTAATTCCAACTCATCGCTGATTTCTTTATAACGGACTAAGATTTTCTTTAATACTTCTTCATCATAATTCCCTTCAATATGAGAAGTTGCTAATTGGATAAGAAGATCTGTTACTTTTTCATCATCAGAAGACCGTTTTCCTGGTGCTGAAACCACTACAATTTTACGACTTGAATCGGATTTTACAATATTAAAGACCTTTCTTAATTGTGTGGCATTTGCTAAAGAGCTCCCACCAAATTTGATTACTTTCATATGACACTTCCTTATTTTTCAATGTACCTAGACTACCAAATTAATGAATGGAACGCAACGAATTTCCACTAATTATATACATTTGTCTTTGAAATAGAAACAGTCTTGAAAACTTGTATTTATCATTCGAGTTTGTTAGTCTTAAATAAAATAAATAAAGGAGGTCACACCATGTCAAAAATGTTGCATACTTGTGTCCGTGTTGAAAATCTAGAAGAAAGCATTCGATTCTACGAAGAAGCATTTGGTTTTAAAGAAACAAGAAGAAAAGACTTCCCAGAACACAAATTCACAATCGCTTATCTCGCTTTTGAAGGAGATGACTATGAATTAGAATTAACATATAACTATGGCCACGGCCCATACGAAATCGGTGACGGATATGGTCATATCGCCATCAGTGCTAAAGACTTAGAAGCTCTTCACGCTGAACACGTTGCTAAAGGCTATGACGTTACAGAATTAAAAGGATTACCAGGACATCCAGCAAACTACTATTTCGTGAAAGACCTAGATGGATACAAAATCGAAGTTATCCGCGAAAAATAGTTCATACATGACATTCCACACTCCCTCTGCTATAATGTATTCTATGCGATGAGGCGACACGCAGTACATAAGAGACTGCGAGTTATGTGGAACAGGCGTGCTTAGGCACACTACCGGATGTAGCTGTTTGTAGTTCGTGATGTGAACACGACCTACTCATCTGAAAAGATGCCACGCTAAGACTAGGAGTTCCTAGTCTTTTTTTATAGTAAAATTATGATACAATAGCAATGAAATTTAGTAATACATATGGAAAGAGGAAACTTCATGAAACAATGTCCATTCTGTCATGAAATGATTGACGAAAAAGAAACACTCTGCCCTTATTGCGGCACCGTTCAAGATGAACTTTCTGCTCCTACTGCCATTGAGCCAAATGATGGAGTTCAAACAGACTTATTAGATGAAAATAATGAACCTACTGCTTCATTCACTACAAAAGTTGAAACGAAAATTCCAGAAGAAGATAACCGTAGTTCACAAGAAAACCGAGTAAAGAATAACCGTTTTGCATATGCAGGTGCGTGGAATAAATTCAAACGATTCTTTACTTTCTTTGGAGAACGTTTGCTTCACCCAACGAATCAATATTCGCGGAAACGTCAATATAGTCGTACTTATGGGTACGCGTTAATTATTTTAGCGACTGTAATGTCTGCATTCATTACAACTCATGTCATTCACACTTTATTTACCCAGTATCAATTATTCGCTGATATTTCAATCTTACCAAGCTTAACAAGTACCCCCAATTATATTTGGATGTTTGTTAGATTCCTGGTATTTTACTTATTCTTCTACCTTGGATTCCCTACTATTTCATATGGGCTAAAACATGTTTTCCAAAAACGTCAACATGTCTTTAACTACTGGTTAACTCAATATGAAGGAATGAATGTCTTAGCAATTCTATTATTAGCCATTGCAACTGTTATGACTTTTATTTCTCCAGTGTGGTTTTTCGTTGGAATCTTAATTGTATTCTTTGCGCATATTTTACTTTATATTGTGACACTAGCCTCATCTATTTTTAAAAGCGCAACAGAATCCTCCATCGATCCAGTATACTTATCACTCATCGGTTTAGTGGTACAATTAATTATCACCATCAGCCTACTCTTAATCTTATTCTAAAATGCAAAAGGAAAACCCTGACCATCTCTGGTCAGGGTTATTTATTTCTAAAATTCCATGCGAAAGTGTTATTCTGAAAATTCTACAGTCAATTTAGGGTCTTCAAACATAGAGGAAACTAATGTTTTATAATAATTGATCGCAGATTCTTTAATATCATCTTTATATTTTTCTAAATATTCTTCTTGTTTTTCACTAGCTAATTGATTAGTTACAAGTTTTCCTGTATCAACATCCTCTGTCGTTCCACTCAACAATTCTCCATGGCTATCATATAAATCATAAGGATTATCTTTCGAAAGTTCTACACCTATCACTTCAAATTTAGGAACAATAATCTTAAATTCATTCTCACCTATTTTTTCTATTTTCACAGGTTTTTTTATTCCAAATTTTGCTTTATAATTTAAAATTACTAATGCTGTCTTTTTTGAAAATGGTACATCAAAACCAAAAACTTGTGTTGATTTAGTCTCAGTAATAATATCTTTAACTCCCGCATTCAAAAATACAACTTCATTCACTTTTTCTAAATACTCGATTGAAATCGAGGATTTTGGAGTTTCAGGTTTCTGACTAGTAAGCCCCCATACATATGAAACTAAGATTACACATAATAATCCTGCTAACCACCATAATGGTACTAACGTCTTAAAAAAACCTTTCCATTCCAATTTAAATTTATCTTCCATATCCCACAAACTCCTTTAAATTTATCCCATATTTGTGGTAAATATAACATATCCAAAAGGTATATTCAACAAAATTTCTCACCTTTTTATTATTTACCTCAAATTCATTCATTATTTTTCACTTATTAGAATATTCGTGTTAAAGGGAGCATGTAAAGCATGATATTGGTTTGCAGTATCTTATCTTATTTTAAATTACAAACAGAAAAGAATAACCAGAGATAGCCAGATCTATTTTTTAACTTTATTTTTTAATACAATTCCAACAAATTGTCCTATAAAACTGATACCTGAATACATCAAAATATAAATAGTAGCAGAATCATTTAGTAAAAAGAGATTCGGAATCCATAAGAGTCCAAGAACAATCGAAAAATACCATCTAAATCCGTTCTTTATAGCGAAGACTAGTGAAATAAGGAATACAAATATAGGGATGACCATCAATAGTAGAAAGATACCACTTCCTGTATCTTTCACTAAATATAATGGAATGCAATAATACATCATAGCAATAACAATATACACGGTATACTTTTTTATCCATTCTTTCATTGCACTCTCCTCCTTTTTACAAGAGCTATCTTCTTAAAAAATTATAACATTAATTTATTTTTTTATTGTGAAGACCTTATTGTGATATAGAAGAAAAGCAAAAAACAGCCTTCCAAGAACCTAAAGAGGGGGATTCTAAGAACTTACAGCTGTTCTTAGTTGGTTCTGGTACGACTGCTTTTTGTTTATAAAATATTCAATCTGACTTTACTATTGTTGATTGAATAGATTTTTAATACTTTCAAAGATGGAAGTGAAAAATTGGGCAATTTTATCCAACCATCCTTCGTTTTTGGCTTGTTCGACTAAGCTGTTAATCTTTTCGCCGACTGATTTTGACAAGCTATTTAATTGCTCTAATACTTGTTTGGAATCAATCGCACTTGTGTTTTGGTAGTTTTGTGCAAAAGCGACTAACGCATTAATTTGATCTTTAGAAATCACATTTTGCAATGAATTATTCTTCAAGGCATTATTAATAATGCGTTCGATATCTTCCTTAGTTGCTAGTTGTCCTTGCTTTTGTTTGAGTTCTGCAAGTTCTTTTTTGATTTCAATCATCGCTTTATCGAGTTTTGAGGAATCGAATCCTTTTTGGTTTGCATTCTCTTGCGCGATTTTATTCGTCACTTCTAATTCCTGTTGAGCTACTTCAGTACGTTTGGCGTCCAGCTGAATCCCGTTTGCTTCGAAGGCTTTATATACACCTGTTAAAGCGGACTCTCCAGTTACCTTTGATACTGCTGCTACTTCAATTTCTGCATCAGTTACTCCAGCAGTGATGGCCGCATTAGCATATTGCTCAGCTGTCACTAGGGTGATGTTTTCAGGAGTCTTAATACGAACCTTCACACCAGTTCCTTTATCTTTCTTTTGAACCATCACTGAAGAAATCATAACAGAAGTGTTTCCATCTCCACTTCCAAGATATTTAATCATATCTTGCCCAGTTGCTTTTTCGGTTTTCACTGTATTCGAATCTTTAATTCCTAATAACTCTGATGTCTGTTTAATTTGTGATTCATTTAATCCTCCGCCATAAACAACGGTCGGTTTGCCCCATTTTTCATTGATGGTCGTAGTATCAATGGCATATGCACTCTTCATGGATAATCCCATCAATGCAAGGACGATTGCGGTTCCTTTCACCCATTTCTTCATGAATGAACCTCCTTTATTCAAAATCGTAACTCACTCGTTACACCTCTAGTATACAAAAAGAACTTTAAGAAAAGAGTGCTCTTTCCTTAAAGTTCTTTATCTATTTGTTTAAGAATTTGTTAACGTCTTCGAGTAAATGCCTTCATAGTTGTTGGAGAGAAAAGCATAATGATTGGATAAATTTCCAAACGTCCTGCAATCATCCCAATTGAAAGGACAAATGTATTGAAATCCGAATACATCGAGAAGTTGCTTGTAGGCCCAACTTGACCAAGCCCTGGCCCGATGTTGTTAAAGGTTGCAGCTACACTTGAGAAGGCTGTTGTAAAATCGCCTGCTTCAAATGAAACGCAGAGTAACAATACGAGGAAGAACAGTACATAGACGATTAAGTAGTTGGCAATACTCTTCTCCATCTTATTGTCAATTGGTTTTCCATTCATCGTTGGAACAAAGACACGGCGAGGTTGTCCCATGCGCTTTAATTCGGCAATCGCACTCTTGAAGTACACGATGACACGAGAAACTTTAATCCCCCCTGCTGTTGACCCTGCGCATCCCCCAATAAACATTAGTAGAAGAAGCAAGGCATGTGGGAATACTCCCCAGAGTCCAAAGTCGACCGTTGAATATCCCGTTGTCGTAATAATCGACGATACCGTGAAGAAGACGCTACGAATTGGAACTCCTAAAGCCGTTTGAGTAATCGTCAATACGGTAAAGATAATCATCGTAAAGCTAAGGACGATTCCGACATACGTACGCATTTCTTCATCTTTGATAACGTCTTTAACAGCGCCTAAAAGAATAAAGTAGTACAAGTTAAAGTTGATTCCAAAGAGCATCATCCCTACTCCGATAATCCATTCCACAGCTGCAGGATTGGCGTAAATACTAAATCCAGCATTGTTAATCCCGAAACCACCTGTTCCAGCTGTACCAAACGCTAGAAGCAATGCATCAAAGAGTGGTACTTGGAAGACGACTAGAATAATCACTAGTACGGAAGTCATTGCTAAATAAATCATATATAAGATTTGCGCTGTATGCGCTAATTTTGAAACAAGTTTTCCAAACACAGGTCCAGGGACTTCCGCACGCATTAATTGCACGGATTCAGAACCATGACTTGGTAGAATCGCAAGTGCAAAAACCAGTACCCCCATCCCACCGACTAAGTGAGTGAAACTTCTCCAAAATAATGAAGAATGTGCTAATACAGAAAGGTCTGGAATAATGCTTGAACCCGTTGTTGTTAATCCACTTGCTGTTTCAAAGAAGGCATCTACCACATTAGGAATTTCCCCCGTAAAGACAAAAGGTAATCCTCCAAAGAAAGAGAGTAAAATCCAACTCAACGCAACGGTAACAACCCCGTCCCGAGCCATAATTTTAAGCGGCTCAGGTTTTTTAAAGCTTAAGAGAGAGCCAATCACAAGCAGCATCAGAATCGTACCAGCATAAGCTAGTTTTTGAGTGTGTGACTCTTGATAAATAAAGCTAACAATTAGTGGTAAAGCTAAAAGTGCTGCTTCAACTTGAAGCATTTTTCCCACAAAATAGCGAACTGTTTTTATATTCATTGCGACACCTCTATTCCAAAATGTCGTTAATGTCGTCAAAGTCTTTTTCCGTTGTCACGACGATTACCTTATCAAATGGTTCAATGGTATCATTTCCGGCAGGATAGATTAGTTGTTGTCCACGAACTATAAACGCAATCAAGAGATTTGATTTTGTTTTGAGTTCTGATAGTGGAATGCCACAAATCGCACTATTCTTTTGAACACGGAATTGCAGTGCTTCAACTTGGTTATCTGCTAAACGGTATAATGCTTCAACATTTGACCCTTGAGTATTTGAACGTGAACGAACGAATTGAATAATTTCATTAGCTACGATATGTTTTGGAGTCACAACTGATTGGCTGTCAAAACCTTTAAATACTTTAAGAAGAGCTGGACGACTCATCTTCGTAATAATCTTTTGGACGCCTTGTTGCTTTGCATATGCAGAAAGGATTAAGTTTTCCTCATCAATCCCTGTCATCGATACAAACACATCATATTCTGTAATGCGTTGTTCCTCTAATACATCGTGATCAGTTCCGTCAGCATGAATTACTGTTGTATGTGGAAATGCATAGCTTAAAGTTTCACTGCGCTCTTCATTCACTTCAATCACTTTCGTATCGATTTTAGTTTGTTTCAACATATTGAGTAAGTAATAGGTGATACGACCACCACCAACAATCACGGCCGAAGAGACACTCTTCGTTTCTTGTCCTGTTAATTTTAAGAAATTACGTAAGTCAGGATAAGCTCCAGTAATATACACATGATCTCCTGCTTCTAGTGTTGAATCTCCGTCCGGAATAAAGCTTTGCTCGTTACGATGAATCACACAGATTAAGATGGATTCAAAACGATTACGCACTTCTTTTAAAGATAATCCAGCAAGACGTGATCCTTCGTTGATTTCTAATTCCAGTAAGCTCACACGATTTCCAACAAAATTTTCTACACTTAATGCAGAAGGATAATTAAAGTTATTCGCGATATCACGAGCTGTCGAAAGCTCAGGGTTAATCAGTAATGAAATTCCTAAACTTTCACGAATGAGTTGTAATTGTTGTGAATACTCAGGATTACGCACACGTGCAACTGTATATTCCGCTCCAATTTTTTTCGCAAGAATTGACGCAATAATATTAATTTCATCCATTTCCGTTACGGAAATAAAGATATCACAGTTTTCCACTCCTGCTTCTACAAGAATGTCGTAACTAGCACCATTTCCACAAATTCCCATTATATCGAATTTGTTTAAGAGTCGATCAATTAAATCTTGATTTTTATCAATCAATACAATGTCATTTTCTTCCGTTGAGAGTTCTTGGCAAATGACTTCGCCGACTTTCCCCCCACCGACAACAACAATTTTCATTTAGTTTCCTCCAGATTGAAAATCTTATACCCTCCTATTTTACCCGTCTGGTGCGGAAAGGTCAAAGTTTATCTTGTTTTCTAAAGGTGCAAAGAATGTTACACTAAGGTCGGAGGCAATTATGAACGAACACGAATTACAAAACTTAACCGAGGAGATTTCGCGCACGTCTTTTCACCGCGAATTCACGCACAAAATCACTTATAACAATCGTCTACGTTCTAGCGGTGGTCGTTATCTTCTGAAGACGGGAAATATCGAGATAAATCCAAATATAGAAGACAAACTCGGAATCGAAGCACTTATTGGTGTTATCAAACATGAGCTTTGCCATTATCATCTTCATCAAATGGGTCGTGGCTACCGTCACCGAGACCAGGACTTTAAACAACTCCTTCATCAAGTGGGCGGCAGTCGCTTTGTCGAACGAATGAGAGAGCCGAACTTCATTTACGAATGTACATCGTGCCATCACCGCTACCCTAGAATGCGCAAGATGAACACGAACCGCTACGTATGTGGAAAATGTCGTGGAAAATTAATCCTTTTAGATTGAAATTCCGCTAAACATTTGATAAACTGAAATAGTTCTGCGGTCGTGGCGGAATGGCAGACGCGCTGTCTTGAGGGGGCAGTGGGTGTATACCTGTGCGGGTTCAAGTCCCGCCGGCCGCATAAACAAACGAAACACCCTAGATGGTTATCCATCTAGGGTGTTTTTGTGCTTGTAAATCTAAATGATTTTGTGGAGTGATGAAGGTAAGCTCACCGTCACCCAACATTCACACTGTGAATATTGGCTGAACGCTTTTGCTCAAATCCTGTGTAGTTGAGTTCAGGCTCGTAGCTTTCGCGTTCCTTTCCGATAATTATCCGCACGTCCTTATCGGACGCTTGCGTTAATTTCGGTAAAGGGTCGAGAGCTGACCACTCGCCTTCACATCCTGTTAGTTGAGTTCGCCATCGCAGAAATGGCGTGCGTTTCCCGAAACGTCCGCAGAACGTTTCACGTTCCTTCCGGCGTTCCAGTCCAACGTTCCATTTCTGAACGCGATGTCTCACATCCTTAACGCATCGTCACAAATTCCTCTGATCCTGTTGGATGGATTGCTACAGTTGCATCGAAGTCAGCTTTAGTGGCTCCCATTTTAATGGCTACTGCGAAGCCTTGAATCATTTCGTCAACGCCATATCCAATCCCGTGGAGTCCGACTACTTTTTCATCTTCACCTGCTGTAATCAGTTTGAAGCGTGCTTGTTGGCGATGACTTGTCACAGCTGAATACATTCCAGCAAACGTTGACAAGTATGTCTTCACGTTTTCCTTACCATACTCTTTCACGGCTTGTTCTTCTGAAAGTCCTACTGTTCCTATCGCTGGGTGTGAGAACACGACTGTTGGAATCGTAGTGTAGTCCATTTTCGCGTTTGTTTGTCCATTAAATAAACGTTCTGCTAATGTACGGCCTGCTTTAATTGCTACTGGTGTTAGTTCTTTTTCACCAGATACATCTCCTAAAGCGTACACCCCTTCTGCTGTCGTTTCTTGGAATTCATTCACTTTGATAAATCCACGTTCTGTTAATTCAACGCCTGCTGCTTCAAGGTTTAATCCAGCTGTATGTGGGACACGTCCAGTAGCCCAAATCACTTTTTCAGCAGTGAAAATTGTTCCATCTTCAAATTGAATTTCCACACTACCATTTTCTAATTGAACGAGTTTTTGAGGCACTTTATTAGTATGTAAAGTTGGGCCTGATTTTTCCATTTCGGCAACAAGCACTTCAATAATCGAATGATCGAAGTTACGAAGTGGACGATCGCGGCGAACAAATAGGTCTGTCTTCACGCCTAGCGCATGTAAAACACCAGCAAGTTCTACGGCAATATATCCAGCACCTAAGATAGCAACAGATTGTGGCAACTCATCCCATGCAAATACATCGTCAGACGTGCCTCCAAGTTCTTTCCCTTCTACATTTGGAATCGCAGGTTTTGCGCCTGTTGCAATCACAATATGTTTTGCACGATACTCTTCCCCATTCACTTCGATTGTGTGAGCATCAACAAAGCGTGCGTATCCTTTAATAACAGTCACGTTGTTACGTTCAAATGTTCCATTATAAGAATTACGTGAACGGTCAATATACGCTTCACGATTTTTCTTTAGTGTCTTAAAATCGAATTTTACATTTTCTGCTGTAAAACCATAGTCTGGTCCATAGGCGTGAATCGCTTCTGCAATTTGCGCTCCATACCACATAATTTTTTTAGGAACACAGCCGATATTTACACATGTTCCTCCAAGTAAGTTTCCTTCTACTACAGCCACTTTTGCACCATACATAGCGGCACGATTGGCTGTTGCAATACCACCACTACCGCCACCGATAGAAATTAAATCAAATTCTTTCATTCATTCTTCCTCCTTTTTGTCACATTCATTCTATCAGAGTACTTTTGATTTTGTCTTAAACCCTGCTCATAGAATTAGTTTAGGCACAGAAAAAAATGATTACTTCTAAGCCTTGCGGTTTTATTTTATAATCGCTGTTACGGGGCACCGGACCAAGCCTTGGTCTTGCTCCTTCGAAGCTTCAAACGGGAGTAAGACCAAAGTCAAAACAGGACTCACAGTGTGAGTCCTGTTTGCTTTGTAGTCTTACCCCCGCAAGGCTGATTAGAATTAAGCGAATCACAAGTGATGAAGCTTGATTCAATCAGCTACTGCGTCTAACTTTATAAACTGTTTTAACTAAGGAACAAGTTCCAACTCCGCGTAGTTCACATTCGATGCGATTCCCGTTACTGCGATTATAAAAATCCGCAGGCTTTTTCGTAATCATTTCTTTAGTGCTATTCATTTTTATGAGACAGAGTTTAAAAATACTCTGATAGAATTATGTGCCCAATAACGGCCTCTTCGCTCCTTACTACTGTGCTGAGATTTTAATTTTGCTTTTCAGTTTTGAAGCTTGGTGCTGTCTAGTTTGTTGACTTAGTGCGCTATCAACTAAAGTTTTTCTAGCCAGATAGCGCAAAGTGTTTGGACAGCTGGAATAACGGTTGTAATAGATCCATGGTTGTCGTATGCCTTATACCAGAGTTTTCCATTTGAATCGAAGGCGTATTGGTACACCACGACCCAGTGATTTTTATACGGGCTACCAAGTGCAGCTGTTGTTCCTACGACAACAGGCACGCCGTCTTCAAGAAGGCGTGGTACAACTTTTTCACTAAATAAATTAAAATGTGTCTTATAACCGTATTTCTTCCATTCATGATTGAGTCCACGTTGTACGTCCCAATAAAAAGTTCCACGATAGGGAAATGCGTATTCAATAGAAGCTTCCATGCCTTTTAGGAGCTCGTCCATCGATTGTGTCACGACTCCTTCGCGTTTTGACATCAGTGCTGTTAACGCTGCTGCAGCATACGTTCCACAAATTCCTGGTGTCTTTCCATTTACATAAGCTTTGAACGGTTCCATTTCACTTTCAGGAAGGCCTCTCCATTCAACGCTCTCTTCTAATGTGTGCTTTTTCTCCCACTTCATTCGCATTCTCCTTATTTCTCAAAATGATATTCTTTTACTTGTAGATTTTCGTCTAAATCAAATACAAGTGGTGTCCCTGTTGGGATTTCAAATTTCAAAATTTCGTCTTCACTAAGATTCAATAAATATTTCACTAAACTACGTAGAGAATTTCCATGCGCAACAACTAAAACATTCTTACCATCTAGTAAATCCACCGCAATCTTATCTTGCCAAATCGGAAGCACGCGTTCTAAAGTTGTTTTCAATGTTTCCCCTTGAGGAAGATCCTTCACTTGTAAATGTTTGTAGCGTGGATCTTGCGCTTGTTTAGCAGCTTCTTCTTCGCTAAGAAGCGGAGGCATCACGTCATATGAACGTCTCCAAAGCAACACTTGTTCATCGCCGTATTTTTCACGGGTTTCTTGTTTGTTTAGTCCTTGTAAGGCTCCATAATGTCGTTCATTTAATCGCCAACTCTTCGTTTCTGGTAAATAGTCTTGATTTAATTCAGACAAGACGATATGACCTGTATGGATAGCTCTTTTTAATACGGATAAATACACATGATCAAATTGAATGCCTAATGAACGTAGTACTTTTCCTGCGTGATGGGCTTCTTCTTCCCCTTTAGCAGTTAACTCCACATCGCTCCAACCAGTAAATAAATTGAGGGCATTCCATTCACTTTCTCCATGTCGAACAAATACTAATTTCATTTTTATTCCTTCTTTCTGAGAATCTATCTTTATTGTACGCCTGTTTTCTGAATCTTTCAAAGAAGGTCGCCCCAACACCTTGCAATTTGCCCTCTCTAGTCATTTAGTGGTAAAATAAGCTGATATCTATTTCATTAGATTAATTGGTATTAAATTTACCTGAAAGGACTATTATGAAACTACTAACGATTATCGGAAAAATAAAACGATTCTCGAACCAGGACTTAGCACTATACTTACTCATTATTAGTAGCTTCCTTCCGTTTTATTTATTCCTAACATTGTTTGGCTTATATATCATACTTCTTGCCTTTACCGGGAAATTAACACAAGTTCTAAAAGACCTCGTGTCACACCCATTTTTACTAACATTCATTGGATTTAGCTTTGCCGTTTCGATGGTGTCTGGAAACTATATTGGGGCTGTAATCTCAATTGGCTTTTTGATGTATGCTATATTTTTCAATTATTATCAAAGGCGATTGACACCGGACTTTTTCCATATTGTTCTGCAGACCATCTTACTACTTAGCATTTTTGCCGCTGGATTTGCATTTTTAGAACACTACGAAATCGTTCATAAATTTAACTACACATTCCTATCTCCGAAGATGCAAGTATGGCACCAAAACCGTGCCGAAGTAACCTTCTTTAACCCGAATTATTACGGAATCATTTGTTGCTTCTGTATTATGATTGCCTTCTACTTACTTAGCATCACAAAGAGTTGGTTCTGGAAGTTCATTGGTGCTGTTGCGATTGGAATTAATCTATTTGGTCTCAGCTTCACTCAAAATAGAACGGCTTTCCCAGCGATTATCTGTGGAGCCATTATTTATCTCTTTACAACGATTCGAAACTCAAAAGCATTCTGGCTCAGTATTGCTGCTTTTGGAATTGGTCTGATGTTCCTCTTCTCTAACGATATTGGAGTTCGTATGGGAACCCTTGATTCATCTATGGAAGAGCGGATTTCAATTTGGAATTCAGGGATGGTTCTCTTTAAACAAAATCCATGGTTTGGGGAAGGGCCTCTAACTTACTTGCACAGTTTTGCAAGAATCGGTGCTCGCTACCATGAACACGCACATAGTTTATATATTGATACACTTTCAAGCTACGGAATTATTGGAACATTGCTTCTTGCAATTGCTTCTTTTAAACCTGTTCGTATGATTTTAGAAATGAGTCGCGATCCGAAGAAACGTCCAATCGTTGGACTCTATGTGTCACTTATCGTTGTACTTTTCGTACATGGCATATTCGATGTGGCCATTCTTTGGGTACAAAGTGCATTCCTATTCTTATTAGTGATGACAAGTATCCCAATGTGGCTAAAACAAGAAGAAAATAAAATGTCCCATGAATAGTAAACAATAAAACTCCCAACTTTCACTTTTGTGAAGGTTGGGAGTTTTTGTTGACTTATTTTGTTAAGTTACGAATGTTTTTGAAGAGATCTTTATGGTTTTCAATCTTCGTTTCATTTCCAATTACAACCAACGCATTTTGAGCCATGATGGCTTTCATCGTTGGAGCGTATGCGCGTACCTTTTCAGGAGTTACCGCTAAGACTTCATCACGGAACTGTTGCACTTTCTCTTGTGTCAAATGCGTGAAATAACGCGTGAAGGCTACTGCACCTTTTTGAGCCGCTGAAAGTGGACGGTCAATCGTACTGAATGTACCAATCAAGTTCTTTTCAAACTCGGCCTTAGAAAGGTTGAAGTTTTCTAAGTACTCCACTTGTCCGTCATATCGTTCGAGTGTTTCAACGATGTTCGGGTCGCGGTAAGAAAGACCTGCGACGTCCCCTTTATCGGTGATAACACTCATACCGCCGTATGCCCCACCTTGAACACGAACCGTATTCCATAAATAATCAAGTCCTAGAACTGATTTTAAGAATAGGTTCATTCCGTTCACCGGCACCCCTAGAAGCGTTTGGTTATATCCTTTTGCGACATAGTTGATTTCTTGCGCGGTCTTGAATCCTTCGTTTAACACTTCCACTGGATTCGTGAAGGCTTGTTTTTCAACTTTGTGATTTCCAAGATGTTTGAAGAAGTCCTCTGACACTTGTTTGAAATGTTC
Source organism: Granulicatella adiacens ATCC 49175 (assembly GCF_025150565.1). Lineage (NCBI taxonomy): Bacteria > Bacillati > Bacillota > Bacilli > Lactobacillales > Carnobacteriaceae > Granulicatella > Granulicatella adiacens. The sequence continues at coordinate 766,774 of NZ_CP102283.1, read as the reverse complement.
AAAGTCTTCCTTACTTCCGACAAAGGTTGCCACTAATTGGTCTGTTGTTAAAATCGTTTTTAACACAGCTTTCAAGCGGTCGATAAATGCTTGAGGTTTAGCGTCAAAACCAGCAACCACATCACAAATAAAGTCGTAGTAATCGATTCCTTCAAGCGATTGTAAGTATTTCGCGCCTTCGTAGTAATAAGACTCTAAACGACGAAGCGCAGCCACGTGTGAACCATAATTGAAGTTCATCTCTAAGTCCGCTTTCACATTGAGTAAGAGCTCTTTAATCTTCTCTACATCATCTAAGTTCGAACGATGAACGATTTCTTCAATCAAACTCAAAAGCTGTGGTTGATATTCAGACAAGGCTTTCCCACTTACAGTAAATTTAGGATAGTAGATATTGTCTGCTACCGATTCAGTAATTACAGTCGCATTCGTTCCGATACCACCAGTGTAGAAGTCAATTTCTGTGCTAAGAGCTTCATCTGTGAAGGTTTCTGTTCCAACTTCTCCTAACACTTCTGTTAAGAAGGCCACAACTGGAATGTCTTCTGTCTTCACGCCGGATAAATCGAAGTAATATTTCACGTAAGAAATGCCTGCTGTGAAGTCTTCATAGTGTAAGAAGGTTGGTATGCCTTCATGTTCTTCCACAGTTAGTGGTAATGGCTTCACTTCGCGGTCAATATCTTCAATGGATAGTTTAGGTAATTTTGCCAAATCTTCTTCCTTGTCTGGAGTCGTTTGACGTTCTAATAATTTTTGAGTTTCTTCAACCAATGCTTCTAATTCTTCGTCACTTAGTGAAGCCTTATAAGCAGCTAATTGTTCTTTTAGCGCTTGGTCTTTACGCTCTAGAAGTCCTGGTTCAGGAGAAAGTGTAATCACTGCTGAGTGCGTATTTTCTAATAATGTACTTTGAATTAATTTTTCGAAGTATCCATTGGTCATTTCTCTTTGAATCTTATCTAAAATTGGTTGGTACTCAAATGTCTCGAACACATTTCCACCATATAACCAGCTCGTTAGCGCGTTTAGAGAATACAGAATCCCTTTAGGAGTAGAACCTTCTAAAGCTGTAAGCTCTTTGTATCGGAACGCCGCCTTGTTTAATGCCGCTTGAATGGCTTTTTGAGGAATTCCTTCTTCAACAAGTCGTTTTAATTCTGTTTCAATAATTGATATAAATTCTTCTTTTGCAGAAGGATTTGTATCTTTCAGAACAATTTCAAATATAGGTGAATATGTTGCCGCACCAAAACCACCAGATACATCAGAACCGAGACCTGACTTCAAAAGTGCTTTTTTAATAGGTGCTGTATTACTTCCTAAAAGAAGTTCGTCTAATACTGCTAAAGCAATCAGTGATTCAGCATCTGTACCTTTTCCAGCAGCCCAAACATAAGCAAGCAATGTTTTGTTTTCCTCAGATTCTTCTTGAGAAATCGAGAATTTTGCCTCTAATTCATGTCTTTTTTCAAACGGAGCTTGTTCAACAGGACCAAAGTCATAAGCTTTTGGTTCGAATGCATCAAAGTATTCACTTAACTGATCAAAAGCAACGTCTAAATCTAGATTCCCGTATAATGTAACACGCGCATTGCTTGGGTGATAATATTTGTCATGGAAAGCCACAAATTTCTCTTGTGTTAAAGTTGGGATGCTAGCAGGCATTCCTCCTGAAATATGTTTATACACCGTATCTGGATATAAAGTTGGTTCAATTAAACGATATAATTCTGATTCTGGTTGGGAGAAAGCCCCACGCATTTCGTTATAAACAACGCCTTTATAAATCAGTTCATCGTCTGCATTTTCTAAGTGATAATGCCATCCCTCTTGCATTAAAATTTGAGGATCATGCTTGAAGTTCGGATAGAACACAGCATCTAAATAAACAGACATTAAATTGGTAAAATCTTTTTGATTACGAGAAGATACAGGATAAACTGTTTTATCCGAATAAGTCATCGCATTTAAGAAAGTATTTAGTGATCCTTTTAATAACTCTACAAAAGGTTCTTTCGTTGGATATTTTCTTGATCCATTTAATACTGAATGCTCAATAATATGCGCAATTCCATTATCATCATATGGTGGAGTTCTAAACGCGATATTAAAAGCCTTATTATCGTCTTCGTTCTCTAAATAAAGAACTTCCGCTCCTGTTTTTTCATGTTGATATAAATACCCTACTGAACGGATATCTGGTAAGTCTCTTTTTTCTAATAATTTAAAGCCTTTAAACTCTTTTGGCATAAAATTCCTCCTTCTTCTTAAAAGGTTTTCACTTATTTTAACATTTTTGGTGCAAAAAAAGAAGATTAGAGGCTGAATTAAGTTGTTTGGTGAAGATGCTGGATTTACAATAAATGGAATCACAAATTTATAGGCGAGTGTGTCCATTTATTTACTAGAGAATTTTTATCATCTTAAAATGTAGCATATATGTTACATTTTACTTTTTTTAGACTTCTTTTCCGTTGAAAATTTACTATTCAAATATTTAATAGAATTTCATTGGACTCATATAATTTTAGTTCGGATTTAAAACGATTCCTCTTCGTTTTTGGTAAACTAAGGGAAATATTTTATTGTGGAAGAATCTTTTCCAATATTTTTTCTTTATACACTATATTCCCTTGACTAATCAGTAGATTATTATTTATATATAAATCGCTACTTTTTATACACTAAAAGTTTACTTTAGGGAATATTTCTTGTTTTTATCAGAAATATTATTTTCAATTTTTTTGAATCTATTTTGTGGTTACCGCCATGTAAATTTCCACATATAGTGTGTTTTTTAAGATTATATTATTTGTATTTCACTCTTCTCCCTATAAACACAGAAAAGGAATTAAGCAACCTCCATCGCTTAATTCCTTCATAAATGTGAGCACTCAAACTTCCTTTCCCTATATATACAAAACTCCCTCAATTCACTTATAAGTGAATTGAGGGAGTTTGCTTTTCTATTGCTTGTTTTGTTTCAATTTGTAAGTCGCATATGCTTTTAAAGAAATCGTTCCAAAAATAGCAACGGTTAATAAATTTAGAACACTTGCGATCCAACCTTGAGTAAATACAATCGTTGTAGAAGACTGATAGAATAAAACATCTAATGTTGGGGCAATCAACCCAAAGATTGCAATATTCACTGACGCTTGAACCACGTTAAAACGAATCATATCGTGTTTTGAAAACACTCCTTGTCGAAGGCTATTTCTTCGAATCGCAAATCCAAACGTAAAACCTAACGCAGCTGAACTTATAGCCCAAGAAATCCATAAATGATCTGTATTGATTAAATCAAACAATACATGGCCAGTAAACCCAACAATGGCAGCTGGAAGTGCTCCAGCAACACCCGCAAAGAGCGCAAGGTACCCATATGCCAACTGAATATATACTCCTTCAATCGGTGTTGTAATCGACGTTACGGTCATTAAAGCAGTCATAATTACAATTCCTAAAATTGTATAGACAACTGTTTTTTGTAATCCGTCTTTCACAATCCTCTCCTCCTCTTAATGCGATGTAGGTTCTTCTCCGATAATTCGAACTTCTGGTTCTAGAGAAACTCCATCTTTTTCTAAAATAACTTTTTGAATATGGCGAATTAGATCCATATAATCTGTTGCCGTAGCGTTGTCAATGTTCACGATAAATCCAGCATGTTTATTGGAGACTTGTGCCCCACCAATTTGATATCCTTGTAAGCCAGCGTCTTGAATTAATTTCCCAGTAAAATATCCTTCGGGACGTTTAAAGACACTTCCGCATGAAGGGTATTCAAGCGGTTGTTTACTTTGACGTAAATGCGTTAATTCTGCAATTTTTTCGTCAATCTCTTCTTGATTCCCTTTTTCTAATTGGAATCCCACTTCAATCACTAAATCTCCAGTATTTTGAATGAAACTATGTCTGTAACTAAACTCTAATTCTTCAGCAGAATACGTCTTTAAGTGGCCTTCTGGAGTAATCACCTCTACGTATTCTACAACTTCACTGACTTCTCCACCATAAGCGCCCGCATTCATATAAATGGCTCCACCTACACTACCTGGAATTCCACATGCAAATTCCAAACCTGTTAAGCCATTTTTAGCAGCTTCCTTAGAAACGTCAATTAAGGCTACTCCACCTTCAGCAACAATTTTTGTACCGTCTACTTTTAAATGAGACATATCATTCAACATAATTACAGCGCCGGAAATTCCACCATCTTTAATGATAACATTAGAGGCATTTCCTAAAATTGTCGTCTGAATATTTTGCTCGCGTAACCAATGGGTGACTTCGCTTGCTTCTTGCTTATCCTTTGGAAAAATAAGAATTGCAGCATTCCCACCAGTCTTAGTAAATGTATATTTTTTTAGAGGTTCATTGTAAAAAACTTTTACATTCGGAAACTCTTTTGAAAATAATGTATAGTCCATACTATTCTCCTTAATCGTAATCCTTTTAATACTACTATTCTAATGAGTTTACGTCAAATGTTAGGAAACCTTGGGGGGCTTTTGCCATAACAATTCTTTCGCAAATCAAGTGGCTTAACAAGCTACTATTTGCCGAAACTGGATTTTCTGATTTTGTCTGAACTGCAATGATAAAGCTATGAATAATCGTCTCAAATCCACGTTTGTACAAAGTAGAATCCCAACTCGAAAATCCATCCAAAACATCATCTTGACCTTGAGTAATCACCAAATCCGTTAAGTTTCGAAGGGAATAAGTTCCACTAGGACTTTGCACTTCGATTCTTTCTAAGTTAGCTCCAGAAGTTTCATTGAATTGAACCAAAGCCGTTTCATTTTCATTCTCTAGGTAGACCATACATTGTTCTAATACCCCGTCCTTTTTCTTATAGAAATAAGTACCATTCGTTGGAAGTGAGTCCATTAAGTAAAGTGCTGTATCTAAAGGATGAATAAAGACATCAAAGACTCTAGTTCTTGTATCTTGAGAAACAACAGTACAGTTCTTTTCTGCAATAATTCTCTTCTTATCTTCTACACTTTTTAAGACTTCCACTTTAGGAGCAAAACGTCTATTAAATCCAGCCATGATGAAGGTATCGTGTTTTTTTGCTAGTTGATATAACTCCAGAGTTTTTTCATAGCTAGGAGCTACTGGTTTATCGATATAAACAGGAATTCCTTTTTCTAAAAATTGTTTTGCCACCTCGAAATGAGCTTTTGTAGACACATGAATAAAGACTCCATCTAAAGGAAATTGCAATAATTCCTCAATCGTATTACAAGGAATACATCTCCCTAATAATTTAGATTCTCGATTCAACACTTCTTGATTTCGAGTACACATATACCATTTGACATTCCCAATCGAACGCATCACCGGTAAGTAAGCTTTTTGACTAATCGCTCCAACACCAACAATCCCAATATTTAACATTCTTTATCCTTCCCATTCTTGTAGTAATTGATGAACCATTTGAGCAGAACGTTTCCCTGCTTGAACAATAAAAGTATCAAAATCAACAGCAGAGGTCCCGCGCTCTGGAATATCTGAAATCGCACGAATCACAATAAATGGCACTCCAAATGCGTGACACGCTTGTGCAATTGCTGCGCCTTCCATTTCAGACGCCATCACATCTGGAAAGTGCTTTAAAATATGTGTTCTTTGCTCACGAGTATGGATAAAGCTGTCAGAAGAAACGATAAGGCCTGTATGGCTCTTTAAATCCACCTTAGCAATCGCTTGTTCAATGGACGGTAAGAAGTCCTGGTTCATGGCAAAACGCGCTGGCATGCCCGGCATTTGCCCGTATGCGTAATTAAAGGCTGTTACGTCAGCATCGCAGTACGCCAGTTCCGTTCCAATGACGATATCTCCGATTTCAAGAGATGAACCAAACCCACCTGCAGAACCTGTATTCATCACCAAGTCTACTCCGAAGCGATCGATTAAGATTCCAGTAGCCAGTGCAGACATCACTTTTCCAATTCCGGATTGGACAAGTACGATTGACTTTCCAACAAGTGTCCCTTCAATAAACTCCCAATTGGCAACGGTCGTTTTCTTCTCAATCGTCATCTCTTCTTCGAGCAGACGTTTTTCTTCTTCCATTGCCGCAATAATTCCAAATTTCATTCTTTCACCTCATCCTTATCGTTCAATCATCTTCGCCATCAAGACAATATCTTCATATCCGTCACCGATTTTCACACCGTTCTTAAGTCGTCCTTCTTCTTCAAATCCACACTTTTCATAGAGGTGACGGGCTTTTTTATTGATAGCAACAACCTCAAGTTCAACACGAGAAAGAGTTGAATATTCCCTCACCCAATCAAGCATTTCTTCCATCATGACGGTCGCAATTCCTTGGCCCCAATAGGACTTCAATACGCTAATTCCTAACTCTCCACGGTGTGAAAATTTAGTATGCAGGCTCCCAGCAATCGAACCAACGGCAATAATGGCATCCCCATCTTTTGCTAGTAACATATATTGATTTTCGTTTTCATAGAGCGATTCAATAAACAGCTCTTCTTGAGCGACAGAATATCTCAATCCTTCCGCTCCAAAAGAGAGAAAATCTGTTTCGCTTCCTACTTTTTTACTATAATCTAATAGCGCTTTGGCATCATCTTTGACTGGAAGCGCAAATGTAATTTCTTTTTCTTTACTCATCAGTGACCTCCAATTTCTTGATAAATTCTTCGTACTCTTTTCCATGTGGGATTAAGCGAATCACTCGTTCAGACTCACCGTCTCCTACACGGTCGATTTTCACCTTTAAGAACGTTGAAGGAAGTTCATCTTCAATATACTGCGCCCATTCAACGACGCACACGCCACCCGCATAGAAGTACTCTTCAAGCCCTACTTCACTGGCGCCACCACTTTCTTCAATACGATACATGTCCATATGAAATAGCGGCAGTCTCCCTTTACGATACTCGCGAATCAATGTATACGTTGGGCTTTTAATCACACGGTCGATGCCTAAGCCAACAGCTATTCCTTTGGTAAGAGTCGTCTTTCCAGCGCCTAAATCGCCTTCTAAGATCACACAACTATTGGCAAATATCTTTTCTCCTAGACGCTTGCCTAGTGCCATTGTCTCCTCTTGTGATGTTGTATGTACTTCAAACATGATGATACTCCTTCAACCTTATCTCGTTGTCTTGCATAAAAAAAAGAGCCAAGACAAACTGTCTTAGCTCATTATAGCATATTTCACTTATTTTAGAACGCGTCCTAAAAATTCTTTTGTACGGTCCACTTGAGGATTTTCAAAGATTTGTTCTGGAGTGCCTTCTTCTGCGATAACCCCTTTATCCATGAAGACAACACGGTCACTCACTTCTTTGGCAAATCCCATTTCGTGAGTAACCACAATCATTGTTAGCCCTGTGTGCGCTAAGCTTTTCATTGTTTCTAGCACTTCGTTAACCATTTCTGGGTCAAGTGCTGACGTTGGTTCGTCGAAAAGCAATACATCTGGTTGCATCGATAATGCACGCGCGATAGCCACACGTTGTTTTTGACCACCTGATAATTGACGAGGTTTTGCATTGATATACGCAGACATCCCTACTTTTTCAAGGAATTCTTTTGCGATTTTTTCTGCTTCCTCTTTTGATTTTTTCAACACTTTCATCGGTCCAACGATACAGTTTTCTAACACGTTTAAGTTGTTAAATAAGTTAAATTGTTGGAATACCATTCCTACGTGAGTACGGTATTCGTAAATGCTCTTGTCATGTTCAAGAATGTTTTGTCCGTTGTAGGAAATTTTTCCTGAAGTTGGTTTTTCAAGTAAGTTGACACAGCGTAAGAGTGTTGATTTACCAGAACCACTTGATCCGATAATTGTTACTACTTCCCCTTGTTTTACTTCAAAAGAAATATCTTTAAGAACTTCATTAGTCCCGAAAGTTTTACTTAAGTTTTGAATGGAAATTACTGCTTCGCTCATTATGCATTTCCTTTCTGTCTAGTTTTTTCTTCGACTGCTGACATTGAATTTGAGTTTAATGGATCTGAATAAATCACTTCATAGTTATCTGGACCATCTAATTTACGTTCGAAGTAACGTAAGATACGAGTCACTGTGAATGTCATGATGAAGTATAAAATTAATGTGACAAAGAATGTATCAAAGTAACGGAAGTTTTGACCCGCAACTGTTTTTGTCGCAAAGTACAATTCTGAAACTGAAATTACGTTCAATACAGAAGTATCTTTGATGTTGATGACGAACTCATTCCCTACTGCTGGAAGGATGTTACGGAGTACTTGTGGGAAAACAACATAACGCATTGTTTGCCAGTGAGTCATCCCAATAGCTTGGCTGGCTTCAAATTGTCCTTGGTCAATCGAAATAATCCCACCACGAACGATTTCTGACATATAAGCCCCTGTATTAATCGATACGATGAAAATCGCAGCGAATGTAACATCTAAGTTAATTCCAAACATTAATGCTGTTCCGTAGTAAATTACCATCGCTTGTACGATCATCGGTGTTCCACGGAAGAACTCTGTATAGCAGTTTAAAATCACAACTGCAATTTTTAAAAGGATTCGTTTAGGTCCTTTTTCTGGTAGTGGAATTGTTTTAACAAATCCGATGAACATCCCGATTAATGTCCCGATAATTGTACCAATAATTGAAATATATAGTGTAATCCAGGCACCTGTTAAGAACATTTGCCAGTTCTGTTGAATGATTTTTACAATCCAATCAATACTCATTTATTTTCCCACTTTCTATATTTTGTGTATGTATACGCCACACAATGTGGCGGTGTGTTATGTTTGTGCTTCGGCAGGAGTTTATGTGCTCCTGCGCAGAGGTTTATTGACTTTCTTTTCATCGCTCGCGATTTAAGAAAGTCTAATAAACTTTGCGGACGAAAGACTACGAAGCATAAAAATCTCGCACTGTGAGATTTTTATTAGCTTCTGTCTTTCTGCCATCCTGTAGTTGAACTCGGGCTTGTTAAACTCAAAGTTCTATAAAGTTGAGCTCGCCATCGCAGAAATGGCGTGCGTTTCCCGAAACGTCCGCACGACTCGTTCCGAGTCCCTTCCGGCGTTCCGGTCCAACGTTCCATTTCTGAACGCGATGTCTCACATCCTACTCTGCAGCTGGCTGATTTTTAATTGCGTTTTCCATAATTTGTTGACGTTCTTCGCTAGAGATTGTTTTTAATGCTTCGTTGATTTCTTTTGTTAGTGAGCTATCTTTTCTCACACCAACAGCTGTTTGTGTGTCTTCTGGTGATGTTTTGAAGCCATCTGTTAATTTAACCATTACGAAGTCGCTGTTTGCTGCTTGAGCTGAAATTGCTTCTGGTAATTCAGAAACGTAAGCGTCAATTGTTCCAGATTGTAAAGCCACACGCATTGCTGGGAAGTTATCCATAGCAGTTTGTTTGTCGACACCAGGAATTTGGTCGATTACTGAGTAGTGGAAAGTATTTAATTGAGCTGTTACTTTAGCACCAGAGAAATCCGCTAATGAAGTAGCATTTGCGTATTTAGAACCTTTTTTAACGACTAATACTAATTGTGAATCATAGTAAGAATCAGTAAAGTCGATTGTCGCTTTACGCTCTTCAGTAGGACTCATACCAGCAATGATTGCATCTATTTTACTTGAAACAAGAGCTGGTGTTAAGCCATCCCACTCCGTTTTAACAATGACTAATTCTTTTCCTAATTGTTTAGCTACACGTTTTGCGATTTCAACGTCATAACCACCAGCGTATTGGTCTGTCCCTTGAATTTTTACCGCACCGTTTGAATCGTCGTTTTGAGTCCAGTTAAATGGTGGATAACCAGCTTCCATCCCTACCACTAATTGGTTTTGATTGGCTGTTCCTTGACTAACAGGGGTTCCACACGCTGCTAATCCTACTGTCATTGCTAAAGCTGCAATTGCGCCTAAAATTTTTTTCATTTTCTTTCTCTCCTTCTCGATTATCAAACTGGTTCACTCATCACACACAAAAAAGGAACCACGAACAAAAGCCGTGATTCCCCATAAAAAAAGTCATAAGTAGTCATTCTTTTGCCCGGTAATTGATTGCACTTCATGAGTATCTGGGCAGATATCATGACAGTGACTGACCTATTATGACCAGCCCCCAACGTTTTCACGTTTCGGCGAAATCCCCTTTCCAGTTTCCTGTACTCTTGTCATCCGCACCTCAGTTCAATAACCATTTGATTTAATTGTTGAACATAAATTAACACATAATTTTTTGAAAGTCAACCCCTATATTTTCATTTTTTGAAAATTACTAACAAAATTATAATTTATATTATATTTCGAAATAAGACTCACTTAGATACCTTTACGCAGTAGCTGATTGGATAAAGCTTCATCACTCGTGATTTGCTTTATCCCAATCAGCCTTGCGAGGATAAGACTACGAAATTAAATCGACTCACACTGTGAGTCAATTTTTCCTTCTGTCTTACTCCCTCTTTCCCCTCCCTCATTCACTAACAGCTTGCCTTAGAAATGACTGTTTTTTTTGCACTAAAAATTAAATGATTACGAAGGAACTTCGAGTTTCTATAATCGCAGTGGTGGGGAATCGTATTAAATGCGAATTAAAGGGAGTAAGGAATAAATTCCTAACTCCCTTTTTGAGGCTTTAAAGGCGCAAGACCAAGGCTTGCGCCGGTACCCCACTACAGCGATTTTTACAGAAACCGAAGGTTCCGGAGTAATCATTTATTATATTTTATATTCTTCTCAGCACAAAAAAGAGTGCCTCATTTCTGAGGCACCCTATTAGATGAATTATTTATTCACATTTTCCCATTGCCAGCTCACAACTTCAGGAATATCTTCCCCATGTTCACGGATGTAGCTGTGGTGGAATTCCACAGTTTCGTCCATTTTCGCAGCAAATTCGCTAGCTTTTTCGCCATATACAGCAACTGCAGCGTCTTTAGCAACGTGGAAGCGGTCCATTTCAGATAATACACGCATATCGAATGGAGTTGTGATATCTCCGTTTTCACGGTATCCGTGGATATGAACATTATGATTGTTGCGATCGAAGAATAAATCACGAATCATACCTTCATAACCGTGGAAGCAGAATACAACTGGTTTATCAGTAGTAAATAATTTATCAAATTCTTCGTCAGATAAACCACGTGGATCCACTTTTGGAGAACGTAATTTCAAGATATCTACTACGTTAATGAAGCGAATCTTCAATTCTGGGAATTGTTTGTGCAAGATTGAAATACCTGCTAATGCTTCTAAGTTAGGTTCAGTACCTGCAGCAGCAATTACTACGTCTGGTTCTTCTCCTTCTTTCACTGTTGAAGCCCAATCAATTACTTTGTAACCTTCGCTCACTAATTCTTTAGCTTCTTCTACTGAGTAGAATTGTGGACGTGGGTGTTTTGAAGAAACGATTAAGTTAATTTTATCTTCTGAACTTAAAGCTTCAGCCATAACAGCCATTAAACTGTTTGTATCCGCTGGTAAGTATTCACGAACGAATTCAGGTTTTTTCTCAGCTAAGTGTGTTAATAAACCTGGATCTTGGTGAGTATATCCATTGTGGTCTTGTTGGAACACTGTTGATGTTGCAATCAAGTTTAATGATGGATAGTTTTTACGCCATGGAGCGTGAGTTTTAGCTTTACGTAACCATTTGAAGTGTTGAGTAATCATTGAGTCAACTACACGTAAGAATGATTCGTAAGATGCGAAGAATCCGTGACGACCTGTTAATACATAACCTTCTAAGAATCCTTCAGCTTGGTGTTCTGATAATTGTGAGTCGATAACACGACCAACTGGTGAAATCCATTCATCGTAGCTTTCGTCACGACGACCAACCCATTGACGGTTCGTTGCTTTGAAGACTTCGTTTAAACGGTTAGATTTAGTTTCGTCTGGTCCAAAGATACGGAAGTTATCTGGGTTTGCTTTAACTAAGTCAGCAGCAAATTTACCAAATTCAATCATATCTTGTTTTTGGATAGCACCTGGTTTAGATGTATCGATGGCATGTTTAGTCCAATCAGTAATTTCCATTGGTTTTACAACCCCTGCGTTAGTGATTGGGTTCATGCTCATACGACGTGGGCCTTTAGGAGAAATTGCAGCAATTTCTTCTACTAATTTACCATTTTCATCGAATAATTCTTCTGGACGGTATGATTTCAACCAGTCCACTAATGCATCGACATGTTCCATAGCTTCTCCAGATACTGGGATTGGAACTTGGTGAGCACGGAATCCACCTTCGATTGGTTCATGGTTCCATTCTTTTGGACCTGTCCAACCTTTAGGAGTACGTACTACTAATACTGGCCAATGAGGCATTGTAGCTTCTTCGGCGCTCTTAGCACGAGCTTCTTTTTGAATCGCTTGAATTTTTTCAATAGCTTCATCTAATTTAGCAGCCATTAATGGGTGAACTTTTTCAGGATCTGTTCCTTCTACGAAGATTGGATCCCATCCTAAACCATTGAAGAATTGTGTTAACTCTTCATCCGTACGACGAGCTAAAATAGTTGGGTTGTGGATTTTACCACCGTTTAAGTAAAGGATTGGTAAAACTGCACCATCGTTTACTGGGTTGATAAATGTGTTTGAGAACCAACCAGCTGCTAAAGGACCCGTTTCTGCTTCTCCGTCACCAATAACTGCTGCTGCAATTACGTTAGGATTATCTAAAACAGCACCTGTAGCATGTGATAATGAGTAACCTAATTCTCCACCTTCGTGAATTGAACCAGGAGTTTCTGGAGCCGCGTGAGACGCAATTCCTCCAGGGAATGAGAAGATTTTACATAATTGTTTGAACCCTGCTTCATCTTGAGTGATTTGTGGGTATAACTCTGTGTAAGATCCATCTAAGTAAGAGTTAGAAACCATTACTTGTCCACCGTGACCTGGTCCTTCAATGTAGAACATATCTAAATCATATTTATTAATAGCACGGTTTAAGTGCGCATAAATAAAGTTTTGTCCTGCGATTGTTCCCCAGTGTCCGATTGGATGAAGTTTAACGTCTTCTTTTTGGATTGGACGACGTAAAAGTGGGTTATCTTTTAAGTACATTTGAGCTACTGAAATGTAGTTCGCTGCACGCCACCAAGCATCCACCTTTGCTAAGTATTCTGGTGTATCAAATTGTGTCATGTATTTTCTTCCCTTCTTGTTTTTGGTTTCCTAAAAAATCAGAAAAGCCGATTCAAAAAATTATCATTTTTTAATCGACAAGTATTTACCATAGCCTGTAGCCTCTGTCAAGAAGAAGCATTAGAACCTTCAGAAAATACATTAGTTTTCTTTGTTTTGTAGGAAATATTCCTGTTTTCGAAACGGTTATTTAGAAATCGAAAACGTTCATAACCACATTTATTTGACTGTTTTATCTCGATTTTTTGATCATTTAATTCATCGAGCACTCTATATTACCATTTTTTATGTTCATTCCGCAATAAAACGTTCATAAAAAGTATGATAGGATCAAAAAATCCGAGGTTTCCACCCCGGATTTTCCATATAATAAGGTTCAAACAGATCTTTATTTAAAATATTGAAGAAACTCTCCGTAACCTTCTTCTTCGAGTTTATCAACTGGGACAAAGCGAAGAGACGCTGAATTAATGCAATAACGTAGTCCACCTAATTCTTTTGGACCGTCTTCAAAGACGTGTCCTAAATGTGAATCTGCTTGTCCACTTCTTACTTCAGTTCTTTTACGGCTTAGTTTGTAATCTTCTTTCTCCGTTAGAGTTGTATTTTCAATTGGTTTTGAAAATGATGGCCATCCACATCCTGCATCAAATTTATCCTTTGAGCTAAAAAGTGGTTCACCACTGACGATATCTAAATAGATTCCTTCTTCGTAGAAATCATCATATTCTCCTGAGAAAGGTCTTTCTGTGGCTTCATTTTGAGTCACTTCGTATTGAATTTCTGTTAATCGTTTTTTTAGTTCTTCTTTTGAAAATTCCATCGTGGTCTCTCCTATTCAAATTGTTGTCGTTTCGTTTGATGCGGATCTTGAATTCTCTTGAAGAGATGTTCCAAGTCCTTATTCGTTAAATGAACGAGTACGGGTCTACCGTGCGGACAGTTATATGGATTTTTACATTTTGCTAAATCCACTAATAACTGACGTGCTTCCCATTCACTTAAGTGGTGATTGGCTTTAATCGAACCTTTACAGCTCATCATGATCGCTGTAGCTTCTCTTAATTTAGCTACCGTAATCTTCTCGTCGGCCAAGATAAAGTCGATAATCTCTTCAATAATCGCCTTCTCCTGCCCTTTCTTAATCCATGCTGGATGCGATTGAATTTGGAAGGTATTTTGTCCAAATGGTTCCATCTCAATTCCAAACTCCTCAACAAGGGATAATCGTTCTTCCAATTTCACGCTATCCTTCTTCGAGAACTCCAGTAATATCGGAACCATTAGTGGTTGACTGACTCGGCCTACTTGACCAATCTCCACTTTGAACTGTTCATATTTAATCCGTTCTTGGGCGGCATGTTGGTCAATCATATATAAGCCTTTTTCGTTTTGCGCGAATAAATAAGTTCCATGCATTTGTCCAAAATAATGCAATTCTGGGAATTCCTTTTCGAAAGGCTGTGTATCGATTTTCTCAGCTAATTTCAAGTAGTCTGCATGGTCATCGTGGCTGTCCACGAGTTTTTCTTGAAGGACAGGTTCAACTACTTTCCTTACTTGAATAGGCGCATCATCGACCGGTAGAACTTCCACTTCTTCTCTTACATTTTCTGAATAAGAAGGTGTTTCTACGCGAGTAGGCTCCACAATAGGTGTCTTCAATTGCCACTCCAAAGTTTGTTGGACTGGTTTTGGAGCTTCTACCCTGTTTTCTTTGCGTTTGAAGGACAAGTCTTCAATCGACTCAGGAATGCGTTGTACACCCTGTATCGCCTCTCTAATCGCTTTTTGAATTACGAGAGAAAGTTCTTGCTCTTTACTGATTCGAACTTCTTGTTTCGTTGGATGCACGTTCACATCAACGAGTTGTACGTCCATTTCAATCGAAATAATGGTAATTGGGAATCGTCCGACCATTAATGTGGATCCGTATCCTAATGTAATGGCCTTTGCGATTGCCATATTGCGTATTGGTCGTCCATTAATGAAAATCGATAAGTAATTGCGGTTTGAACGAGTGAGTTCTGGGAGCGACGTATATCCTGATACTTTGAAATCTTCGTCTTCTCCACTAAAAGGTAACATCTTACGAGCATTTACGGGTCCAATATTTCCTGCGACTGCTTGCAGCAACTCACCCTTCCCAGAAGTTTGCAATAACAGATTACCGTCATTTTTTAAAATAAAGGCAATTTCTGGGTGACTGAGAGATGCTTTACTCACTACATCCGTAATATGAGCTAACTCCGTCTGCAATGTACGAACGAATTTCAACCTAGCCGGTGTATTATAAAACAAATCTTCAACTAGGAAAGTCGTTCCTTTTAATGGTGGAACGGTCTTCTCTTCTTTGATTTCACCAGACTCGATCTTTAACTCTACGCCGCTGTCTTCTCCGGTAGAAGTTGTCAGCGTCACTTTCGATACGGCCGTAATACTCGCTAAGGCTTCACCACGGAACCCAAGTGTACGAATTCTAAAGAGTTGTTCTGGCGAATAGAGTTTACTCGTTGTATGACGTTTAATCGACATACGAGCATCCTCTTTCGTCATCCCACTTCCGTTATCTTGAATGCGAATCTTGCGAAGACCACTCTCTTCGATTTCAATCTCGATACGAGTACTGCCAGCGTCAATCGCGTTTTCGAGCAATTCCTTCACCACAGAAGAAGGACGTTCGATGACTTCCCCTGCTGCGATTTGGTTTGTCAGTAATGGACTTAATTCTTTAATGGTTCCCATACACTACTCACCCTTTTCTATTTGTTGCCATTTATACAGGATGTTCATTGCATCCATTGGCGTCATGCTCATTAAGTTTAATCCTTTAAGCTCGCGAACCCATTCAGGCATAGTTTCTGCTTCTTCTTCAAAGAGCGATACTTGTTCCACGAAGGTGCTATTTTCATTAGCTGCCCCTTTAGCTTCTAAATGATTTAAAATCGTGCTGGCATTTTTTAACAGCTCTGTTGGCAGCCCAGCCAGTTTCGCCACATGAATTCCGTAACTCTTATCAGCAGGACCTTCTAATACTTTATGCAAGAAGACCACTTCGCCATTTTCTTCAACGGCTCCCACATGCACATTGCGTAAATCTGCATATTTCTCGCTGAGTCTTGTTAACTCGTGGTAGTGTGTTGAGAATAATACTTTTGCAGATAAATGCTCGTGAATATATGTGATGATGGCTTCAGCGAGCGCCATTCCATCATAAGTAGCCGTTCCACGTCCGATTTCGTCAAACAATAGCAAGCTTGTTTCATCGGCATTTCGAAGTGCATGGTTTGTCTCCATCATCTCTACCATGAATGTACTTTGTCCAGAAATTAAATCATCAGCAGCCCCAATACGGGTAAAGATTTTCGTAAAGACTGGAATCGTTGCACTCTTAGCAGGTACAAAACATCCGATTTGCGCTAAGATCACACAGAGCGCTAATTGTCTCATGTAAGTCGATTTACCGGACATATTCGGCCCAGTAATGAGAAGAATATGCTCGTCTGGACTCATTGAAATGCTATTTGGAACATACGTTGATTGTCCCATCACCTTTTCAACAACCGGATGGCGACCATCCTCAATCCAGAGTCTACGGTTCTTCATTGAAATCGTAGGCTTCACCAGGTGATAACGTTCGCTCACCACACTGAAGGCTTGCAGGACGTCTATCGTTGCGACCGTTTTTGCCAATTGTTGCAACTCGGCCGTATAATGTTTCACCTGTTCACGCACTTCTACGAATAATTGATATTCGAGTGCACTTGATTTTTCTTCCGCTTCTAGAATGAGCGTTTCTTTTTCTTTTAATTCAGGCGTAATAAAACGTTCCGCATTCGCCAGCGTTTGTTTACGCTCATAGCGGCTACTATCGAGTTTCGATAGATTTGATTTTGTCACTTCGATATAGTACCCAAACACCTTGTTGAAACTAATCTTCAATGAACTGATGCCTGTTTGCTCACGTTCTTGTTGTTGGAGAGAAGCAATCCATTCTTTTCCGTGTTTCATCGTATCGCGGTACGTATCGAGTGTCGCGTTATATCCTGAACGGATAATATTTCCATCTGAAATCGTCAGTGGCGCATCTTCGTCGATGGCACGGTCGATTAAATCGTATAACTCAGGAATGTCGAATAAGTTTTCTCCAAGAGCGCTCCATGCCTCTGAGTCCAAGCTATCCACAATCGATTTAAAGATTGGTACTTGACTAAGTGTTTGTTTAAGTTGCAAGAGGTCTCGTGCATTGGCGGTTCCAAATGACACTTTTCCCACGATTCTTTCTAAGTCGTACACACGTTTCAATGTTTCGATAAAGTCTGTACGCTCGAAGTAATGTTGGTTCAATGTTTCTACTAATGCATGGCGTTTTTGAATCGCTCCTTCTAATACAAGTGGTTTTTCAAGCCATTGTTTGAGGAGACGTCCACCCATCGCCGTTTGCGTCTCGTCTAAGAACCAGAATAGTGACCCATGTTTTTGGTTGGAACGGATTGTCATCGTTAATTCTAAGTTACGTTTTGTCTCATAATTCATTGAGAGATAGAACTCGCTTTGATATGCTTGTGCTTTTTGTAAGTGCGAGAAACTTCTCTTTTGAGTCAGTTTCAAATAACTTAATAGATTTTGTACGCATCGAACGGAAGCTTCATCTTCTAGTTCTGAGACTAAGTCTGTGCAGTCTTCTGCATTAATTTCATCTTTTTCAATCGTTGAAATCAAGATTTGCATGCTTGTAAACAGATGGCGAAGTTCTTCTGTCACATCACTATCGACAAGAACGACTTCACGGCATAGTAAACTTGAGCATTCGCTACGCACTTCTTCTAAGTTTTCAAGTTGTGTCACTTTTAATTCCCCAGTTGACACATCCACATATGAGAGTGCATATCGTTTCCCAACAAGCGGTAAAATCGATACTAAATAATGGTTTTGATTTTGCGCTTGATATTCTGTATACGTCCCAGGCGTCAAGACTTGAACAACGTCTCTCTTCACCATTCCCTTTGTAAGCTTTGGATCTTCCAACTGCTCACAAATGGCTACTTTCTTTCCAAGTTCAATCAGCGTTTTTATATATTCTTTTGCGGCATGATGCGGAACCCCACACATTGGAATTGGGTCCTCAGCATTTTTATTTCGACTGGTTAGTGTAATTTCGAGAAGTCGTGCTGCTTCAATCGCATCATCATAAAACAATTCATAAAAATCACCTAGTCGATAAAACAATAAGCAATCAGGATATTTTTCTTTAATCGAAAAATACTGTTGCATCATCGGTGTGTGTTTCGTTTTTTGTGGCATTTCGGACTCTCTTTCTAATATTTTATTCAAAAAATGGTGCATCTGGAGTAATACGAATCGGTTGAATGGATTTCGCCTTCCCCGTTTTATCATCAATATCAATCAAACAAGCACTTAATTGGCCTTCGTCGTCTTCTGCCACTTCAAATCTTGCCGGTAATTGATTGAGGAATTTCGTAATAATAATATCGCGGTCCATTCCGAGAATTCCGTTATACGGACCTGTCATTCCCACATCACAAAGGAAGGCTGTCCCTTGCGGTAGAACGCGGGCATCATTTGTTGGGACATGCGTATGTGTTCCAACGACGGCAGACACTTTTCCGTCCAAGTACCAAGACAATGCTTGTTTCTCACTCGTTACTTCGGCATGGAAGTCGATAAAGATAATCGGAGTTCTCTTTCTCGCTTCGTCAACTGCCTCTGTGATTTTTGCAAAAGGATCGTCCAATGTATTCATAAAGACACGGCCTTGCAAGTTGATGACGGCCACTTCTTTGTCGTTACATTTTACATAAACGATTCCTTTTCCTGGAACTCCTGCTGGATAGTTCAGCGGTCGTACCATTTTTGTGGCATCTTCAATGAAATCAAAAATCGCTTTGTTATCAAAGGCGTGATTCCCAAGCGTTACTACGTCTGCACCAGCCTGCAATAACTCCTTATAAATCTTCTCCGTAATTCCTTTTCCATGGGCAGCATTTTCCCCATTAATGACAGTGATTTGCGGTTTATATTTTTTCTTTAATTTTGGGACGTATTGTGCGACCATCTCTCTTCCAAGAGATCCGACAACATCGCCAACAAATAGTAATTTCATAAGAGTGCCTCTTTCTAAATCAATGTAGCTCTATTTTACCATAAAATAAGGCTGGAAAATACCTAGATACAACCATGTAGTATGGAACTCAATTAACATATATGTTAATTTCACATCACTTGTAATAACACCATGTAAATGACCGTTGGGACAAAGATACTCAGCAGCGTATTCTCTTTCCACCACTGCAATAACACTACAATTACGACTGCAATGAGTTCTGGAATTCCAAATGGTGCGTTTATAAACGAAATATCCTTCAAACAATAAACGACTAAAATCGTAATAATCGCTTGTGGCAAGACCGCCGAAATAAACTGCATACGGGAGGATAAATTCGTTTGATTGCGGAGTACTAAAAACGGAAATAATCGAATTGCAAAGGTCACGACTCCACTAGTAATAAGAGCAAGAATAATATACGTGCTACTCATTTTCTTCCTCCTTCATTTGTAGTTTCTCACGTTCGAAGATTGAAATTAAACCGATCATCGTTGTCGCTAAGGCGCACACAAGAAAATATTGTTTTCCAACAAGAATTAACCAGAAAATGGCACTCACGCCTCCAATGATAAATGGGAAGTAACGATCAGCCTTCTTCAATTGGTTCACAAGAATCACGACAAAAAGCGCCGTCATTGAAAAGTCGATTCCCTTTGTGGAGAACGGAAGAAATTCGCCGATGACTACTCCAATGACTGTACCAAAGACCCAATAGAAATGGTTTAAGAGCCCAACATAGACCATTACATTTTCGTCGGTATCAGTTTTCGTTTGTTTCATCCCTACTAAGAGAGAAAAGGTTTCATCTGATAGGGCGAAGATTAAATAAAATGCTTTCCAGCCCAACTTTTTAAATTCTTCAATAAAGCCAACGCCATAAAACAACATTCTGGCATTAATAAATAAAGTCATTAAAGCAATCATCCAAAAACTCATCCCTGCGCTCATAAATGAGACAAGAGCAAATTGCATGGATCCTGCATATACAAAAATACTTGAAAAAATAGAAGCCCAAGCCGGAAATCCTTCTTGTGACATCAAGAGTGCAAATGCAATTCCTAAAAAGATATACCCGAAACAGATGGGTAAACTAATCTTAAATGCTTGTTTCAATTCGTTCATACATTCTCCTAAAAACAAAAAAAGATTGAAAGTCCACTACTTGTGGGCTTTCAATCTTCATTTTAACCTATTTTTATAAAGATTTAAATGTATTCACTACGTTTTCTACAGTGAATCCTAATGTTTCCATGACTTTATTTCCGTTACCTGATAAACCGAAGCGGTCGATCGTCACAGTAGCTCCGTCAAGGCCAACATATTGTCCCCATCCGAAACTTGCCCCCATTTCAACGGCTACACGTTTACGAACATCGCTAGGTAATACTGATTCGCGGTATTCTTTTGGTTGTTCTTCGAATAAGTTCATGGATGGCATTGAAACAACTGATACATCAATTCCTTCTTCTGCAAGAACTTTTTGCGCTTCGATGGCAAGAGCAACTTCAGAACCTGTCGCAATCAAGATACCTTCTGGTGTATCGCATTTTTGAGGACTTACTACATAAGCCCCACGTTTCACACCTTCATATGCTAATTCCTGTGAATGTTCAAGAACTGGTAAGTTTTGACGTGAGAATACGAGTACTGATGGACGGTCTTTTGTTTCTACGGCCACTTTCCACGCAGCAGATACTTCGTTCCCATCTGCAGGACGAATCACGTTTAAGTTTGGAGTTGCACGGAACGCTGCCAATTGTTCGATTGGTTCATGCGTTGGTCCATCTTCCCCAACTGCAATTGAGTCATGTGTATATACATAGATTGCAGGTAAATGAGAAATCGCTGCAACACGCATCGCTGCTTTTAAGTAATCTGCGAATACAAAGAATGTACCACCATAGACACGGTTACCACCATGAAGAAGCATGCCGTTCATCGCAGCTCCCATCGCAAATTCACGAACCCCAAACCAGATGTTTCTTCCTCCGTAATTTTCGTGAGAGAAGTCTGTATCTGCTTTGTTCATTGTGTTGTTTGATGAAGAAAGGTCTGCAGACCCACCCCATAAGAATGGAATATGTTTTCCTAATTCTTGAATTGCAGCTTGGCTTGTTACACGAGAAGCCATTGCTGGGCTACCAAATTCATATGAAGGTAATACTTTTTCTAGATCTACTTCGATGTTTTCTGCAAAGCTATCTTCGAATTCTTTTGCAAGTTCTGGATAAGCTTGTTTATAACCTTCGAATAAAGTTTTCCACTCATTGTAGTCATTTTCACCTGTTTGGACTAATAATTTATCAAAACGGTGTTGTACTTCTTCAGGCACTTCAAATGGGCCATATTCCCATCCGTAGTTTGCTTTTGCTTCTGCAATGCCGTCAGGTCCTAAAGGAGCTCCATGAACTTTATTTGTTCCTTGGTTTGGAGCACCGTAACCAATAACCGTTTTCACTTCAATAATCGTTGGTTTTTCTTTTTGGCATTGTGCTTCTTCAATAGCTTCTGCAATTTCATCTAAGTCGTTTCCATCTTCAACGCGAATATAGTTCCAACCTAATCCTTTGAAGCGTTTCTTCACATCTTCGGTAAACACTTTATTTAATGGTCCATCTAAACAGATGTCATTTGAATCGTATAACACGATTAATTTATTTAATTTCAATGTCCCTGCTAGAGATGCGGCTTCATACGAGATTCCTTCCATTAAGTCCCCGTCACCACATAATACATAAGTATGGTGGTCCACAACTGGGTACCCTTCACGGTTGAATTTTGCAGCTAAATGAGCTTCAGCCATAGCCATCCCAACACCGTTTGCAAACCCTTGTCCAAGCGGACCAGTAGTTGCATCTACTCCATCCGTGTCATGTACTTCTGGGTGCCCCGGTGTTTTACTTCCAAGTTGGCGGAAGTTTTTCACATCTTCAATTGATAAGTCATAGCCAGATAAATGTAATAAAGCATATAACATTGCAGATCCATGACCTGCAGATAATACAAAGCGATCGCGATCGACCCAATTAGAACGTTTTGGGTTCACCTTTAAATATTTAGACCAAAGTACATATGCCATTGGCGCTGCACCCATTGGTAGGCCAGGGTGTCCTGAATTCGCAGCTTGAATGGCATCCATACTTAGTGTACGAATCGTATTCACTGCTAGTTGATCGGTTTTATCAAACATACAATCACTCCTTAAATATAGTTTTCCTTAATAGGAACTTACTACTCTATTTTACTAAATTCAAACATTCTTTTGCAACCGTTATTCTAATCTTTAATAAAATAAAGTAACCCCTTGCAAAATTGATTCAATTTTACTAGAGATACAAATAGTAGAAAAAAAGAGGCTGAAAATCCTCAACCTCCTAATCCTTATTCTTCTCCTCGATTATGTAATCCTTTTTCTTTTTGGATTGCTTTTAGTTTATCAGGAGTCACATCATTTCCTTCTTCGTCAACAATTTTTAATCCTTCAATATGATTACGCATGCCTCCACGAAAAGCCTCCAAATACTCTTGACGTAGGAGTTGTTGTTCTTTTTCTTCTGTAGGTGTTAATTTTCCTTCTTTTTTCTTTTTAGCCAATTCATTGATACGACTAATCTTCTCTGGTGATAACATTTCTTCATTCCTTTCCTTTTATTCGTCCCTAGTGTATCACGATTTATAAAAACTTCCTAAAAATCCGATTTACATACGAACATTTGTTTGATTTTCTAGTATGGTCTATGATAAACTATTTTTAAAGAAGGAGATGTTCCGATGACAAATTTAAAAGATTCAAGACAATTAGATGTTTTACAGTTTATTTATAAAGAAGTTCAAGAACACGGTTATCCGCCAACAGTGCGTGAAATTTGTAATGCTGTTCAGCTTTCTTCGACTTCTACCGTTCATGGCCACTTGTCCAGATTGGAAAAAAATGGATTCATTCAGCGCGACCCAAGTAAACCTCGTGCGATTGAATTAACAATGGCAGGATTAAAGGCCATTGGTGCAAAGGCAACTGCTATTCCTATGCTTGGTGTGGTTACAGCTGGTGAACCAATTCTTGCTGTAGAAGAAGCAAGTGACTTCTTTCCAATTCCACCAGAATTACAAAATGAATCCGACGATCTTTTTATGTTGCGTATTAAAGGGGACAGTATGATTAATGCTGGAATCTTTGATGGTGATTCTGTTATCGTTCGTAAACAATCTACTGCAGCTAATGGGGAGATTGTCATTGCAATGACCGAAGAAGACACTGCTACTTGTAAGAGATTTTACTTGGAAAAGGACCACGTTCGCTTAGAACCTGAGAATGACACAATGGAGCCAATTATTCTTCCAAATTGTACTATCCTAGGAAAAGTAGTTAGCTTATACCGTAGTCATATTTTCTAAAACAGAAAAATCCGCTCTATTGAGCGGATTTTTTTATTTTATTTAAGGCTTCATCGTTACTTTCCCAACTTCTGATTTTCCATCTACTGACCCTTCAGTCGCGATAGAAAATGTATCCAATTTATCCATATTTGTAAAGAGAACCATCATCGCTGTATCTTTACCAGCTTCATTTAATGCCTCTAAATCGACCGTGGATAAAACTGTATTCTCGTCCACCTTTTGACCAACAGTTACTGTTGTTTGAAACGGAGCTCCTTTTAATTCAACTGTATCGATTCCCATATGGACTAACACTTCAAGTCCTTCAGGAGTTTTAATCCCCACAGCATGTAACGTTGGAAAGACATTTACAATTTCTCCTTTAACAGGTGAAGTAATCACTCCACTTGTTGGAAGTATCGCAAAACCGTCTCCCATCATTTTACCCGCAAAAACGGGATCATTCACTTGCGTAATTGGAACTATGTCTCCAGATGCTAGTGCATAAACTACTACTTCTTTATCTTTTTTATTCTTTTTGAAAAATCCAAACATTTTATCTTCTCCTTCTTTATTCAGGTTGAATCGCATGCAATGTATTTGAAAAAATAGAATGCTTTCTTTCCTTATCGATTTCCTTGTAATAACTATACAAAATATCAACCACCACTAAAACCGGAAACTGTGGTGAAATTGTCGTCCCTTGTTCCAAAGCATTTTTCATCGCAATAAGAACCAATTCATCGCATTCATGCGATAGTTCCTCGCTCTTTTTAGAAGTGATTAGAACTGTTTTTGCTCCCTGATTCTTTGCAATATTTACTGCCTTTACCACACTTTCATTTGCCGAAACTGTGATTCCAATGACAAGACAATCTTCATCAACAAGCACACGATTCATAAGCATTGTATGCAAATCCGTGATTGCCTCACAAATCATCCCAAGTCTCATAAACCGAAATTTCATCTCTAATGCTGCTAGTCCAGAGCTCCCTTGACCATATATATATACCCTTTTTGCACTGCTGAGCAATTCACAAACTCGAATTAATTGAGCTTCATTTACAAGGGAAAAAGACTTCGACAAAAGCTCAGCATAATCTTCAAGAACGATTTTAGTCGAATTAATATGAAGAGTCGACTCTTCCTTACTTCTCTTTTCATAATCATAAATAAATTGTCGATATCCGTTATATCCGCATTTCTGGGCAAATCTTGTCAGTGACGGAATGGAAACGAATAAACGATTGGACACTTCTTGTGCCGAAAGAGACACTCCTTCTGGAATTGGTTCTAGAAAATACTGTGCAATTGTCTTTTCAATCGGTGTTAAAGTATCGTAAATAGACTCTATAATCGGAACCACTTTTTTCTCGAATGATAACACCTGCATCTCCCCTTTGCATTTGTTTCTTTTATTATAACATACGATGCATACTCTTTTTTAAAATTAAAAGCAGGCAAACTAGACACGAGGGCTAGTTTACCTGCTTTAGTTAAGATTGATTACTAGTCATCTACACCTAAAATTTCATTGATATTATTTTTATAAAGGATAGCTTTAGCTCCATAAATTGCTTGAATGCCACCTTTCACTTCAAGAACATCAACTGCACCGATTTCTTTTAACGTTGCCTTATTTACTTTTTCAACATCTTTAACAGATACGCGTAAACGTGTGATACAAGCATCTACATCTTCGATATTTTCTTGACCACCCAAAGCATCAATAATACGAACGCTATCTTGTTTTAAGCTGTCTTTCGTTTCCACGACTGGTTTTTCATCACTAGCTAAATCATCTTCAACACGTCCTGGTGTAGCGACATTGAATTGAAGAATAAACCATCTAAATACAACATAGTATAAAACGCTCCAAACAAGACCAAATGGAATTTGTAATAACCAGTTTGTCTTATCATTTCCTTGTAAAACACCGAATAATGTGAAGTCGATAACCCCACCCGAGAATGTATTACCGATTGAAATATTTAAAATATCAGCGATGAAGAAACTTACCCCATCAAGGAATGCGTGAACTACATATAATACTGGACTTACGAATAAGAACATGAACTCAATTGGTTCTGTAATACCAGTAATGAATGAAGTTAATGCAACCCCGAAGAATAAACCAGCATATTTTTTACGACGATCTTTAGGAACACAGTGATACATTGCTAAGCAGGCAGCTGGAAGACCAAACATCATTGTTGAAAAACGTCCAGCAAAGAAACGAGTTCCTTCAGTAAATAGTCCTACATGGTTTGGATCAGCTAATTGAGCAAAGAAGATTTTTTGAGCTCCAACCACAGTTTGGCCAGCTACAACTTCCACTCCACCTAATTCTGTAAACCAGAACATTGGATAAATCATATGGTGTAACCCTACAGCACCACATAAACGCATTAAGAATCCATATAAAAATGTACCAATTGGACCAGCTTGTGAGATATATCCACCAGTAGACACTAATAATTGTTGGAATGGTGGCCATACTAAGAAGAAGATCGCTCCCACAAAGATAGACGCAAATGATGTTACGATTGGAACAAATCGGCTACCACCAAAGAATCCAAGTACTTGAGGTAATTGAATATTGTTATAACGGTTATGTAACCATACAGCTACTGATCCGACTACAACAGCACCGATAACCCCAGTATCAATGGAAGCATCTTTTGCCATAAATAATCCAACAAGCGCTTTAATAGTTGCAGTCATTACTAAGTATCCTGTAACCCCAGCAAGAGCAGCAGTTCCTTTGTCACGTTTTGCTAGCCCGATACAGAGCCCGATACAGAGAAGAAGTGATAGATTTGCAAAGACAACTTCTCCAGCTTGGCTCATCACTTTAAAAATCGCTTGTAATACCTCGTTATTTAATGCAGGGTATGTCGCAACAGTTGTTGGATTGGATAAAGCTCCCCCAATCCCTAATAGCAAACCAGCTGCCGGCAAAATGGCAATTGGCAACATAAATGCCTTCCCTATTTTTTGTAAGACTTTAAACATATGGTTTTCCCCCTAAACTTAAAATGAATAATTCTTATCTTTCCTAGTGTTGATGAATAGCATCAACAAATTTTTTTGTAATGAGTTGTGGACGCGTAATCGCAGAACCTACAACCACACTATAAGCGCCCAACTCTAGCACTCTTTTCACCTTTTCCGGTGTATCAATATTTCCCTCTGCAATTAAAGGATGTTTGATTTGTTTCAAAACCGTTCTTAATATTTCGAAATCATTCGCTTCAATTTTATCACCGTTACTTTGTTTCGTATATCCCACTAAAGTACTTCCGATAAAATCAAAACCAAGTTCATCAGCATGAATCATTTCTTCTACTGTAGAACAATCCGCCATCAATAATTGATCAGGATATTTTTCTCTAATTTCCTTATAAAATTCGTCCAACGATTGTCCATTTGGTCGAGTAGATGAAGTCGCATCAAGTGCAATAATATCTGGTTGAACCGTCATAAGTTCATCTACTTCCTTCATTGTAGCAGTAATAAAAACATCCGAATCGTTATAATCTCGTTTAATAATTCCAATAACTGGTAAATCTACAGCTTCTTTGATTGCTTTTATGTCCACTACTGAGTTGGCCCGAATCCCCTTTGCTCCTCCTTCCTTTGCAGCAACTGCCATACGAGCCATAATATAATCACTATGCAATGGTTCATGCGGCAATGCTTGGCATGATACAATTAATTGACCATGTATTCTCATAAACAGCCTCCTTTTTTAAAACCCTTTCATATCTATCAGTATACTAGCCAAAGAAACCATTTTCAATATACAACGTTTTTTTAGTAAGTAGTTTCAAAAACTGTCTCCATCATTTGTTTCTTTATCCATTTTTCGAAATTACTTTCATACCAGATCATAGACACTACAATAAAAAAAGATGCATGGAAAATTCCATACATCTTTTTCGTTTTGATTCTTCTTATGATTCATATTCATTCATAACTAATGACAGTAACTAAACCTACATTTTTATTAACTGGTGCTTGAATGCATAAATCGTTGCTTGCGTTCTGTCTTCTACTTCCAATTTTGATAAGATATTGGAAACATGCGTTTTTACTGTTTTTAAAGTAATAAATAATTCATCGGCAATTTCTTGATTTGATTTTCCTTGTGCAATTAGAAGAAGAACCTCTAATTCCCGTTGAGTCAAATCATCATGAGGGAAATGTTGTTGCTTCATTTGGATTCTATTCACTAATTTATCAGTCACTTGAGGTTCAAATACGCCGTCCCCTTGATAAGTATCACGAATAGCTTTAGCAATTTGAGAAGCCGAAGAAGTTTTTAAAATATAACTTTTTGCACCCGCATTGATGGCTGGAAAAACTTTTTCATCATCAATGAAACTAGTTAAAATAATGATTTTTGCTTCTGGCCATTGATGTAAAATTTCTTTTGTCGCTTCAATCCCATCCATCTCAGGCATGACTAAATCCATTAAAATGATGTCCGGTTTATAAGATAAAGCTTTCTCTACCCCTTCTCGACCATTCTTTGCTTCAGCAATAACATCGATATCATCCTGCATTGATAAATACGAAGACACGCCTAATCGTACCATTTCATGGTCATCTACTAATAAAACATTAATCATAATTTCCCTCCAAATGACGACCAAGCGGAATTTTGATTTCTATTGTTGTCCCTTGATTTGGGAAACTTACAATCTTCACTTGTCCACCGAGTCCTTGTACTCTTTCTTTCATATTATTGATTCCATAACTACCAGTATGGATATCATCAACGTTAAATCCAACACCGTCATCTTCTATTTTAAAGATTACATTTGAATCTTTCTGTCTTAAGTAGACTTCTAAATGCTTGGCATGAGAATGTCTTAAAGTATTCGAAAGTAAGTCCTGAGCAATTCTAAAGAGATGATCTTCAACCCCTTCTGGCAAAGTAACATCTTCTATATCCCAATGAATTTTCATTTGCACTTTTGTTTGTAATTCCACTAATAAACCTTCGATTCCGGATTTTAAGGATTTATTTTCTAACGAAATTGGTCGAAGGTGTAGTAATAATGCACGCATTTCAGACTGAGCTTGGGAAAGAACATGTTCAATCATAGCTAGTTGTTTTTGTTCTTTTTCATCAAAATGTTGCTTTCTTTCATTCAACGCTGAAATCATCATCATTGCTGCAAATAATTGCTGGCTTACAGAGTCATGTAATTCTCTGGCAATACGTCTTCGTTCTTGTTCAATGACTTGTTCTTTCGTTTCTTCTCCAACATACTGCGGTTTTCTACCAATTTCTTGCAACTCTAGAGATACCGTTTCAATCTGATTCGATATCGCCATTGATTGAGCATAAAATGCTTTTAAATCTAGAATTGTTGCTTCATTCAACCAATTAGATTCATCTTTATCTTTGACCAACTGAAATTGAGCTTTTTGAATCATTAACAGCTGCTCTGTAATTTTTCTTTCTGCCTGACGATTTAATCCATATAAGATAATTGCAGAAACTAATGCAAAAAATAGAAGTATTAAAAGAAATAATGTGATAGTCCCAAGAGTTTCCTGAAAACTAATCTCTTCTAAATGATCAAAATTAAACCATTTTCTAAATAGAAATATGAATACTGTACTGACAATACTGTAAAGAGCTGAAAATAGAAGCCAGCTTTTGAGGATTCGTTGCTTCATGCTTCAATCACCTCAATTTTTCCAGCTACAATAGTCGTATAGATTTTAATTCGCTTACTCGTTCTTTGATAATCTTTACTGTATAGTTGAATCGACTCATTGCTTAGGGTATAAGTTTGCTTTTCAAACTCTATTTCTCCAGCGAAACTATGATGGTGAATCATGACACCGACTCCATACGGAACCAAAATTCGAACTCGTCCAAGTCCTTTTCGTATCACAATTACGTTTTCTTTTGCCGGAAGAATCGTATTTCCTAAATCAATAATGGTATCTCCAACTAATTGTCCAGCATTAATATCGTTCCATTCATAAGGTTCATTTCCAATGATTTGAGATCCTATCCAATCGAAACGTTTAATTTTCTCTGAATCAATCTCTTCCTCTCTAGAATTCACAAAAATATATTCTTGCTGATCTTTTCTTTGAAAAATAGTCGTTATCTTAGAAAAAGACGAACTATCCTGACTAAATAATAGAATGAGTAATGCCCCTATCATGCCTAACCAAATCCCAGCAGTAGACAGTAAAGGCAATACCATAAACAAACCACCAAAACATAAGCCTAAATTTTTCATAAATTTAACACGTCTAAAAAGAACTAAACTACTTACGATAGTAGCTACTCCAAGTGCAAAGATGATAAATAAGCCCATTCTTGTAGTAAGTTCAATGGCTGAAACAATCGTTCCTAATAATAATACAATGAGCATTCTTTTAATATTTTTCATCTTCTCACCTCCATATAGGTATTAGTATATCATCTTCTCACATACAATCCTATCATGAAATAATTTCAAGACCATCAGTCTAAAGAATGATATACAAAAAAAGCTAGGAAGTCTCCTAGCTTTTTAATATGAATTAAGCAGATTGAATATCAATAATTCTGATCTTCATTTCTCCACCTGGAGTTGGAATTACTACCTCTTCATTTAATTTTTTACCAATAATCCCTTTGGCAATTGGAGAATCATTTGAAATCTTACCTTCAATTGGATTTGCTTCTGCACTACCAACAATTGTATAAGTTTCTTCATCTCCATCTGGTAATTCGATAAACGTAACTTTTCTACCTAATGATACAATATCTTTTTCAACATTGTTATCGTCAATTATTTCAGCAAAACGAATCATTTTTTCTAATGTTGAAATACGACCTTCAACAAAAGCTTGTTCATCTTTAGCTGATTCATATTCAGAGTTTTCTGATAAGTCACCGTAACTACGAGCAATTTTAATTCGCTCTACAATTTCTTTACGTTTAACGACTTTTAATTCTTCTAATTCCGCCTCAAGTTTTGCTTTTCCTTCAAGCGTCATTGGAAATACTTTTTCAGTCATACGACTCTCCCCTATATTGTTTTTTAGATTATCTCAATCTACAATGCTAAAACTTTAACATTTTATAGTGAAGATTGCAAGCCCTATTCATTATTTTTATATGATTTAAAGAAATTTTAGTGAATTTTTTGTATAGAAAAGACCTTTGAAACAAGTTCAAAGGTCCAGAAATTAAGCTAATTCTCTTAAAATAGAAGCTATTTTTGTAGTCATTAAGTCAATTGCAACTGTATTCGATCCACCCTCAGGAATAATGATGTCTGCAAACTTTTTAGTAGGTTCAATAAATTGATGATGCATTGGTTTAACAACAGACATGTACTGATGAATGATTGAATCAAGTGTTCTACCACGTTCCACCATGTCCCGTTTAATGCGTCGAATAATTCGAATATCATCATCTGTATCTACATATACTTTGATGTCCATCAAATCACGTAAACGTTTATCTTCAAGAATAAGGATCCCTTCAATGAGAATGACATCTTTTGGTTCTTGATGAATTGTTTTATCACTTCTT
This sequence comes from Granulicatella adiacens ATCC 49175, assembly GCF_025150565.1. Taxonomy (NCBI): domain Bacteria; kingdom Bacillati; phylum Bacillota; class Bacilli; order Lactobacillales; family Carnobacteriaceae; genus Granulicatella; species Granulicatella adiacens. The sequence continues at coordinate 735,556 of NZ_CP102283.1, read as the reverse complement.
GTGTGATTTTCGTAATCATATACTGGTTCTTCAATCGATTCAAATTTGATTAATTTATTCATATGTTCAATTAATAAATCTGTATCAAAAGCAAATGGGTGGTCATAGTTTGTTTTTAAACGTTCTTCAAACGGCATATGGCTTTGATCTTTATAATAGTAATCTTGATCAATTTTTACGATCGTTAATTCCGGGAAATTCTCCAAAATTTTTCGGCTAACACTTGTTTTCCCACTTCCTGAGCCACCAGTAACTCCGATAACAATTGGCTTTCTCTTTTCCATGACCTTACTCCTTATCCACATATTTAGCTTTTAATTCTAAATGTTCTTCATACGTTTTCGCAAAATAAATTTCTTTCGTATGAATATCCGCTACAAAGTATAAATAGTCCGTTTTTTCAGGTTCTAATGCGGCTACAATAGAATCCTCACTTGGACTATTATAAGGTCCTGGCCCTACACCATAATTTTGGTATAAGTTATATGGAGAATCAACTTCTAAATCTTTCAATGATAGAGCTTCTTTATGTTCTCCTAAAGCATATTGTACAGCAACGTCTGTTTGAAGCATCATGCCTTTTTCAAGACGATTATAGAAGACACTAGCGATCTTCTTACGATCCTCGAGTTTAACCCCTTCTTTTTCGATTAAGGAAGCTAAAGCCATAATTTGTTGTAAAGTATAAGGACTTGCTTCAATTTGGGAGTAGTATTTTGATAATACTTCATCTGTTTTAGCAACCATTTCAGTAATTAACATTTGAAGTGTTTTATTATCGTTCATATCATAAGTTGCTGGGAAAAGAAATCCTTCTAGAACATACTTCACATTATATGAATTATATGACTGAGTTAATAATTTTGGATACTTCTGAACTAACAATTCAATAAAACTACTATCCTGAACTTTAGCCATAAAATCTTCAGCTGAGTATTTCGTTGATTTTGCAACTTCTTTAGAAATATCACTCAGTTGCTCTCCTTCTCGAATCACAACCTTCGTTGCGTTCAAGTTTTTCTCTTTTCCTTTACCCGAAAGCTCTTCAATAATTTCATCTAAAGTCATGCTTTTTGAAACTTGATAAGCTCCTGCCTTAAATCCTGCGACATTTTTAAATTTTAAATAGAACGTGAAAAATTTTGAATTACGAATAAACTCTTTTTCCTTCAAATGATTCGCAACATCTTTAACAGATTCCCCTTGATTAATTTCAAATTCAACCAATTCTGTTTGTTCGCTATCTACAGGTTTTACTTCACCATTAATGTAGTTCCAAGTAAAGATTCCTCCAATTAGAACAATTGCTAGAAGTGCAATCATGAAATACTTCATAATCTTTTTAATAATAGACGTTTCCTTCTTTCGGATATCTCTTTTAGAATCCGTCTCGGAAATTAAGGAATGCTTTTTATGTTCATTTTGAGACATTGTTTTCCTCCTAAGATAGTCACATAAGGTAACCATAGTTGTAGTTATTATACCCTATTATTATAAAAAAATGAAGAAACTCAATTAGAAAAGGGAGTTAGAACGTTCATATAACAATATTTTAAGCTAGTTCATATTCAATAAAAGGTAACAGTCTCTATTCGTACTGTTACCTTTTGGGGATTTATTCGACTGAATATCTTAGAATTGTTTTTTGCTTTTCTTCGCTCGTTCTGTTTTTATTTGTTAAATAGATTTCAAGGTGTACATTAGACGTTCTTTTTAATTGTAATTCTGTAGCCAATTTATCCATCTTCTCAAAAGATTGAGGTTCGTCATCAAAACTTCCTAAGTGTAAAATTTGAATCGCTTTTTCCCCTTCAAATTCTTTAAAAGAGATTCCCTCATATAAATTATTAGGCTTTTTTTGCTTTACGATTTTCAAAGCTTGGTTATAGATTTCTTCAGTGATGAAATCTGGTTGTTTAATCATTAAAGTATAACTTAAATCATTCTTATCAAACTCAACCTTATCCCCTTTTTGCCATAGACCTTCTAAAGGAAAAACGGTAAAATCATTAATTTCATTATTCAATGCTAATTTTTTAAACAACATCTTGATACCATAGGCCACTGAATATAAAGCGGAAATTCTATTTGAGAAATCTTCTTCATTTGGATTTCCTTTTCCTTTAATCGTAATGAACTTTTGCTTTGGAACATCTACTAATACAGCTTTAGTTTTTACACCGTATAATTCTTTCTCTTGTTTTCTCCATTCATACTTCATTTTTCTCACGCCTTTCTATTTGATACTCTTATTATACGATTGAATACTTGCCAACCTATGTCATGTTTTATATTTTTCTCCAATTGTTTGAATCAATTGCTTTATTTGTAGGCGTATTTCTTTTGGTTGAAGTACCTCGACATTTGAGCCAAAAGAGAATAAGTAACTAACCATTCTTTCATCATTTGGGAGTTCAATAGTTGTCAATAAATCTCCATTCTCATCAACAGTGATTTCTGTAGTAATTTCATCATAAACGCGATATGCCACTCTTTTATCAAATTTAACCTGGAGAGAAATCGTATTACTTGGTACTTTTATTTCGTTCAACGAAATGCCTTCAAACGAATCCTCATACCTTTCTTTCAAAGTCTTCAATTTTTTTATTCTGGATAATTTAAATAATCTATAATCATTTCTAGATAAACAAAAAGCATACAAATACCAATTAAAGCCTTTAAACCATAATCGAATTGGCTTTACTATTCTTGCAGTTTCTTGTAGATGGCTAATATAGTCGAAAGAAATTAAATTTTTATTCAAAATCGCCAGCTTCAAATTTTGAAATACGGCCGGTTCTTGTGTAGATTGCCATCCTTGAAAATCAACTTCAATCCAATTGATCATCTCCATATTAAATAAGGCAGACAATTTGATAAGAAGATTTTTGTCAGATAAGTCACTCGTTGTCCCTAATCCTTGTAAGGCATTCATTATTTGTTCCTTTTCTTCTTGAGATAACAAAGATTGATTTAAAATAAAATCTCGAGATATCTCAATGCCTCCCCCTTTCCCTTGAGTGGCGTAAATGGGGATCCCCGCACTACTAAGATTGTCAATATCTCGGTAGATTGTTCTAATTGAAACTTCAAAATGGTCCGCTAGCTGTGATGCTGTGACTTTTCTTTTCGATAGAACATAATATAGCAGTCGAAACAATCTATTATTATTCATACATTATCTTCACCTCTTAATGGATTATATCCTTTTAATGTTGACATCATTTGTCATGTTTTGCAAATGAAACTATATTTCTCTAAAAAAATAAAAGACCAAGGCAACCCTTGGTCTTTTTGGACTATAAATCTTCTTCTGCTAAGAATGTGTTTAATACTTCTTCAATCATATCCCATTCAGCTTCTGTTTCGATTGGGTTTAATTGACCTTCAGTACCATCTTCAGCTTCAACATATGAGAATGCTTGTAATTCTACTTCTTCACCTTCAGGAATTCCTGCTGGATAGCATAAAACATATGATTTATTGTAATCTTCTGATTCAAAAGTAAATAATACTTCGTGTAAAATTTCGTTTCCTTCTTCGTCAACGATTGTAATGTGTTCGTGACCTTCGTGTCCTTCTAAGTGATCATGTTCATGATCGTGTTCGTGATGTGAATGTTCTGTCATTTTCTTTCCTCTTTCTTTTATTGATTTCCATTTAAATCTAAATAGTTTTGCAAAATCATGACTGCTGCCAGCATATCAATGACTTGCTTTCTTTTTTTTCTTGAAACATTTCCTTCTTCTACAAGCATCCTTTCAGCTTGCATCGTAGTAAGGCGCTCATCATGAAAAACAATGGGAATTTGGAGTCTTTTCTCTAGACTTGCTCCATATCGTCGAGAAGCCTCTACTCTTGGACCTTCCGTGTTATTCATATTTTTTGGTAGACCTATTACAATTTTCTCAACACCGTATTCTTCTACCAATTCAACAACACGTTTAAAGCCAAATTCAGAAGCCTTTTCATTTATCGGAATCGTTTCAACCCCTTGAGCAGTCCATCCCATTAAATCACTAACGGCGACGCCCACAGTTTTACTTCCGACATCTAAGCCCATCAATCTCATATTAGGCATCTCTTCCTGTAGAACGAATATAATGTCTAATGAGTTCTTCCAAAATCTCATCTCTTTCGTGACGACGGATTAAATTACGCGCATCTTTATGTCTAGGAATATACGCTGGGTCCCCAGACAATAAATATCCTACAATTTGATTAATTGAACTATATCCTTTTTCATTCAACGCATCATACACGATAGTTAAAGTTTCTTGAACGCTTTTTTCATCCTTTTCATTAAACTTAAATAGGACTGTTTCATCTATTGAACTCATACTGACACCTCATTTCAATATATATGCTTATTTTACAGGATTTTCAGTAAAACTACAATCGATACTTACCGATTCTTAAACTTTTAGAAAGCCTTTCCTTTGCTTTCACAATAAAAACCTTCCTTAAAACTCATTCATAAGCTTAAGGAAGGTTTCCAAATTTTGGTCTTATTTAGCTAAATATTCTTTAAGCAATTCAAATGCTTGTGGAATACCAGCTGGGTTCTTACCACCTGCTTGAGCCATATCAGGACGGCCTCCGCCTCCACCTTGGATAGCTGGAGCAATCGCCTTAATGATATCGCCTGCTTTCAATCCTCTTGCATTAGCATCTTTTGATACGGCTACTAAAAGATTTGCTTTATCCGCAGAAGCAGTACCTACTACGAAGATATCGCTAGCACCTTTTTGTCTCCATGTATCTGCTAATTGACGTAATTCATCCATTTCTTTGTTTTCAAGAGCTACAGTAATGAATGAAGTTCCGTTCACTTCTTCTACGTTATTGAAGACATCTGCTACTTCAGATTTCATAATTTTAGCTTTCAGTTTTGCAATTTCACCGTTTGCTTCTTTCAATTCTTGGCCTAAAGTAGCCACACGTTCTACAACTGTATCTAATTGGATTGCTTTGACTTCACCAGCCACTTGTTTTAATAAGTTTTCGTGATGGCTTAATAGGTCAAAAGCTTCTTTACTTGTGACAGCCTCGATACGACGAACGCCAGCACCGATACCAGATTCAGACACAATCTTGAATAATCCGATTTCTTGAGTGTTCGCTACATGGATACCACCACAAAGTTCGATTGACCAGTCACCAATGTTGACCATACGAACCAAGTTGCCGTATTTTTCACCAAAGAGTGCCATTGCCCCACGACTTTTCGCATCTTCAAGTGTTGTCTCAACAGTCACTACTTCTAAACCAGCCCAGATTTTTTCGTTTACGATACGTTCCATTTCAGCTAATTCTTCAGAAGTTACTTGACCAAAGTGACTGAAGTCGAAACGTAATCCAGTTGGTGTTACAAGAGACCCTGCTTGGTTTGCGTGAGTTCCTAGAACATCTTTCAATGCTTGGTGTAATAAGTGAGTTGCGGTGTGGTTTTTGATGATTTTTGCACGTTCAGAAGCATCTACCACTAATGTGTAAGCTGCGTTTACTTGTAAGTCTCCTATCACTTCTACTGTGTGTAATGGTTGTCCGTTAGGAGCTTTCTTCACTTGTAATACATTGGCTACAACTGTACCGTTAGCATCTTGGATTGTACCGTGGTCTGCTAATTGTCCACCCATTTCAGCATAGAAAGGTGTACGATCAAACACTAATTGAGCATGTGCATCTTTATGTGCAGATTCTACTAATTCATCATCGACAACGATGGCTTTTAACACGCCTTCTTCTGTTGTTGAAGCATATCCAACAAATTCGCTCTCTACAGTGATATCACGTAATACTGCAGATTGAACATTCATTGATGTTTCTGTATTACGAGCAGCACGTGCACGATCTTTTTGAGCTTGCATTTCTGCTTGGAAACCTTCTTCATCGACTGTGAACCCATTGTCGCTAGCGTATTCTAATGTTAATTCATATGGGAATCCATAAGTATCGTATAGTTTGAACGCATTTTCGCCAGAAAGTGTCGTTTCGTTTGAAGCTTTCATATCTGCAAAAATAGTTTCTAAGATAGATAAACCGTCGTGAATGGTTTCTTGGAAACGATTCTCTTCGTTTGCAATCACTTTTTGGATGAATTCCATATTTTCAGTAACTTCAGGATAGTAGCTGTGCATAATTTGAGCAACAGTTGGAACTAATTTAGTTAAGAATGAACCTTGAATTCCCAAACGTTGTCCATGCATTACTGAACGACGGATTAAACGACGGATGATATATCCACGGCCCTCGTTTGAAGGAAGCGCGCCATCCCCAATCGCAAAGCTTACTGCACGAATGTGGTCAGCGATTACTTTGAATGAAACATCTAATTCTTTAGAGTCATTGTATTTCTTACCAGCGCTTAAGCTTTCTAATTGCTTAATAATTGGCATAAATAAGTCTGTTTCAAAGTTTGTTGGTGTGTCTTGGATAACAGAAACTACACGTTCAAGACCCATCCCCGTATCGACGTTCTTATGTGGTAATGGTGGATACGTTCCGTCTGGCATATGGTTGAATTGAGAGAATACTAAGTTCCAAATTTCTAAGTAACGTTCGTTTTCTCCACCAGGATAGTTTTCTGGATCATCTTCTGCTAAGTTATTATATTTTTCTCCACGGTCGTAGAAAATCTCAGTATCCGGACCACATGGACCTGCCCCGATATCCCAGAAGTTATCTTCTACTGGAATGATGTGATCTTCAGGAAGACCAACTTTATCCATCCATAATGCTTTTGTTTCTGGATCTTTTGGATAATAAGTTACGTATAGGCGGTCTGGATCAAGTCCTAACCATTTTTCACTTGTTAAGAATTCCCATGCCCATGGAATGACTTCTTCTTTGAAGTAATCTCCAATTGAGAAGTTCCCCATCATTTCGAATAAAGTATGGTGACGAGCTGTATGTCCTACGTTTTCGATATCGTTTGTACGAATACTCTTTTGAGCATTGGTAATACGTGGAACTTCGGGTGTTTCAGTTCCATCAAAGTATTTTTTAAGAGTGGCAACCCCTGAGTTAATCCACAATAATGTTGGATCGTTTACAGGAATTAAGCTCGCACTTGGATGCACCTTATGTCCTTTTTCTTGGAAGAAATCAAGGTACATTTGACGAATTTCGCTACTTGATAATTTTTTCATCTTCATTCTCCTTCTTTTTGTAAATAAAAAAACTGCCCCATTGCTGCAAGGGCGTCCTACCGCGGTACCACCTTGCTTACAATGAAACAGCTGTTCATTCATCTCTAATTCCGATAACGCTGGAAGAACGTTTGTATTTCTACAAAATTTTCAATCGGGAGCACGATTTTGATAGCTATTTTCACCAGACAAGCCTCTCTAATATGTAAAATCTCAATCCGATTGCTTACCTTTAGAAGTATACGAAAAGAGCCTTGTTTTGTCAACTATTGCAAGTCTTGTTGCCTTTTTATCGGAATGCGTAAATAGACCTTTGTATACTCATTTGATTTTGAATCAATCGTCATCGTAAATGCTTCCCCAAAAAATAGTTTCAACCGTTCAGTGACATTCTTAATTCCAATACCACCAAGCTGTTTTGATGAAGTTTCTTTCCCACTCATTCCGACGCCATTATCGGCAATGCAAATTTCAATCCATTCATCAATCTTTAGAAGTGTAATATCAATTTGCCCTGGTCTATCGATTTCTTTAATTCCATGATAGATTGCATTTTCTACGAGAGGTTGAATAACAATTTTTGGAATCATAATCGGAGGAATTTCTTCTGAAAAATCGATTCGATAATTTAACTTATCGCCATATCTTTCCTTTTGAATAAATAAATATTGTCGTACATGCTCTATTTCTTGTTGTAATGTTACTAATTCATTTCCCGCATTCAGCGAAAGTCTAAAATAATTAGAGAGTGCTTTGGTAATTTCTACTACTTTTTTATGGTCTTGAAATTCAGCCATCCAAATAATAGTCTCCAAAGTATTATATAGAAAATGCGGATTAATTTGACTCGTTAATGCCTTTAATTCATAAACTCTGGTCAGTGCTTCTTGTTCTTTTTCATCCTGCATGAGTTTTTCAATTTTCTCTAACATTTGATTGAAACTAGCAGCCAACACTTGGAATTCTTGCGCACCGTTCTCCTGTGCTCGAATCGTAGTGTCTCCCTCTTCAACTTTCTTCATGACCCGGCCTAATTGTTTTACAGGAAGCAGTTGATAACGCATCAGAGCATAAATTCCAAACATACAAATCATTAAACTAACAATCCCAACAGCACTCACAATCGCAAGCAATTTGAACGACGTCTCTTTAAAACTACTAAACGAGCTTACCCCAACTAAGACCCAATCACCGTTTCCAATGGTACTCTTATGAACGAAGTAATCTTCAGAGACCATCGAATCCATCGGACTATTGGAGATATCTTGAACGGACATTTGTTTTTCTACCGACTCGAACACTTCAGAATCCGGATGATAAATAATCGTGCCATCTTTTTCAATGACAAAAGCATATCCATTTGTTCCTAAAGAAAGTTCTTTAACATACTTTTCTAATTCTTGATAATCTACATCTAAACGAATCACACCAAGTTGTTGTCCATCTTCTCCTTTTATTTCCTGACTAATAGAAATAACCACTTGATTACTATTATTTTTCGTCGATTTGATAATAGGCGTGTTTGATTTTAGGATAGCTTCTTTATACCATTCTTGCGCCATCATATCTGTAGATGTTACCATCTCTTCATCCATGCCAGTCTTTAAGATTCTACCATCTTTTGTCACAAATAGGATGGCTCTAAAGCCTGGATGACTCTTTAAAATAGTATCAAACAACTGATGAATTGCATCCTTGTTGTTTGCATGGTCGTTTTGGGCATAGGTTTGAATTTCTTTTGATTGGGCTAATGCTATTGAGGTTGATTTTAAATTACTAACATATTGCTCAATATATTTTGCACTCGTATCTATCTCATGAATCGTATGCTCTTCCACTTCTCTATGAAACAGTTCACTACTTTGAACCCAGTAGAAGCTACCAATGATGACTACAAGTACACATAGCATTAAACTCAGATATCCAAATAAACGTGTTGCTAAAGACTTTTTTCTCATACATTAGCTCCGTTTCTAAATTTTTTTGGAGTAACTCCCACTATTGATTTGAATCGGTAGGAAAAATAATTCATATCTTCAATCCCTACGGCTTCTGCTATCTCATATATTTTCATATCGGTAGATAATAAAAGTCTTTTCGCCATTTGAATGCGCTGATCTGTTACATATTCTTGGAAAGACTTACCAAGTTCTTTCTTTATAAGCATACTTAAATAATTCGAACTAAATCCTAATTGTTTTGCCAGTTCTACTAGAGATAATTCCGGATTAGATAATTGCTCTAAAATCAATTTCTCAAAGTGAACAGATTCAGATTGACTGGTATTCTTACTGGCTAATTCTAATAATCTTCTTTGTTTTTCTTCTTCATTCAATTTTGAGACAACTTTTATAAGCAAGGATTCAATTTCTGTTTTGGTAACAGGCTTTAGAATATAATCATCGACCCCTAATTTAACTGCTGATAGCAAGTAATCCACATAATCATATCCTGTTAAAAAGATAATTCTTAATTGTGGAAATTCAGCTCTTGCTAATTGAGCCAAAGTAATTCCATCCATTTTTGGCATATTAATATCCGTCAGCAAAATGTCTGGCGCCTGCTCTTGAATCATTGCTATCGCCTGTTTCCCATTTTCGGCCTCTAGAACGCTTGATATCCCCAAACTTTCAAAATCAACAAGAGAAGCAATCCCTTTTCGGATAACTGGTTCATCTTCTACAATCAAGATTGAATACATAAAATCCCCTCCTGTTTCCATTATACTCTTTCATAAAACTTTTTCGAGTGAGTTTTGCATAAAAAAATGCTTTAAAAGAGAGAAATTCCCATCATTAACCCCTCTCCTCTAAAGCATCTATTTCTATTTAACAAAGTCTTTCAAATAACCATATCCTTTAGAATCCATTTCATCCAGAGGAATAAACTTAATGGAAGCACTATTAATACAGAATCGTAGTCCGCCTTTATCACTAGGGCCATCTTCAAACACGTGGCCTAAATGAGAATTTGCAATACGACTTCTTACCTCAACTCGTTTCATATTAAAACTATTATCTTCATGATAAGTAACTACTTCTGAAGAGATTGGTTTCGTGAAACTTGGCCATCCACATCCAGAATCAAATTTGTCTCGTGAAGAAAATAGTGGTTCTCCTGTCGCTACATCTACATAGATTCCTTTTTCATGATTATTCCAATATTGATTTGAAAATGCTAATTCTGTACGATTTTCTCTAGTTACAGCATATTGTTCCTTTGTCAATGTTTTCTTTAAAGTCTCCTCATCAGGAAGTGGATACATATTCGCATCAATAACTGGATCATTTGCTTTTTTCACATCAATGTGACAATATCCATTTGGATGTTTCTTTAAGTAATCTTGATGGTAGTCTTCAGCAACTACGAAATGGCGTAGTTTTTCCGTTTCAACTGCTAATTTTTTCCCTAATTGTTCCTCTTTTTCTTTCATGACCTCCTGTATAATCTCACTATCGGCTTCATCTGTATAATAAATTCCTGTACGATATTGGCGGCCTACATCATTTCCTTGTTTATTCACTGAAAAAGGATCAATCACTCTAAAGTAATATAATAATAATTCTCTTAGGGAAACTTTATCCGCATCATAAGTTACATGAATTGTCTCAGCATGGTCTGTACTATGAATAAGTTGATAATTGGTTGTTTCTACATTCCCATTGGCGTAACCACTAACAACATCATTTACCCCATTAATTCTTGAAAAATATTCCTCAAGCCCCCAAAAACAGCCTCCTGCCAAATAAATTTCTTTCATATTTGTTGCCTCCTTTTTGGTATTGGATTTGTTTTCTTCTTTTTCAATCAGATTCGTGACCTTTTTTGAAATCGATTCTGATTCAGAAGAACTGACTACTGTATTGCCTTTACCAAAATACAAAGCTCCCGCTAATAAAATAATGAAGGCAAAGACTGAAATCATTAGTTTTTTATCCATTCTGCTTTCTCCTCTTCTAAAGTGTTTCTAAAGTCTTCACGATATCCTCATTCGTTACGTGACCTGGTTGAACTCTTACCACTTTCCCATTTGCATCAATAAAAGCTGAAGAAGGGTACCCAACGACTCCTAATTTTTTTAAAAACTGACCATTATTATCTACTAAAACTGGAAGTGTTTTATACTCCAACCCAGAAAACCATTCTTTAAAGTCGTCTAATTTTTTTTCACGATTCACACCTGGTGCAACAACAGTTAGAACGACTGCATCTTTAGGAGGCGTGTCCGCTAATTGATTAATATCAGCAAGTCCAGCTAAACAGATTGGGCACCATGAAGCCCAAAATTTCAGATAGATTTTCTTTCCCTTATAATCTGCAAGAGAAACGTCTTTCCCATCTAGCGTTTTAAAAGTATAATCACTCACTTCATCCATCCCCATTGTTCCATTCATTGAATCTTTATTTTCTGTCTTTTGCTCGCTCATCTTTCCCATTTCTTCAGTCGTAGATTTCATATCCATTTTATCCATACCCATTTGTGAGTTTTGGCAAGCAGCTAATAAAAATGTACTAAATACGGCTAACAATAATTTTCTTTTCATCATTATTTCTCCTTTTAATTAATGAAGTATTTGTGGGAGCTGTGCCCAGATAATGGCTAAACCCATCAACACAATTACTAAACCACCAAGTTTTTTTAATACCATTAAACGTTTTTTTGCAAGATTGAATATTTTAAATGCCCAGGTTGACGCAATCGATAGTATTAAAAATGGAATGGATAATCCAAGAATATAAAGACATAATAAAAACACTCCATAAAATGGACTAGCTTGTTGTGTTGAAATTAATGACAACACTGCACTGAGTACAGGTCCCACACAAGGTGTCCAGCCAAAACTAAAGCTGAGACCTAGTAGATAACTACTCCATAAAGATTTTTGATTTTTAATCTCAAATTGTACAGTCTTTTGTTTTTGTAAAAATAAAAATTGAAAGAACTCCATCTGATGCAAGCCTAAAATAACAATTATGACCCCTAATGAAATATTGAACCACGCATTGTATATCAAGCTTCCTAAGATAGTTGCTGCAAAGCCCAGAAAGAAAAAAACTGTTGAGATTCCCGTTATAAAAATCAATGTCCGGATAATTGGTTTCCAATAAATAGAAACTTTTCCAATCTGAATATGTCTACCATCTTGTTCACTCATTAAAACTCCAAAATATACTGGGAATAGCGGTAAAACACAAGGTGAAAAAAAAGAAAATAGTCCTGCAAAAAATACGCTACCCATAAAAACAAAATCCATTATACCCCTCCTTCATTTGTACTTTCAGTATACTCCTAACCTATATAAAGAAATATAGATTTTCAATCCAAAAAACTTGAATATAATACGATATCTTATGTTTAATTGATTGAAAGTAAGCTCTCAATGCATAGAAAAAGCCACGTGAGCTCTCACTCACGTGGCTAGAATATTTACATTAGAAGAATAAGCTATTATTCTTTTCTGATTGATAGTTTTGACGGACACGGTTACCAGCACCCGGTTCCACTTGTTCTAACGCTGACTCAATAATTTGTAATGATTCATCGTATTTGAATGTGTGGTTGAATAGGTCAAGTGCACGACCAATTGCAGTTTCGATTTCAGGATGTGATAAACGATAACGGTTGGCATGTTGTATCATATACTCCGTTAATTGAGCGTTGTCCACAATTTGCTCTGTAAGGATATCTAATTTCTCAACATCCTCTTCAATCACATTATTTGCGGCATTAATTTCACTCATATCTAACTTCACACGATTCATTTTTTGCCATAATTGCTCAATACGATTGCTTGTTGCAAAGAACAATTCTAAGTATTCTTTTGGAAGACCTGGTAAGTGGTATTTCTCAATCGTACGTTTCATATTACGTAAGTCTAATTCGAAGACATCTAATCCGTCACGAATCGCTTTTTCTTGGCTACGTAAATCAGATAAAGTGTTTACTAAATCCGTTTGATCTTCATCAATACTATTTAATTTATCAAGAACAAGTTCGTAATGTTCTTTTACAACGGAGTAAGGCACTTGATGATTTTTCATCGCCTTGCTGTAGTATTGAATAGCTTCTTGTTCTTTTTCTAATTGTTCAGCAAATTCTTGAACACGAACAAACTCATTATTCGATAAAATATAATTTTGTGATACACGATCAACCTCAATATTCACATAACGGTTGCTTTGTAATACTTGGTTCAATCGTTTTTCAACTTGCACTTTGTTACGGTATACAAATTCACGTGCTTCAAATTCCGCTTCCATCACATCGTAAAGTTGGTCGATTTCACGAGCTACTTTATCTAATTGTTGACGAGCTTCCTCTAATTCTGTAGCAGCAATATGGTTACGAGCCACTTGAATCGTTTTTTCAATGCTCTCAATTTCATCAGGAATAGAAATCTTCGAGAATTGATAATGCTCTTCAACCATTCTCTTGTAGCCTTGTTTTAAATCTTCCACTTGCTCATTATAGACAGTATCGATTTCTTTTAAGAGTTGAGGAACTTGTTCCACGATGGATTCAAATTCTTTCATCTCTTTCTCAATACGACCAAGTACTTCCTTGGCTTCTAAGTGATCTCCTTCGTTAGTTAAAGTATTAAACTTTGCGAAGTCCAACTCTAAGTAAGCTAAACGCTTTTCTAAAGTCTCTAAAGCCTCTCCAAACGAAAAGCTATGTGCTAATAAATCTTTTCTCATTGAAGCATAACGTTCTTGTAATAAATCTAACTCCGCTCTATTTTGCTTCTCACTATCTAATAATTTTTGTAATGCTGAATAGATTTTATCAACTTCTGCTTTTGTTTCTTCTATTAAGTTCTCAGCTTGTTGAGTAACTTGTCTCCCCTTAAAGAAGTTTAATTTTTGAATATATTGTTCTGCACTTACTAGAGCAGCTTCAATTTCAGGAAATCTAAAACGTGTGATTGTTTGCCAAGTCGCTTGCCATGTCTCATAAGTTCTCTTTGTTTGACCTGTTAGATTTAGATTCTTCAAAGTATAGAAAGTATCCGCAATTGGCACTGCCATTAACTTATCTTTTTTCTCAGATAATTCCTCAATCACTTTATTTTGTTTTCTTGTTAAATAGATTGCTGTTCCATATAATGCAGCACCTAGTACTACAATCAGCACTAGAAAGATTATAAATCCCATGCTTTAGCCTCCAAAAATGAATAATTTACAGTTTTCACACATAATATCATTAGTAGTATAGCACGTTTTACAAACGAATAGCAAAGAACTTTTAAGAAATCACGGGATTTTTTGTAATTCTAATGCAAAAAGAAAAGGTGGATGAAAATCATCCACCTTTCCCAAAAATTTTACTTAATTAATTCGTAAATCGCTTCTGCATAAATCGCTGTAGATCTGAATAAATCCTCTAAAGCGAAGAATTCATTTGCTTGGTGCATTGTATCGATTGAGTCCGGAAATAGCGCACCATACGCTACACCACGTTCGAAGATACGTCCGTATGTACCACCACCGATTGATTGTTCATGTGCAGGTAATCCTGTTTGACGGTGATATACCTCTAATAATGTTGACACTAACTCATCTTCTGGAGATACATAGTGAGGAACTTGTGCTTTCCCGTGAGCAACTGTGAAGCCGTATCCTGAAGCAACTACTTCTGTCTTAATTTCAAGACCTTCAGCAGTGACCCCTAATGGATAACGGAAGTTTACTACAGCTACCCCACCTAATTCTGGAGTATAAGTGAAGATTCCGGCATTAGCTGTTAAAGGTCCCATCACTTCATGGGTATAAGCTACTTTTAAGTTTTTACCTTCTGTATCTTCATGTAATACTTCAGCAGCAAATGCTAAATATTTCTTCGCATTGCCTTTGAAGTTGAATTGGTTTAAGAATTTCGCTAAGTGTGTACCAGCGTTGATTCCTTTATCTGGAGTAGATCCGTGTGCTGATTTACCAACCACATCTAAGATGACTTTCCCGTCTAAAACTTGAGCAGTTCCTTCAACAGGATTTGCAGAAACATATGCAAAGAAGCGGTCCACCACTTCGTTTTCATTTGGAACAATAATTTCCGCATGCGCATCTTGAGGAACCATGTTTTCACGTAAGCCTGCATCGAAGCTTAATAATTGGTAATCCCCCTCTGATGCTTCACCTGGAATATCATAGTGTAATGACAGAATTCCTTTTTCCCCGTTAATAATTGGAAATGTTGCATCTGGTGAGAAACCAAAGTCTGGCATTTCTTCTGTTTGGAAGTAACGGTCCATACATTTCCAACCGGATTCTTCGTCTGTCCCAATAATGAAACGAACACGTCTAGAAACTGGTAATCCTAATTCCTTAATGATTTTTAGCGCGTAGTAAGCTGCCATACTTGGTCCTTTATCATCGCTTGAACCACGAGCATAAATACGATCATTTATAATTTGTGGTTCAAACGGATCTGTATCCCAGCCTGTCCCAACTGGAACAACGTCCACGTGACCTAAAACTCCAAGAGTTTCTTTAAAGTCTGGATTTGGTGCAAATTCGATATGCCCTGCTAAGTTACCAACTTGTTTTGTTGTGAAACCATCACGTTCACCGATTGCCAAGAAAGCTTCTAGTGCTTCTTTAGGACCGGGACCTACAGGCGCTTCCTCTGTCGCTTTTGAATCATCACGTACACTGTCAATACGTAATAATGTAAATAAATCTTTTAATAAATCTTCTTTACGAAGTTCTACTTCTTTTTTCCAATCAATTGTCATCCAATCGCTCCAATCTCTATCAAGTAGATTCAATAGTCTTATCTTACCATTTTTACAAAGCGATGAAAAGCGGTTAAACACTTTCTAAAACAAATAAAAGCTTAGGATTTCTCCTAAGCTTTTTAGTCATTGATTTCTAATGATTGTCGTTCTTCTTCGGTTAATGGTCTGCTCTCTCCTAACGCGAGACGCTCATCTAGCTTGAGTGTCCCCATCGTGAGTCGCTGCAAGTCTACAACGTTTTTCCCACAAGCTTTGACCATTCGTTTCACCTGATGGAATTTTCCTTCTTTTAGATGAATCTGAACAATCGATTCATCCTGCGTCGTTGAAAGAATATCCAGACGTGCAGGCATGCACTCCGTCCCATCCGATAACACAATGCCCCTCTCAAAAGCAGCGGCATCTTCAGGAGTCATCACCCCTTCGACTCTTGCTTGATAGATTTTTGTGACGTGTTTCTTTGGTGAAAGAAGACGGTGTGCCAATTCTCCATCATTTGTCAAAAGTAATAATCCGTGCGTATCGATATCCAAACGCCCTACAGGAAAGACTCCCTTTTTAAAATAGAGCGGATTGATTAAATCCAGAACCGTTTTATGCAGATTATCTTCTGTGGCACTGACGACTCCTTTAGGTTTATTCATCATAATATAGACAAATTCTTCATACTGAATTTTTTCACCATCGAATAAAATCTCATCCGTTTCAGGATTCACTTGAACTTTTCCATTCGTTACGACTTTCCCATTAACGGTAATTTTTTTTGACTTTAATAAAGATTTGACCTCGGAACGAGTTCCAAGGCCACAATCTGCTAAACATTTATCTATTCTCATTATTTCATCCTCAATTTACGACGAATGCCACCGACACGAGCGCCAAGCATTTCATCAGCTAATCGATTCTTCAGCGTAATCAGTCCGTATGTCGCTACTCCGACAAGACCAACCACAGCAACTGCAATTAAAGCACGTACTTTACCACCAATTGGCATGACTTGTTTAATTGCAAATAATGTAATCGCAGAAGTCACAGCCATTGCAAAAGATGCAAGAAGTACTTGCCCAAATTTCTTCAATACGTAATTCAAATCGAATCGAGTCAATCGAAGAACGTGGCGACACATATACAGTGTAGCTACAAAGAACGCAACCGAACTCGCAATTAACGGACCTGCTCCGCCAAGGAAGTACATCATCATTGGTTGCCATAGCAATTTAATAATCACTGTAAATCCTAATGCTTTAATGGCGATAATATGTTGTTCCATCGATTGTAAGATATATGTGAACGTTACAAATAATCCTAAGAACACACACATGACGCATGAGACAACTAATAAATAAGTTCCAGTTGGGTCTGGTGAATAGAACACATTATATATTGGTTCCGATACAATCGCCATACCGACAGAAGCTGGAATCATAATATACGCAAATAAACCAAGGTTATTCGCTATGACGCGTTTAACTTCTTCCCGGTCATTCACAGAATAATGAGCCGCAAGCAGTGGCAGAGCCGCTGTCGAAATACTCATCGCTAGCGAAATCACGATCATAATAATCTTATTCGCATTAAATCCAAACAAGGTGATGAGTTCTTTACCTTCTTCAAAAGAGTAAGTTGTAAAGATTGGCACGAAACGTTGGAAGGTTTCTTGGTCAATCAAACTGATGATTTGAATACTTGAAGTCACTAATACGAAAGGTAACGCCTCCCGCATTACTTCCAGAATAATCTTCCAGAAACTTAATGGACGTTCAGGACGACCCTCTTCCATTAATTCCATCATGCCTTTATGGTCGCGTAACATCTTATAAGCTAAGTATAAGAACGCAATGACCGCTCCGACAAAGGCCGCGAATGTTGAATGAGCTACAGCAAGAACATAACCACCAGAAACGATACGCATCACGAAATAAGTTAGAGCTAACATATATACGATACGCACTACTTGTTCCCATAATTGAGATTTCGCAGAAGCAGCCATTTCGTTGTACCCTTGATAGTATCCACGCATTAAGCTAAGCGGTGGAATAATGAGTACCGCAGGCGTTAACGAACGGATGACCAAAATACTATCAGCAATCTCTTCAGGAGTAGCTCCTTTTGCAAAAAGTGGCGCTGCAAAATACATTCCTGCCGCAAATACAAACCCTAAGAACGTCATAAAGAGCATCGTTCCTTTAAACAATCTCCAACTCGTCTTATAGTCTCTTCTTGCATGGTTGTCCGCTACGATTTTAGAAATTGCAACCGGAATTCCAGCTGTTGATATTTGTAATACTAATGCATAAATATTATAGGCGATAAAATATAAGTAGTTCGCATTATCCCTATCTGCACCCATCCACATTCCCCAAGGA
This sequence comes from Granulicatella adiacens ATCC 49175, assembly GCF_025150565.1. Taxonomy (NCBI): domain Bacteria; kingdom Bacillati; phylum Bacillota; class Bacilli; order Lactobacillales; family Carnobacteriaceae; genus Granulicatella; species Granulicatella adiacens. Next base: position 717,301 of record NZ_CP102283.1, on the reverse strand, counting down.
ATGATATAAAGAGCTCCAAGTAATCTTGAGACGATATTCCCAATCGTTAACCAAGATGAACTTTCCAAGAGAATTTGTTGCGAATTTTTCTGATTTCGAATTTTATCACTTAGGCCTACATAAGGCTTTCTTTTAAACATATATTGATAAATCCTCTTTCTTAAATTATACCAACCATAAGAGTACATTATTTTAATGTAAAATGCTAGCATTCTTATGAAACCTTAAGCAGTTACTAAACTTTGCATAAAAAAGAACCGAGCCCTTTGATATGTACCCAGAATCCTGGACACATTTTTAAATTAAGCTGAACACATGGATGTTTCCCTGTATAGAACAGGGGGCATCCATTTTGTTTTTTCTTGAATTCTTTTGTTATTGTAATAATCTATATATTCTTCCACAGCCGTTTGAAATTCCTTAAAGGTAGAATATTCCATTTCAAAACCGTAGAACATTTCGTTCTTCATTCTGGCGAAAAACGTTTCTATAATGCAATTATCATAACAATTTCCTTTTCGGGACATTGATTGAATAATCCCTCGTTCATTTAATGATCTTTGGTAAAATGCGTGTTGATATTGCCAACCTTGATCAGAATGGAGAATCAATCCATTAACATCAGGGAATTTTTTGAAAGCTCTATTTAGCATCCTTTGAATCTGTTCTAAGTCGGGGCTTAGAGAAAGATCATAGGAGATTATTTCATTAGTAGACATATCTAAGATTGGAGAAAAGAAACATTTTCCCCAAGAAAAAGTGAATTGAGATACATCTGTACTCCATTTTTGAAGAGGCCTTTTGGCCACAAAATCTCTGTTAATAATATTATCAGCAACTTTTCCAACACTACCACGATAAGAATGGTATTTTTGTTTAGGGCGTTTTCCAAACAAATCATTTATATGCATCAGACGTTGAATTCTTTTATGATTAACAACGTAACCTCTACGACGAAGTTCTTGGTAAATTCTTCTAACACCATATCTACCTTTATTTTCATGAAAGATTGTTTGGATTTCCAATAATAAATCCCCATTCTTTTCAGCCACAGCATCTACTTTATTTAATTCAAAATAATAAGTAGATTTAGCCATTTTCATCGCTTTAAGAAGATATTTTAGTTGGTATCCTACTTCTCGAAGTTCCTTGATGATCGCTGCTTTCGCGCCTTGAGAAGCGCAGCTTCCTGTTCTTTTCTCAAGGCTCTCAGTTTTTTTATAACAGCAATTTCAGCTTCTAAATATGCATTTCGCTCACGTAATCGAACTAATTCTTCTCGTTCGGATTCTGAAAGGTTACCAGTCACAGCCTTTTTATTCATAATAAGCTCCTTAGATAATGCTTGTCTACGTTTCTCATTCTTTAGACCATTATATCCATAAGTTAGGTACTTGTGAACCCAAGAACTTAATAATCCGCGACTAATTCCTGCTGGAAAAGAAACCTCTGAAAGAGTCTTCCCGTTTAAAACCTGTAGAATAAATGTCAATTTTTCTTCTGCTGTCCATTTTCTTTGCCTTTTAACGCGCTCTAATCCTTTAGGTCCGTGAATTTTTTCAATTTTATCCCAATCCAGTATTTTTCTTTGGAAACTCCTTTTCATAACTTTTTCAGGCGTTTCGGCCCATATTCCTTGTCGATATAATTCTACACATTTCATTTTGAATTCAAATGAGTAACGCATAATAAATACCCCCTTTACTGGTTTGTCCAGTAAAGGGGGTACATATCACTTTAGCCCGATTCTTTCTATTGATTTGATTAGTCTAATAAACTTGTTTGTCCTTCTTCTCCCACTTCAACAGGAGCTGCTACTCCAATGCCATAGTGAGCACGAACTTTTTGGTTCAAGTCGGCAACGACTTCTGGATGGTCTGCCAAGTATGCTTTTGCATTCTCACGACCTTGACCAATCTTCTCGTCGTTATAAGCGTACCATGCACCACTCTTCTTCACGAAGTCAAGGTCTGCAGCCATATCGAGTAATTCCCCAAGTTGAGAAATCCCTTCTCCGTACATGATATCCACAACAGCTGTTTTAAATGGTGGAGCCACTTTGTTTTTAACAACTTTGATTTTAGTTTGGTTCCCTAAGATTTCAGTACCTTGTTTGATTTGATCAGCACGACGTACTTCTAAACGAACTGTCGCGTAGAATTTTAACGCACGTCCACCAGGTGTTGTCTCAGGATTTCCGAACATAACGCCTACTTTTTCACGGATTTGGTTGATAAAGATTGCGATTGTTTTTGTTTTGTTAATAGAACCTGATAACTTACGTAGTGCTTGAGACATTAAACGAGCTTGCAGACCTACGTGTGATTGTCCCATGTCGCCATCGATTTCGGCACGTGGAACTAACGCAGCAACTGAGTCAACGATCACAATGTCAACGGCTCCTGATGATACTAACGCATCTGCAATTCCTAATCCTTGTTCCCCTGTATCTGGTTGAGATAATAGTAATTCATCAATGTTTACGCCTAAAGCTTTTGCGTATTCTGGATCTAGAGCATGCTCAGCATCGATAAACGCTGCTACTCCACCACGTTTTTGAACTTCTGCAACCGCATGAAGTGCAACAGTTGTTTTACCTGATGATTCTGGTCCGTATACTTCGATGATACGTCCACGTGGGAACCCACCTACGCCTAATGCGATATCTAATGCAAGAGACCCTGAAGATACTGTTTGGATTTGTGTATCTACTTTTTCTCCTAATTTCATTACGGCACCTTTACCGTAGCTCTTTTCAATTTTCTTTAACGCATCTTCCAATGCTCTTTGACGATTTTCATTTTCTGCCATGTTTTAATTCCTCCACGAATTTTAAGTCAAACATATTGTACACTATGTTCTATTCTATGCGCAAGCAATATGCGAACATTTGTTCTTATTTTGTTCGAACTTGTTTTAAAAAATATTTTCTGAGTAAATTCCATCCATGTTGTACTGCGAATTCACGATTATCGTTACGATTACGTGCAAGGTGTAATTCAAGAACTTCTACGTCTGTCCTGGAAGCTAATGCGACGAAAATCGTTCCGACTTCTTTTCCTTCCATTTCACTTGGCCCTGCAACTCCCGTAAATGAAATGCCTAAATCACTTTGATAATGGAGTCTTGCTTGTTCCGCCATGGCCTTGGCACATTCTGCACTAACCATTCCGTATTGATCCAGCAAGGTACTATCGATTCCTAGTTGCGTTTCTTTCGCTTCTCTTTGATAAGCGACTGTTCCTCCTTGGAAGTAGGATGAGCTTCCTTCAAAGGCAACGACACTTGCTGCAAACAATCCACCCGTTAAACTTTCAGCGCAAGCAATCGTAAGACCTGATTCTTTTAGTAAATCAACAGTGACTTCTTGTAATGTATTGTGGTCCCCGTATCCATAGAAAAATTCTCCTACTTGCGATTGGATAAGTAGTTCCATTCCATCAAGAAGATCTCTGCACTCTTCTTCTGTTTCACCATTGGCCGTTAAACGAAGCATTACTTCAAATTTACCAGCATATGGTGCAATCGTCGGATTTGTTTGTTCTTCAATTAGATTTTCTAAAATGGTTACTAAGCGTGATTCTCCAATTCCAAAGAAGCGTAAGTAACGTGATTCAAATAAATCCACTTTGCCCACTTTCTTACGTAAGAAAGGCAACACTTCTTTTTGCATCATCATTTTCAATTCATTTGGTGGTCCAGGTAAAACAATGAATTGTCGGCCATCTTTTTCAAAACCGCACCCTACTGCAAGTCCGTTATGATTTTTAAAAACCGTTCCACCTTCAAAGGCTAATGCCTGTCTACGATTATTTTCACTCATATCCCTATGAGAACGCACATGAAACTCAATCACTTTTTGAAGAGCTTTTTTATCTTCAACTAGGGGCACTTCTAAAAAGCGCGCCAATACTTGCTTGGTAATATCATCTGTTGTTGGCCCAAGTCCGCCAGAGAGAATAATCAAATCACTTCTTGAAGCAGCCAATTCAATCGCTTCAACCATTCTTTCTTCATTATCGCCAACTACTTGTTGATAGTAAGTTGGAATCGAATTTTTCGCCAATTCTTGAGCTAAATACGCGCTATTCGTATTTACAATTTGACCCATAAGTAGTTCAGTTCCGACTGCTATAATTTCCGCATTCATTTTTTCGCCTTCCTTACACTCTTTTTCGTAAAAATATAAAGCCCAAAACAATAATGTTTCAGGCTTCATTTGTTATTCTGTTTTAGTAAATGAATCCGCAAATACATGTCGATTCTTTACAAAATAATCCAAACCTGAATAGATTGTAAATACTAAACAACTATATAATAAGATTTGTCCAATTGGAACGCCAATTGGCTTAAAGAACAAATCATCCGTCAACAGAAAAATAATCGCCAACATTTGAGTAGCAGTTTTCACTTTTCCTGGCCATGCTGCAGCCATAACTTCTCCGTCGCTTACTAATAATAGTCGTAGACCAGTTACTGCTAATTCACGACAGACAATGATACTAACCACCCATGCTGGGGCTAAATGAAAAGAAACAAGCATGATGAAAGCCGTCATCACTAACATTTTATCTGCTAAAGGATCTGCAAACTTCCCAAAGTTTGTTACTAATTTGTATTTGCGTGCTAAATAGCCATCAAGATAATCTGTAAAACTAGCTACCGCGAAAATAATCATTGCCAAGAAGTGTACAACATTAATTTGTGAACCTAAAAGATTCATCGTACCGAACGCTTCACTTGGCAAACTCATGAGAACGATAAATACCGGGATCATGAAAATTCTCATTACGGTTAATTTATTTGGTAAATTCACTGAGTTTCTCCTATTGTACTGTAATATAAATTCTATTTGCAGTTGAACCTTCTGGAATTTTTAGTTCAACTCCTCCAACGGTAATCGTTCCTAAAGGTGTATAACCAAAATCCATTCGAATGGTAGTTGTTCCTTCTGGAATAGAACCAGAAACTGTTTGCCCAGTACTTGGTACTCCATCAGCGACAACTGTTCCATCTGCAGAGATTTGAGCCCAAAGATCGGTTCTTGCTTGGTTCAACACTTTAACCTCTAGAGGGAATTTACTTACTTGAGCAGTATAGTATAAAGCATTCCCATTCGCGTATGAGTAATTGACACTAGTAACTTCGGGAGCTTTTGTTGTTGTAGTAGCAACCGTGGTTTCTTGTACAGCACTTTGCTGAGTCGTTACTTGTGTGGTAACCTGATTATTTCTTTGACTACGAGTGTTTAAAACCGCTTGTCCAATTGCAAAAATAATCGCTACTATGAACATTCCCAATAAAATTGTAGGGAAATAATTCTTTAAAGTATCTGATATTGAAGACCATTTACTCTTATTCTTATTTAAACGTGTACGATTACTTGTTACTGAAGCCGAAGTAGCTGTAGAAGTCGTTGTTTTAACAGTTGCTTGTGGAATTTCTGATGCATGTTCTTCTAATAAAGCTGCTCCGTCTAAACCAACTGTGTCCGCAATCTGTTTAATGAACGCACGTGTATAAAAAGCACCTGGCATCAAGTCAAAGTCATTATCTTCAATTGCAATTAAATAACGTTTTTGAATTTTTGTAATTTGTTGCAAGTCATCAAGAGTGTATCCTTTTAATTGCCTTGCACTTTTTAAAATTTCTCCGATTGTTTGTGTCATCATTTCACCATCTTTTCATTTTCTCATTGAAAAGTATACCATATCTTGAAAATGAAAAAAACAAAAGAAGTTGCTATCTAGCGTTTGGTTTATTTTACAAACTGAATAATTAGTGTATCTTCTTTCGTGTGGCCATTTGGAAGGTATGCCTTTAATATAAATTGATGTGCTTTCTCGTTCCATTCTACCCTCACTGTGCCATTAGAAAATTGAATATTATCCGGAAAAGTCATTTCATCCCCTTTAAAAGAAAGCCTTTGACGCACTTTTTGACTCGCCATCTCGAGCAATAAATCCATTCGATACCCATCTTCTAGAAGGCGATATTCAAGAGTGTTATGGGCATGAATTTTTAATAGAGCAATGATGAGGAAACTAGCAATAGCAAGGAGTGCTAAAAACTGAAAAAGTAATGTTCCTTTTCTTTTAGGGTTTATCATTTTTCTTTTCCTTTACCTCTTTCACTTTGATGTAAATAACACGATTCTTTGGTGCAAAATTTAATCGAAAAGTATTCCCTTGATTTAAAGTTAGTAACATCAGTAATCTGTTACCATTTCTTTGAATGGATAAGGAGCGAATGCCGTAGAGAAATGGTTGGTGTCCTCCACTTCCTCCTGATCCTTTATAAATCTTCCCTCCGTCCCTCCAACTAGAAACTAATGTAATCACCTCTGTTTTCTCAGATGTCATGTTTTCAAAATATGCAATATAAGGATTGTAGCCGTTAAATGACTTCAGTCTATATCCAGCATAATTATAATTCATCTGTTGTGCTGCTACATGCCATTTAATATCATCAGGAACATTGAGTCGATCTTTGATTTTTAAAAACGCTGTGCAAAGTCCCATAAATGCCACTAAACTAATCGAGATAATGGTAAGCGCTAAGAGGTGTTCAATGAGAAGAAATCCGGACCTTTTTCTCGGTAATTGCATTGATTTGGAACACCTCCTTATGTTCTCCACAAGATACTGTTACTATTGTTGGTGAGCCGGTTGAATTTACTTTTTCTAGTGTAACTTTTTTCATCTTTTGGAACTCTTCATTTGGCAATTTATCAATAGTTGTAGGATAAGTAGCGCTAGCTTGTAAATCCATTAGCTGTGTCGATGCTGCATCCAAAAAGCATCCTTTTAGTTGTTGCCGGCGGTACAGTTGCCCTACCGTAAAACTAATTAAGGAGACAATAACCGATAAAACCATCAGCCCTATTAACGCTTCAAGCAATACATATCCTCTACTTGTCGGTAATTTCAACATGATACTTAGCCTCCCCTAATTGAAAAACATAAGTGTATCTGCGATTCTGTCCATCAAAAGTCACGGATGAAAACTGATTTACATTCCCACTATAAGGTTTGAAACTATACGTTTGAATTGAATAACTCTTCATTGAATCTGGAAAACGAATCTTCTTATCCAGTTCTCTTGCTCCATGACAATTTAATACCACTAGGCCGCCCGAAACTGTCACAAATGAACCTTTGCCCGTTGAAATTGCTGTAATCTGCGCTGTATCCATTACTTGCTCAAACTCTCTAAGAAATACTTCTTCCCTCCAATTTACATAGGAACGACTAATCAAAGGTGGTGTCAGTATAAGTAAAAAGCAAGCAATGCCAAGCGCAATTAAGCATTCAACAAGCGTAAATGCTCTTTTCTTCATAATTATTGAGCATCAGGCGTGATAAGCTTAGGATCTACCTTTTTATAAGCTTCCATTTGTTTTTGATCAATATACTTTTTGTTAAGCAATTCTTCTACCGTCGGAACTTCTTTTGTATTATTTTGCAGCATATACGATTGTTGTTGAGTCTTGACTACATTCACAATTGCTTCGTCAGCTTTCTCTTGTGCAGTCTTTCTTTGTTGCGCAATATTCGGAATAATCAGTAGCATCATCAAGCCAATAATAAAGAGACACACGAGTAATTCGATTAATGTGAAGCCTTTTTTCTTTGTTTTCATTTTCATTTTAATTTCCTCCAATCATTGTTAATGTCGGTAGTAATAAGATGAGATACATGGAAACGATGAGGAAGCCGATTCCCATCAGGAGTATCGGTTGTATCCATTTGATTTTCTTTTCGACTCCTTTGGAAAATTCTTCAAGCATTTGATCTGCGTATACCTTTAGTTGAACATCTAACTGTCTTGTCTTCTCTCCTTCTAATACAAGCCAAATAAATTCTTTTCGAAATAGCCCTATTTTCTTAAGTGCACCCGAGAAGGATTCTCCTCGGACTAGTTCCTGTTCAATTTTTTCAGCAAGAATTTTTGAAAGGTTACTCGTTCCTTCCTTCTTCATTTCCGCAACCATAGTTAAAAGAGATTGTCCATTCCCTAAAAAATAAGAAAATTCTCTAGCATACAAAAAAGTGACATATTGTTGAACGCTCTTTCCAACAATCGGGAAATGAATCAGACTTAGAAATTGACGATACGAATCCTTTTGTTTCCAAAAAGAATAAATGAGAAAAGAGAGAATCATTCCAACCCCAAGAATAACGAGTGAAATTTGCGGTAAATTTTGGAACCCTAGCCATATCCAATATAGAAATCCACTCTGCTTTAATTGTTCCTCTTGAATCATACTTCCTAACTGATCGAGTAATAATACTCGGATACAAAGAATCATCCCAATCACAAAGATAAAAAGAAAGGCTGGATAAATCATTGTTTGATGCATTTTTTTCTTTTGCTTTAGCTTACGGATTAAAAAATCTCCAATAGAATCACAAGCTGTCTCGAAGCTTCCAAATTGCATCGATAAATAAATTTGAGAAGTATGAGTTTCTGAAAAGCCAACCTCTCTTAAACATTGATCAAACCGATGTCCTTCACTCAACAACTTTCTCATCTGTTCTATCTGGCTCTTCTGTGCATCAAATAAATACTCTAAAAATTTTAAGGATTCGTCTAAACTAAACCCTTCTTGCAATAAATGAGACAATTGAAGCATGAATCTAGCTTGAATGTCGATATTCCATTTTTTAGATAATTTGATAGGTTTCGTAAGTTTTTTCAGTAATATATCCCAATGCATAAGCCTTTCTTAACACCTTATTAAAAGGATGAATCCTTTCTTCGTCTCTTTCGAACTGATTCTTGTTTAAAAAGTTCGAAATGTTACGATTAGTTTCAATTTCAAAAATCGTTCCTCTTTTTTCTCCGTTCGCTAAGTGATTACAATAGATTTGGCATTCTTGCTGACACAGAGCGCAGTATCTTGGAAGTAAACGCTGTGAACAAATTGCAATAATCGTTTGTTCTAACATGGTCTTACTAACTCCAAGTTCTATTAGTCTAGAGATGACACCATTACAATCTTTAGCATGCACCGTCGCTAAAATTAGATGCCCTGTTAAAGCAGCACGAATAGCCATTTTTGCGGTCATTTCATCTCTAATTTCCCCAATGAGAAGAATATCTGGATGATGTCTTAAACAGCTTTTTATTAAAAGTTCGTAAGTAATCCCCGCTTTTTCATTAATTTCTGTTTGAAGAAACATAGGTTCATGATATTCGACTGGGTCTTCCATTGTAATGACTTGTAACGTCTTTTCATTCATTCTTCCTCTAAGTAAAGAATACATGGTGCTTGTTTTTCCAGAACTAACAGGACCAGAAAATAGAATTAATCCACTTTTATATCTAAGAAACTGTTCTAATAATCTCCAATCCTTTGGAAAGTAGGTTGTCGCTTGGATAGAAGTATTCTCTTTTTTGGAACGATGTAACAGTCGAATGACCATTGATTCTTTTTGCTTAAAATTGGTAATAATAGATAATCGTAACTCAATGATTTGATGAACTGAGAATTCAAAAGTCAGTGACCCACTTTGAGGTCGTCTTCTCTCCCCAACATCCATCCCAGCTTGGTATTTCAAATATGAAATAAACTGTTCAGCAATCTTCGTTGAAACTTTCCTTAGTTCTTTTAAACCATTAACATCTCTTAGATAAAATACATACTCCTCTCCAATGGGCAATAAATGAATATCATCCAACTGGTGGGAAATGGCTTGTTTAAAGATTTCCTCGGCTAATTCATTCATTTCCATATCTCTTCCTCCACTCTTTGACTAGTCATAATGAGCTATGAAAAATGAAATGAAAAAGCCTCTCAAAATAAAAAAACGTTGAAGAAAATCTTCAACGTTTTTCTCTCTATTTAATTTTTTTCAAAGTTCCTAAACCGACTCCAAACATCGCACCTAATGCATCAATAAAAACATCTTGAATCAAAGGAGTTCTTCCAGGTGTGATTCCTTGATGGAATTCATCAGTAATTGCGTATAAAACGGTTATAAAGAAAGCTAGAAATTGAGGGAATCCTTTCTTTCGAACATGAACACTTAATCCTCTTGTCCATTGGTAGCCAATGAAAAAGTAAGCTAAAAAATGGGTTATTTTACGAATAAAAAATTCAACGAATTGAGCATAACCTAATGAAGGAATACTAATCGTTTGTCCCGCATATTCAAACTTAATCTTTGAAAGCAATTCTGAAAATGGTTGAGAGGGCAATCCCTTTTGAATCGTCGATACTAAGGATTGATCTTTGTAGGACATACTAGAACTAACAAATATTAGAACCATCGCTGCAATTGCTAAAGTAATTGCAATTGTTCCTTTAGTTTTTTTAGACATAAAACCTCTCCTTCTCTTAAACTTTCTCCATTATGAAAGACACTCTCCTTGAAGTCAAGTTAATTTTAAAAATCTTAAATTCGACAAATATTAACTAAAAAATAGATAAATATTCATATTGACTCCCAAAAATGAAAGCGTTACAATAAAATAAAAACCGTTTTAGGGAGGGTCATACAATGGAACGTTATACGCAGGATTTAAGTTTGTTAGTGAAACAAATTGAATTACTTGAGGAGCAACAACAAAAACAATATTTTTTCTATAATTTATTTTCTCCAGATCCTAATCCTTATAATAAGGCATTTGAAGAAATTATTGAGTATTTAATTAGTTCTAGTGAAGCTACTTTTTTAATCCATCATTTTGAAGATTTTTCTCATACTCTTTCTATCCGGCAACAAAAGCAATTTCAAAAATTGAATGACTATTATCTTCGTCATCAGTTTTCTACCCACTGTTTTCATAAGCCTTATTCGGAAGCTTTGTACACATTAACCTCACTGTGGATTAAAGGACTTCGTGGAGAAAGCATCATTAATTTATTCCCTCACCTCAATCTTCTAAGAGAATTTTTCCATTTAAAATATCAAAAACAATTAAATATGAATGAAGTGAAATATATAGATGTTCTCAAATCCATATATGGAGTAGAACTTACTGAATTCTATTATCAGCATATTAAAGAAAGTAAAGCTTCTTTTTTACGTTTATATAGAGATTATATAGAAACCTTTCCAAGCGAATACATTCCAATTCAACATTTACATTTGAGTAAAGAGGAAACGATGTCTGTGTTATACGATATTATCCGTATTGCACAATCCGTTATTTCGAAACAAAGCATCCTTATTAATTTTGGCCCAAATCCTTTCCCAACCATCTACCAAAATGAAGAGACCATTTATCTTAATTTAGGTATATTTACAGATTTTGTAAGTGCCCTAAACCAATGTCTAAAATTACTAGGAGAAGTTTTTATATTAGATTATAATCACTCTGTAACAACAAACGATAAAAGTGAAACAGAACAAAATTTTATGAAACACTCCATCATTGGCTTTTGTACACTTCTCCCTTTATTAACAGATAGTCTTACAAAAGTAATCGTCAACAGAATTTTCCCAGAAAAAAACGGGGATCCTGCCTTTCTTGAAAAGATTCATGAAGAACTGACTTTCCATTACTTTAAAACAAACAAAATCAATAATAGTATCGAAAGTTATCAACCCCTCCAAGAAATGCTAAAATATTTCATCGAACTAGAAATTGAAGAAGAATGGTTTGATAAAAAATTTGATTCCCTCGATTTATCTCATCAATGGAATTTGCGCATTGAACAATATTTAAACAAAACTCCTCATTCTCATGTCGAGGGAGTTTTAAGACACTCCAATTGGACTAAAGGAGAAATTGGAGTTGCTTTTGGAAAACTATCTGGGTATTTTTCTATATTTTGTAGTGGTTTACCAAAAGAACCTTATGACCATCCTTTTTCAGAGTTTTTAGAACATTTTTCTGGCGGTAAACTTCGTTGGTGGAGACCAAACTATCAATTATACAGTAAGCTAAAAATGAACGAGGAATCCTATAAATGCTGCTGGGTATTTTTTAAACAAAAGATTAATCATTTTAGATAAAAATAATACCACATCAACTTATTTGTTGATGTGGTATTGTTTTTACAATCCTTTAAATTTTTTTGGACGATCTGTAGGGATTTTCGTAGCAGCATGTTTTTGTAACCAAACAATATGATACCATCGATTAAATTTGCAACCACAATTTTCAAAACGTCCACATTCTTTAAAGCCTAAATATTGGTGATAAGATAAGCTATTATTAGTTAAATACTCATCTTCTACTTCTGGCACCGCCACACAAGCGTATATGTTTTGATAGCCTAATTTCAATAATTGTTTTTCAAGTTCTGTATACAATAACTTTCCAAAACCTTTTCTTTGATGTTCTAGGCTGATATAAATACTAACCTCTGTTGACCAGTCAAATGCTGCCCTTTGAGAAAATCTCCCAGCATATGCATAACCAACAATCTCTTTCTCCTCCTCTAAGACTAAATAAGGAAAAGCCTCCAATGTTTTAGCAATACGCTCTTGAAATTCCTCTACACTAGGAACTACTTCTTCAAACGTTATGGCCGTATTTAAGACATATGGTGCATAAATTTCTTGAATATAACGAGCATCCTCTACTGTTGCAACTCTTATATTTGTATTACCCATTCACTGTTACTAATTCCACAGGAGGAACATTAACTCCTTGTAGTAGTTTTTGAATAGGACATACACGTTCAGCAGCCTCTAAAATTTCTTTAGCTAATTTTTCTTCCCTTGTTGGCATTAAAACTCGGACTGAAGGTAAGAATAAATACCCTTCTCCAACAGGATCTTTTGTTAAATCCACTTTCACTTCGACTCTACATTGATGTTCTAAATTCAAACCTTTTTCAACAATGCCAATGGAAGCATTTAGACAAGTAGCATAAGCCAGTGCAAATAATTGCTCAGGATTGGTTCCTTTTTTTTCGCTTAAAGGAGATGAAATTTCGACTTCCCAATTTTTATCACCATTTCCCTCAATAAATGATTTCCCATTTAACGCATCCACGTTCACAGCTGTTGTAGTATAAATAATTTTTTCCATAAAATCACCCCTAATGTTTTTATGATTGAAGAATAGCACATTTGTAACAAAAAAAGCTATCATAACAACTTGTTACGATAGCTCTTTTGGGGTTATAACCATTCTCTATATTTTTTTATATATGCTTTTTTAACAACCGTTACGAGGAACATGTATCCTGCGATAATGAGAATTAATGCAAGGAAGTATAGCCCGTTTAGCGGTGCAAGCTTTAATGGTGCTGCTAGTTTTGTGTAAGGAAGAACCGTTACAACAAATAAAGCGAATAAAGAAGTCACTAGCAATGAGAACGCTGGTTTTGATTGTACAAATGGTAGTTTTGGCGAACGTAACATATAAATCACCATTGTTTGTGACCACATAGATTCAATGAACCAACCTGTTTGGAAAACCATCAAGAAGAATGCTGGATTCGTAGATGACGCATAACTGCTTCCAGTAATCATTGGTGCAATTCCAAAGAACATCACTGCAAAAGTAATGATGTCGAAGATAGAACTGGTTGGTCCAAACCAAGCCATAAATCGTGTGATAGAGCTTGCTGTCCATGCGCGTGGTTGTTTTAAGAAATCTGCGTCAACATTATCAAACGGTAATGCCACACAGCTTAAATCATAGATTAAGTTCAATACAATTAAGTGAACTGGTGCCATTGGTAAAAATGGTAAGAAAATACTTGCGAACAATACAGAGAAGATATTTCCGAAGTTTGATGAAACGGTCATCTTAATGTATTTTGTCATGTTCGCATAGACTTTACGACCTTCAATCAATCCTTTTTCAAGAACGAGTAAGTCCTTATCTAATAGAACAACATCTGCGACTTCTTTGGCAATATCCACGGCACTATCCACAGAAATTCCAACGTCAGCCACTTTTAGGGATGGAGCATCATTGATACCGTCTCCCATATAGCCAATCTTGTGACCTTTGCCTTTTAGTAAATGAATAATGCGTGCCTTTTGTTCTGGAGATAGTTTTGCAAAAATGGTTGTTTCTTCAGCAACTGCTGCTAACTCTTCATCGCTCATATTTTCGATTTCTGTACCAAGTAAGACTTTATCCACCGGTAGTCCTACTTTTTCACAGACCGTTAGCGTTACTTTTTCATTATCACCTGTAAGAATCTTCGTCGTTACGCCATGCTCTTTCAACGCTTGAATCGCTGGTGCTGCAGAAGGTTTTGGTGGATCAAGAAAGGCTAGGTATCCCATTAGAATCATATTCGATTCATCTTCCACTGTGAAGGAATAGCTAGTATCTTGATATTTCTTTTGACTCACCCCAAGGACGCGAAGTCCTTGTTCGTTTAAGCTGCTCACTGCTTCTAGGATGGATTCGCGAATTTCATCCGTAATTGGGTGAACCACATCTCCGTCTTTTACATGAGTAGAGATGCTAAGCATTTCTTCTAGTGCTCCTTTTGTTACGAGCACCGCTTCATCGTCTTCTTTCACGATAACGCTCATACGACGACGTTCGAAGTCAAATGGCAACTCATCAATCTTTTGGTAACGTGTTGCTAAATTTTGTAGATCTTCGTGTTCGTCGGCTTCTTTTTCTGTACGTGTAATGATGGCACGGTCTAATAAGTTTTTAAGTCCTGTTTGGAAGTAGCTGTTTAAATACGCAATTTTCAATACGCCCATATCTAGATTTGCGTGAATATCTAATGGGTATTCAAGAATAATTTCATCTTGTGTGAGCGTACCTGTTTTATCAGTACAGAGAATATCGATAGCCCCTAAATCTTGAATGGCATTTAATTTTTTAATAATGACTTTTTCTTTGGCCATGATCACTGCCCCTTTTGCAAGGCTGGCTGTAATAATCATTGGCAACATTTCTGGAGTTAATCCCACGGCAACACTTAAGGCAAATACCCCTGCTTCTAACCAGTCGCCGTCTGTTAATCCGTTAATCAAGAATACAACTGGTACTAAGACAAGCATTAAGCGAATCAAGAGCCATGAGATTTTATTCATTTCTTTCTCGAAACTTGTTTGTTCTTCGAAAGTATTAAGTGTTTTTTCGATACGACCAATCATCGTATCATTCCCTGTGACTAAAATAACTGCTAAAGCACTACCGCTGACAACGTTTGAGCCCATAAACACAAATCGTTCGCTCTCGAGTGCTTGTTTTTTCTTTTCTTCTTCATCTGGAACCCAGATTGATTTTTTCTCAACAGATTCACTTTCACCAGTCAAGCTGGATTGTTGGATAAAGAAGTCACGTGTTTCTAATAATAATGCATCCGCTGGTAACATGTCCCCAGCGCTTAATTTAATAATATCTCCAACTACTAAATCTTCAATCGGAACTTCCATCTGTTCGCCATCTCGAATAACCGTTGCTGTATTGACGATTAGACTAGATAAGTTACTAGCCGCCTTGTCACTTTTCATTTCTTGCACAAATCGAATCGTTCCTGACACAGCCACGAGCACCACGATAATGATGGAAGTTGTTGGGTCTGCTTCACCTGGTTTTGCTAGAATCACATTCGTGAATAATGAGATTACCGCAATCACTAATAGAATTACCGTAAATGGATTGATAATAGACTCATAAATCTTTTTCCAAATTGAATCTTCTTTAGCCTTTGTAATTTTGTTTTCTCCATATGTTTCACGGAGTGTTTCTACTTGTTCTTCAGTGAGTCCTTTTACAGATGTGCCTAACGCTTCTAGGACCTCTGCCATTGGACTCATTAGTGCTAAATCGAATCTTTCTTTTGCTGTTTTCATAGTCTTCACCTCGTTTTTAATTTAGGCGAAGCTCCGGGTGATCATCGCACTCTTCCCTTCGCTCTTTGATTTTTTTCGTTCGACTCTCCGGTCCTGGCATATGATCACCCTCTTTCTAGAAATTTTAGGCAAATGAAAAAGCACCTTGTCACAGCTTAGACGCGACAAGATGCTTACTAAATAAACAATTCTTATATTCTCGTCCAAGCTTTAACATCATGGAGCGATGAAATGACATTAGTCTCTGCCTTCACGACAGAGGCTGCTGACCAACGAATAGTGTCTCCACTATTTTGCGGTAGTCATCCGTATCTCCATGGTAGTCTCACCTACCGATTTACTATATTCAAGGTAACATTAAAAATGCTATTTGTCAAAGAAACGATTTCAAAAAACATGTATATTCGAACTTATTAGTAGTATAATGAAATAGAAATGGAGGGATTTCAATGAAGAAACTGATAGAATCATTCTTGATAGCTCTTACTTTAGGGGGCTGTTCACTTTTCCAAAAGAAAGAAGACTCGAACACAACAACTCAAACACAAACTCAATCCACAACTACTAGAACGTCCAGTACATCAACTACAAAACAAACCAAAACTAGTACTACAGCGGAACCTACTACTGTGGTTTCAACAACAATAGAACAAAAAGAAGCAACCGTACCAGTTCCAGAAACTGTATCTACTGAAAAAGTTGTTATCCCAGCGGAGCAACCAAAACCATCCTCAATGGATCTTCAAGCAATAAAACAAGGAGACTTCCGAAGCGTAGAGGGAACTTGGAGAAACTCAGCTGGTTGGGAAATTCACATCGACAAAGAAGGAAAAATTTCAAGTAGCCATGGTGATTTGAAAGTTGGAATTACTAAACAACAATACCAAGAAGGGCTTCTCAACTGGATTATGGTTCCGGAAAACAATGAGAATACTTTTGTTGGAGGTGCGGTATTCTCCTTCATTCCCCAAAATGTAGAATTGACTTATGGCTTACTTCCTGGTGAAAAAGATCAATCGGACATTTCAAAAGATCGTATTTTCGGGACACAAACAGTTACTGATGGCAAAACCGTTAAAAACATGATGTATTACAAAGTGGATTAATCTATATAGCACTGTATTCAACGAATGAATGCAGTGTTTTTTTAACACAGAGAAACGGATACCTCCTATTGGAAGTACCCGTTTTTTGTTATGGTTCACTTATAAATAAGATTTCTAGCAATCGTCCTCTTAATTCGTCATCTTCATGATGTAAGATATTAATGATTTCATTCGCATCTTTAGCATTGACTAATCGACGATATAAGTGTTCTTTCGTTTCGTATGGAAGGTGCGCATTCTTGAGTACTTGGAAGATCGCCTCGTTTCGATTTACCGTTTGTTTTTCGCCCACTGTAAACTCAACAGTCGCATTTTTATTTTCCAATTCAACGACAACATCTTGGCTTCCTTGAACATGAACACGGTGAATTCTGTTTACTGGAAGGATGCCTGTTTCCCCTTCAACAGTTAATTGGATAGTACCTAAATTCCAATCAACAGATAATGTCGTTACACAACGAGCGCCATCTAAGTCTTCCACCATATCAAATGAATGATGGGTTCCTGGGAAGACATACCAGTCGATAACTTCAGGTAAATCTACCCCCATATTCACACCAGAACCATCTAATGGAACAATCGCCCCTTCCTTGGCAAATACAGGAATTGATTCGATATCTCGATAAATATCAAGCACTACTTCTCCTGCATACTCTCTTCCCGTGAAGAAGTCGTACCATTTTCCTTCAGGGAACCATACTTGAACTTTTGCGGATTGGTAATCTTTGTTCATTGGTTCTGTGATTGGAGCAACCATTAACTCGCTACCGAAGAAGTATTGATTTGGCACACGGTAACTTTCTTCATTTTCAGGATAGAAATAGTACATCGGACTCACAAGTGGTGCGCCCTCTTCATGCGTTGCCACATTCATCGTGTAGAGATATGGAAGTAATTGGTGTCTTAGACGTAAATAATGCTTCATGATTTCTGCTGTATTCTTCGTAAAGAACCATGGTTCCTTACTATTAAATGGACTATTAGTACTATGAAGTCGTGTAATCGGACTAAAGACGCCATATTGTAACCAGCGAATTTGTAATTCTTCATCATAATAACCGCCCATATGTCCGCCAATATCATGACTCCACCAGCTATAACCAATATTAGACGCTGTTGATGTAAAATAAGGTTGGAATTTAAGAGACTCCCAAGTTATAAAAGCGTCTCCAGAAAATCCAACTGGATAACGATGGCTTCCTGGTCCAGCATAACGAGACAAGATTAATCCGCCATCTTTTCTCTTACAATTATCGACATAATGATAATGATTCAATAACCACAATGGATCTTGTACCCCTTGCGTTCCTTGTTGCCAGTCAATCCACCAGAAATCAACCCCTTGTTCTTCTAATGGATAATGAACATCTTTAAAGTAAGATTCTCTAAAACGTGGATCTGCAATATCAAAAATAGCAGCTTCTTCACTGGCTGCATCTAATCCTAGACGTTTTGCAACAGCTGGATACGCATCTTCATACGCTCGAATACCATCAGCTGGATGGACATTTAGAGAAAGTTTTAATTTCTTATCATGCAGTTTCTTTAATAATTTTTCCGGCTCTGGAATGAGTTCTCGGTTCCAAGAATATCCTGTCCACCCACTACCGAAGCGTTCTGGAATCTTCGTGATATGCCAGTCCATATCTAACACGCCCACCGCAAGCGGAACTTGTTCATCTTCAAAACGTTCAACGAGACTTAAATACTCGTCGGCAGTATACGCCCAATAACGACTCCACCAGTTTCCTAAGGCATAGCGTGGCAATAATGGAGTTGCACCTGTTAAATGATAAAAGTCTCTAATTGCTCCTCTATAGTCGTGACCATAAGCAAAGACGTAAAGGTCCACTTCGCTTTCTTTTTTGATAAAACCTTCTTTTTCGTCACTGATAAATCCATTCGAATCATCTAAAATGGCATAACCACTCTTACTAATAATACCATCTTCTAATTCTATAGCTCCGTTCGCTTGGTCAAGGGTTCTCGTTGTTCCTTTTAATGTTTCAATTGGTTCACCAAAGTACCATCGGCTTCCGAAAATAAAGAACTGACCCTTTAATGCAATAAATAGATTTTGATTATTGAATTCGCCTTTGTTATAGCGCAAACGGAAGAAGTTCGTATTAATATCTAATAACTCTGGTGTTTCTGTTGCTTCAACCTCTACCTCTCCAAAGTCTCTGTTTTGGATTAATTGCGTATGTCTATCTTCGAACTGCCCATTATTTGAATATTCTAACCGAATGAGTTTATCTGTTAGAACGCTGATACGATAAAAATCTCCTTTAAAAATTTTCATCTTGTTTACCTCCATTGCTTAATTTATATGCCTTTTTAAACATTTTACTCGTTACTTTTACATTTAATAATGCCCAGATTGCAAATCCCCCAAAAGTGAAAACGTAAATTGCCGTCAATAATCTCTCCGGTGTATTCACACTCATGTACACTACAGCGCAGTTAAATAGAATCAATAGAATTGCTCGTAACGGATCTAAAATACAAACGAAAATGCTATTGATAACACTGGCTTTTAAACTATTTTCAAATAATCCGATATAGGGTAAGAGAATGGCAACGCCTAATATCACAAGCATTCCAACTGGCGCTAGAAGCAATAATCCATATCCATTCAAGAAGTTTGTATTCGAAAAAATACTGTAGTTCAAAAATAGTAGAACTCCAAGTAGCACGAGAGCTGCCCAAATGACAGTAGCTTGCTTAAAGTTGGATTTAAAAATGCGAAAATAATGATAAATAATATCGCCATCATCGCCCTTTAAAATCCGATGTAACATCGTATTTAGAGATGTCACAGATGCTCCCATCGTCACCAAAGGAATACTTGTGATAATAAATAATGTGTTCAATAGAATCAAATTGGTAATGAGCGTTAGCCCTCTAACGAGTGGCCCATCTATTCGAAATAGTTTTTGCAATGAAATCACCGTACCTATATGAGAAAAAGGAAGCGAGAAAGATTTTTCTTCAATCTCGCTCCCTCTACTCATTGTATTTTAAACGTTTCAGTTGGGGTATTAGTTAAATTGTGATTATTTAACTTCTTTTTGATAACGGTCATATGCGTCTTGTTGAATCTTGATGAATTCATCCAATCCCATATTTTTAAGATTTGCTAAGTAAGATTCCCATTCTGTTTCAATTCCGCCATCAACTACCCATTTAGAGGCTTGTTGTTTAACGTAAGAATTAATACTTACGTATAGAGAAGCTAATTGGTTAAGTTCTTCTTGAGAATAAGTTACATTAGGGTATGCTGGTAAAGCATATTGTTTTAATTCTTGGTCCATCTTCAATTTCAAACCGTCACCTTGAGTTTGGTCGATTTCAACACGATTGTTGATATCATCACTCACATACTTAGGTCCAAAGTCACGAAGAGAATTAATCCAAGCAAATTCATCGGCAGATTTACCGTCTTTTGGAGGTAATACTTTATATTTGTCGCCATCTTTTTCAGTACCAATTCCAAATGAACCATAGAAGTTTTGGATACTTGCATCATCAGTATAGAATTTATCGAACCATTGTAATAATTTAGCAGGGTCCTTAGCTTTTGTTGTCACTAACAATTCATTACGTCCATAGTTGTAGTGATCTGGGTCTGAAGAAACATACCCTTTTCCATCAGGACCTTTTATCGCTGGTAAAGGAACATATTCGCTTGCATGTAAGCCAAATGTAGCATCAGCAGTCCAACCACTTGAAACACCTACTCTAGATACTGATTTATCCATACGTTTTGCAACACTCATAGATGAATCTTCAGTGAAGATTTCAGGGTCAATTAACCCTTTCTTGTATGCTTCATGCATTGCTGCAATCCCTTGTTTATAACTTTCTTCTGTACGAAGATATACAGGTTTTCCATCTTTAACAGACATTTCATAAGTGTTATCTGCACCTAAGCGGTTATTAAATGGCATGATATAAGAAAATGTTGGGTCAAAGTTACCTGAACCAAATGGGATTTCGTCCGTTGGATCTCCATTACCGTTTGCGTCTTTATCTTTGAATTCTTGAAGAACTTTTACTAATTCATCATAAGTTTCAGGTACTTTTAACCCTAAATTATCAAGCCATTTTTTATTAATAAATAGTTGGTTTGCTACTGTCGGACGCATTGGTAACTTCTTAGGAAGACTATAAATATGTCCATCAGGAGATGTAATCATCGCTTTTAATCTTGGTTCTTTTTCCATTGCCTTCGTTAAATTAGGCATATTTTCTTTAATTAAATCTTCTAGAGGAATGAATAAAGATTGGTTTTGAGCAATTTCAGCATCCGTAAATGCGTTTGAACCTAAGAATGCATCAGGTAGGTCACCACTTGCAATTAAAACAGATTTTTTATCTGTCCAATCTGCTGCAATAAGAGTATCCCAGTTAATTTGAATACCAGCTTCTTTTGCAGAATCATCAATAAATCCTTTATGGTAATCTTCACCCCAGTCAGACCATCTAACTGTTGTAATTTTATAAGTATTCTGATCTGATTTTTCGTCATTCGACTTGGTTGTTGAATTTGAGCAAGCTGCTAGTCCAATAAGTGTAGCTGCTGCTAAAAACATATACTTCATTTTATTGATTTTCATAATATCTCTCCTATTCTTTTAGAGCACCAATCATAACACCTTGATTGAAATATTTTTGGACAAATGGATAAAGCAACATAATTGGAGCCGTTGAAATTACAATCGCTGCATATTTCATCATATCGGCTTTAATACGAAGCTCGGATGCAAGTTCCCCTGTTGCCTGAGATTGCATCATTTGATTACTAATTAATAATCGTCTTAAAATTAATTGCAATGGTTGCAATTCTTCTTTCGTTAAATAAATCAAAGCGTTGAACCAAGAGTTCCAAATACCAACTGCTGTCCATAAACCAATTACTGCAATAATAGCTTTTGATAAAGGAACCACGATTTTGAAGAAATAACGAATCGTTCCGCATCCATCAATTTGAGCGGCTTCCCACATTCCTTCTGGGATACTGTTATTGAAGAATGTTCTTGCAACGATGATGTTATAAGAAGATACTGCAAATGGAATCACCATTACCCAGAATGAATCGACAAGTCCTACACTCTTCACTGTTAAGTAGATTGGAATCAATCCACCTGAAACAAACATTGGAACAATGTAGAGAACGCTGATCCATTTTTTACCGAGTAGGTCACGTCTAGATAATGCGTATCCAGCAGGGATATTGATTAGTAGAGCAAATAAAGTCCCAACTACTGTATATAAAATCGTATTGAGATAACTTCTTAAGAACAGTGGTTGTTCAATTAACCGAAGGTATCCATCTAATTTCCATTCATGGGGAATGAACCATACTTTACCATTGGCTACATCAGCAGGATTACTAAAAGAAGCAATCACAACGAACCACAATGGGTATACGATTAATAATATTAACAAGATTGCAAAACCGTAAATCAATACGTCAAAAAACAAATCTGATTTTGATTTTCTTGAAACCTTAAACCATTTCACGGTAAGACCACCCTCCTTTTAAAATAGTCCTGTTTTGGTATATCGTTTAGAAAACCAATTGACAGATAAAAGAATGATTAAGTTGACTACAGTATTGAATAATCCGATTGCTGTAGAGTAACTGTATTGGAAGTTAATCATCCCAACTTTATATACGTAAGTCGAAATCACCTCACTTCCAGCTAAGTTCAATGGATTTTGTAATAGTAATACTTTTTCAAAACCGATACTCAATAAGCTACCGGCTCTTAAAATCAATAGAATCATTGCTGTTGGTAAAAGTAATGGCAAGTCAATGTTGAGAATCTTTTGTATACGACTAGCCCCGTCCATCGTAGCTGCTTCGTAATACGTTGGGTCGATGGCAGATAAAGCTGCTAAGTAAATAATGCTGTCCCACCCAATGTGTTGCCAAACATCACTCCATACATAAACGCCAGCAAAACTATCTGGTTTTGCTAATAAGTTCGGCATCGTCCATCCAAGTGATTTAAAGATATTAGCAAGTAACCCACTATTTGGTGATAAGAATAAAATGATCATCCCACACATAACCATTGTTGAAATAAAGTGCGGTAGATAGGTGGTTACTTGAAAGACCTTTTTGAATTTTCCTGTTCTTATTTGATTACATAAGAGCGCTAGTAAGATTGGTAATGGAAACCCCACGAGAATGCTATAAATTGAAATCTTTAATGTGTTCATCATCGTTGTTCCGAATTGAACTGATTTAAAGAATTGGGTGAAATATTTAAATCCTGCCCACGGGCTATTTAAAATTCCGTTAGCTGGTGAGTAATCTTTAAAAGCAATTACAAGCCCTAACATTGGGATATATGCAAACATTATAAGTAAAATAATTGAAGGAAATAGAAGCACATATAAAGGAATGTTGCTTTTTATTCTTCTTTTTTGTAATGTGGTTAAATCTTTCATAATTTCCCTCCTGTTTAAATATCTGTCATTATTTTATAAAATAAAACGCTTTCTTTATATCATTATTTCGATAAGAAGTATTCACTATTCAGACAATATTTCAAATATTTATATCACTTTTCCGACATCTTCTTAATTCATATCGTTTTTTGACAACTTTTGTGATAGTGTTATACTTGAGAAGTGAGGTAATAGTTATGAAACTACATAGTATTCTATCTAAAAGACATTCTTTTAAATTTTTCTTTCAAGTATTATTAGTCCTTCTTATCCTCATTACAGTGATTAGTCTCTTTGTCAGCAATGCCACAAGAGATTTTATTAAGAATCAAAATATTCAACAGTTGACGAGTTCTATTGAGATTTACGCCAATGGACTTAATGATGAAATGCGTTCCGTCGAACGCTTTTTGTATTCAACCATCACAC
The DNA here is from genome assembly GCF_025150565.1 of Granulicatella adiacens ATCC 49175. Taxonomy (NCBI): domain Bacteria; kingdom Bacillati; phylum Bacillota; class Bacilli; order Lactobacillales; family Carnobacteriaceae; genus Granulicatella; species Granulicatella adiacens. The sequence continues at coordinate 693,564 of NZ_CP102283.1, read as the reverse complement.
ACGATGAGGGATTAGAAGAGCTGAATGAGCCACAAAGTTACATGGATTATGAGCAAACCGTTAGAAAAGTACAGACAACTTTTAATGATTATGAATACCAACACGAAACGCATATGTCGTTTTTAGTAGCTACAGAAGGTACGCATCATTTTCTGAGTGCATCCACTCTCTATATTCCCTATCAAGATTACTTATATTTAAAAAACAATATCAATTCGTTTAGAAATAATACTGACGACCGTAAATGGCAACCCATTATTATTAATGATACGGAATACTTAATTAAAGTCGTTCATTATAAAGAGAAAACAATTATGGCAATTATCTCAGCAGATGACATTCTAACGCCACTTAGAAAACTAAATATCGGAAAAAAAGGACAAATATCATTAAAAGAGCCAAAGAATTTATCGCCTTCAACTCACTTGATTGAGGCTGATAGCGAACGGACTCAACTACCTTTTGATATTTATGTAGCAGTTGACTACACAGATGTATTTAAGAGCATCGTTCTTTTTGAAGTCTTGATCGCCATTGTTCCAATTCTCATTGCGATAGCTTCTCTTGTGTTGATTATATTCATTCGAAACAGAATGTTGAACCCGATTACACGTTTAACAGATCGTCTTTTACGCATCGATGAATCAACATCGATATATGACATTACTTCTTCTGAAGGGATTTTGGAAATCGATACTGCAAATGATAAATTGAGCCAAGTACTATTCGATATGCAAGAGTTAAAAATCCGTGAGTACCATGCTCAGTTGGAATTAAAAAAGGTCGAACTTAACTACTTAAAGAGTCAAATTCGCCCTCACTTTTATTTAAATATGCTCTCTATGATTCACAGTATGCTTCAAACGAAGAACTATAAAGAAATCGAAGAGTTAACTATTTTAACATCTGACTACTTACGATACCTCTTTATGGTGGATCAAGACTTCTCACCGCTCAAGAAAGAAATCCAACATATTAAAGACTACTTGGAGATTCAGCGCATTCGTTATGGGAATCATATCGATTTTGCGTTAACATTCGACGAAAGACTACACAATGCATTGGTCCCTTCTCTCTTACTTCAGACATTTGTTGAGAATACGATTAAGCACGGTTTCTCTTTCCAAGATGGAATCGTCATTAACCTTTCTCTTCAAAAACGAATAGTTGATGAGAAGCCTTATATTGAGATTTGTGTTAAAGACAATGGCCCAGGATTCTCGAGGGAAATTCTAAGCAAACTTAAAAATATGGAATCATTAATATCTGAAGACGGACACCATATTGGGATTACAAACGCGATTGAACGACTCAATCTTTTATATTCGAATGATTATACAATTACGTTTGAAAATAACGACACAAGCGGTGCCAGAATTGATGTTCTAGTTCCTTATAAAGAGTTGAAAGGAGATTCTAATGAATATACTACTCGTTGATGATGACCGTTTTATCATCGAAGCGTTACGTGAAAAAATCCGTTGGGATCGATTAAAAATCAATAACGTCTATGTGGCTAACAGTCTCTCTCAGGCTCAAGCAATCATTAAAGAAAATCCTATTCACCTAATGATTAGCGATATTGAGATGCCTCAAGGAAGTGGTCTTGAACTGCTCTCTTGGGTGAGAAATGAAAATTACGATATCAAAACTATTTTTTTAACGAACTATGCAGATTTCAACTACGCACAAAAAGCAATTGAATTGCAAAGTTTTGAATACTACTTAAAACCGATTAACTTCGAAAAATTAGAGTTTATTATTCAAAAAGCACTTGATAAGATTACAGAGCAGCGTCCACAAGCCTCACACGAAACTGCGTTCCAAACTGAAAACAATTTCTGGTTTGAATATTTAAGAAAACCACGCATTCACCGTCTGGAAGAACTGCAATCTGAACTTCTAAAGCGGAATTTAAATTTAAAGGAACATCAGTATTTTCTAACAGGCGTGATTACATTAAATATTAGTGAGGCAGATTACGCTCCGGAAATCCCATCATGGACCTCTCAATTAAGAAAGGTATTACAAGCCTTTTCTAATGAGAGGTATCAACTAGCAAGCATGTTTAAGATGGAAGGTCTTGTCGACCATTACGTTTGCTTCTTTAGAGTGGATAGTTCTATCAATAGTGAGGAATTTGCAAGAAAAATCCAACAAGAAATTCTGAATAAATTACATCGCAATTCAATTTTAACGTTCAAAAGTTGCTTCCAATGTAAAACTATTTTACAAGAGGTTAAAGAACTCTACTCAGCAACAGGGCAACAAGTTCCTTATTGGAATACTATTATCCCAGTTTCTTCTGACGTTGACGTTTTACAGAAAAAAGAAGTTGCAATCAACTCCATCACCTTCTCGGATTCATTAGACGAATCCGAATTAACAAAGAGTCTCTTACACTATATTTCAAACGGAATGATACCAAAAGTCATCTTACAAAAGTTACATCTGGACTGGACGCAACAAATCGGGATTTACTTAGACCAAAACGGGATTTCAGCACATAAGCTATTTCAAAATGCTCAGCATGATTTTCTATTCCAAAGAAAATTTCATTCGATTGAATCTTTTGGGGAATACTTCACTTACTATTGGTCTCATGCGAGAAATTTCGTAACAGATGCAGAGAATCAAAAAAATAGCATCCAACGTATCATCGAATATATCGACCATCACTACAAAGAAGACTTAAGCCGAAGCACTTTGGCTGATATGGTTTATCTTAGCGCGGATCACCTAGCTCGAATCTTTAAGAAAGAAACAGGTGAAACTTTGGTCAAATATATTACGGATAAACGCATCAATGCTTCTAAAGAATTACTATCAGAAACGAAAACGCCTATTGCACAAGTAGCCTCTGAAGTCGGATATGATAATTACTCTTATTTCACGAAAATCTTTAAAGAGAAAATTGGTGTTTCTCCTGGGGACTACAGAAAACAGCATACAGATTAAATAATAAAAAAGAGCTAGTTCAAATGAACTAGCTCTTTTCATATTAGTTTTCTCTTTTTTTCACTTTTCCATTCCATGCTTCAAAACCATGTTTTAAAATAAAGATATTTGTATATCCATTTTTCTTTAGACGATAGGCACAACGACCTGCAATAGAAACGCCCTCTTCATACAAATAGATTGGTTGGTCTTTACGCAATTCCATGAAACGTTCTTTAAATTGAGAATATGGAATGTTACGCGCTCCTAAAATATGAGCAGCTTTAAATTCATCTTTTTCACGGACATCAATCAATTGCCCGTGGCGTAAATCTTTACCAAACTCTTCTGCACTCACTACTTTAGCAGATGATTGACGCATCCAGATTAATACAAATAAATAAATTCCATAGGCCATAAATAAAGCCCAAACGATATACCACATGAGACTTAACTCCTTTAATAAATATTTAATCAGACAAGAGATATTGTATCATGTTTCTTTTAATCTTTCAAAAGCACTAAAGAAGCTGCTCCAATGACTCCTGCATCGTTCCCAAGTTCAGCTAAACGTAAATGTGTTGTTTCGCGTACTTGTGGGAAAACTAATTGTTCGTATTCTTTTCGAACGCCTTCTAGCAAGAACTCTCCTGCTGCGCTCACTCCACCACCAATGACGATGAATGATGGATTTAACATATTGGCAACATGTGAACATGCAATTCCTAAATATTTAGAAAAATGACGAATCACGATTAAGGCTAAAGGATCATTTTGTTTAGCCAAATCAAATACGTCTTTAGCACTGACATCTTGCCCATCATCGATTCTTGCTTTTAATTCTGAATCGCCTGCATATTCGTCGGCATAACGACGCGCTAAGTTCACAATTCCTGTTGCACTTGCCACGGTTTCAAGACAGCCTTTTTTACCGCAAGTACATGCAAAAGGTCGGTCACTAAAATCTACCGTAATATGTCCAAGTTCTCCACCAGCACCAGCAACACCATGAATCAAGCGATTTTCAGCGATAATCCCACCACCAACACCTGTTCCAAGTGTAAAGAAGGTTACATCTGGCTGGTCTCCGCCAGCACCCATCCATTTTTCACCTAATGCTGCTACGTTGGCATCATTATCAATGAAGAACGGAAGGCTGAGTGCTCCTTCGATTTTTTCTTTCAATGGTTGTAATGTTTTCCAGTTTAAGTTGTAGGCACCGATCACTGTACCATTTTCTCTATCCACAACACCTGGAGAACCCATCCCGATTCCAGCAAAGTTTTCATTTGTTAGTCCTAATAATTCTAAACGATGACGAATCGACTCAATGATGTCCTCTACAATATGACTTCCTTCGTCTAAAATATTTGTAGGGATCGACCATTTTTGTTGAACTTCACCTTCAAGTGAAATAATCGCAAATTTGATGGACGTTCCGCCCAAATCAATACCAATAATTTTCTTTTCCATTGTATTCACTCCATGAAACTTGTATATGCTTTCATTATAACAGCATTATCTTTTCATTCCTAGCCAAAATAGTAAAAATGCGATGACAAAATACGCTACAATTCCAGCAATGCGTGAAGCAGGTTTTGTCAGGCGGTCGCCTCTAAAGCTAATCGCCAACATCACTAAATATCCACCAACGAGTCCTCCTAAGTGCCCATAGTTATCGACGGCTGAATTAATAAATCCAAGGACAATATTGATAACGATAAGTCCTGCGTATTGCATTCCCATTTGCCTAAAAGAACGAATGTAGCCGTGTTTTCGTGATAAATAAACTACAGCTCCCATAAGTCCAAAGAGTGCCGTACTTGCCCCCGCAGATATACTTGATGAAAAAGCAAAACTAGCCAGGTTTCCCATGATTCCTGATAACAGATATACCACAAGGAATCTCCAGTGACCAATTTCATATTCCATCTGACGGCCAATCATATATAAGAAAACACTGTTAAATAAAATATGTTCCAATCCAATATGTAAGAAAATTGGGGTGAGAAACCGATAATATTCATGTTGATAAATGATATACGGATTGAATTTCGCCCCGAAATTAACAAGAACTTGTCCATTCGTGCTACCACCTGCAAGCGTCATTACGATAAATAATGCTGCTTGAATCGCTAAAAATAAATAAGTAAAGCTGAAGCTCTCGTTGAAATTGCGCTTCATGCGTTCTAATTTCCATGGATTGATTTTAAACATCTCGAACCACTCCTTCACTTGTAATAATCGTTGGAATATGAATGTCCGTTTCAAATACTGGCCAGTCGACAACAGGAGTCACCTGAGTTGTATATGCTAGCGAGAGAATACGATAATCGTCCACCTTTTGCAAGGTTCTATCGTAATAGCCACCGCCAAATCCAATACGATCTCCTTTAGTGCTATACAGTAATCCAGGAACAATCACTAAATCTAAATCTTTGGCTTCAAATAGCGGATGCGCGCTATCAATCACTGGCTCTAGGGCTCCATACGACGTACGTTTAAAGGTTGTTTGTTCATTCCACTCTACAAACACTAATGTCTTATCGGGCATTGTGACTGGAGCAAAAACTTTTTTACCTGCACTTCTAGCCTCTTGAACGACCAAGTCTAATTGAAATTCAATTCTCATTGGCATCGTTACAGCGATTGTTTTAGCCTCAATCCATTGTGGCATTCCTTTCAGCCACTCTACTACCCGTCTTTCTTCTGCGCGTCGTTTCCCTGGAGTCATTTCTTCGAGTATTCTCTTTTGCTGAGCGCGTTTCAAGTTCTTCACGTCTTTTTGATACGTCTCAAAGAGTTCTGTGAATAACTTCAAGAATTCGAGTTCTACCGCGCGCATGCTTCTTTCTTCCAAAATTGGACTGCTGAGTAATGGCGCTTTTTCCATGATTGGTTCGTCCGTTAAAATCACAGGCAATTCATTAGAGAGCATTTCATGATCAATCGCCCACACTTTTGTCCATTCTTTTTCTTCTAAATGTTGCAAGAAGAATTTCTCTTTAATCACTTCAAATAAGTTATTTTCAATTACTTCATACTCTGGCAACTGATTTTTCACAGGACGAATTAAATCAGCGATATAAGCTTCTGTCGCATCATGCAATAGACACGCAAGGACCGTTCCTGTTTGGTATCCTCTAGCAATAGCTTCTTGTGCGCAGTTAATGCTATGCAATCCTACTGAATAAAAGAAACGAAGATGTCCATTTCCTCGACATATCATACTTAAGGCATGCGCGATATCTTCAATGGCTACGTTGTCTGGTACCATTTCAAGCGGATTAAACACGCGACCTGTATATGTATTCATCAATAATTTTTTGTCTTCCATACGTTCCTCCATGGTTGATGTCAGTTTATTTTATCATTGAATTCACGCGATTTAAAAGGATTTAGGCATTTCTTAATGATTCTATTTATTATGATTGTCTCTTCTCAACATAGAAAAAGATTCCTTCGAAGTCTTACGGATATCTTCATAATAGCTGTAACGTTGCACCGGTACAAGCCGTAGTCTTGCACCTTCGAAGCTTCAAATGAGGAGTACGAAACAAGTTTCAACTCCCCATAATTTACATTCGATGCTCTTCACGTTACTGCTATTATAGAATCCGTAAGCTTCTCTGGAATCTTTTTCTTACTCATACTATCAATTCGACTTTTTGATGCAATTATCTTTATTTTACTTTGACACCCCCCTATACCTCATTAAATTTTAATCCAAATGAAATAAAAAAAATAAGAATTAATTAACATAGTCATGCTAATCAATTCTTATTCTAATCAATTATTCTACACCTTCTTAATTTTCCTATTAAGATCCAAATGAATCATATTCTGCACTTTTCTTTTCAAGAGTTTCGACTACTTTATTTGAAAACTCACCTTGAATAGATGAATCTAGTTCCTTTACAATTTTAGATAAAACTAACTTTGTATTTTGCGCTTCAAGCTTTATGGCTTTCATGTTTCTTCTCTTAAGAAAAATCTTTTCTGTCTTTTTTGCCAACGAAAAAATATTTGTTATAAGCCAACGCTCATATTGCTTTTGAAAATAGATAAAATTATCCTGTGTACCTTTAAACAATCTGTCAATTTCATCACCAATATTCATCCTATTCTCCTTTCAATTCTTGAGTATCACTATTTAACTCACGTTGTTTATAATATAGTTCGTCAATTTCTTTTCTTAATACATATTGTCTTTTTTTATATTCGTCTTTAACCTGGCTTTGTTTCTCTTCTAAATTCTTTTGATGCTTCATAAAAGACGAAATTATTTCATTATAGACATTAGATGAAAAATGATTTAAACGACTTATTGCTTCAGTATTATCTGAATTTTGCTTTTGTAAATATTGATAAGCGATTTGACATTTCTCTTCTGATATTTTCAACAGTTTTGCTTTAATATCATATAACTCATTATTCTTTCTTTCGAAATCTCTACAAGAACTCAAATAATCCTCTTCAAGTTGTTCTAGAATTCTTTGTTTAGTTCGTATTGAGTTCTGAATTACTTCATTTTGTTCCATTCGTTAAATTCTCCCGCCAATTCGTTATCCTTCTTTAACATATCAGTAATACTACTCTTAATTTGTATTTCTAGATTTTCAAAATCCTCAGATAGTTTTTTTGCTTTTTCTTCCATGGGTTCAAAGTACGAATCAACATCATTAACTATACTTGCTCGAGTAATTCCTCCTGCATAATATGCTTCTTCAACTTCATCGGCAGAAGAAACGAATCCCCAAGGAACAGTTCTTGTGCTTGATAAAATAACTTCCGCTTCAGAATGCGCTTGTTCCTTGATTTTGTTAATTGTCTCAAAAGCAGTTTTTGCGGCTGAAGATAATCCAGACGATATCAGTTGTGCTTGATCAGAGTCTAAGAAAATTTCCTCGCTCTTGCTTAGCCCATCTAATAACATTTTTCTTTTTAACATTAAATTTAGATACATTCCTGAACGAGCAATATCTAAAGAAGTAGAAAAGTGATACTCATATCTCGAAGTATCATTTTTAACTTTAAGAGAGCCATCTGTATTGAAAAGATATCCTCCCCACATATGTTGCTCTATAAATTTAATTAATCCTAAATACTTAGAATCTACATGTCGAACTATGCCTACCGCATTATCACTATTTTTTGAATTATACCCAAAGGCAATTATGTCAGATTGATCAACATGATTTATAATTCTATACTTCATAGCATCAACCTTTAAACGTTCTTCTTCTGTAAAAGTTGGATAAATATTAGGTCCTTGATAAATATGCACTTCCCCAATTCGTGTGATATCACTAACCCTAGCAAGAGAAATCTGAACTTCCATAGACCCTAATGAATGTGCATAAAGATTAACTTTCGAATCTGGATAATCCTTAAGAATTTGATTTAATTTATTTGCAGCCGCATCTAGCTGTGGTGTTACACTCTTTCTAAAAGTAGCAATTTTCCAAACCATTGGTAAATCATTATCGACCCAATCTGGCCAAGAACCTTCTTTAAATGGAGCTTTTGAACCTTGGAATAATACCGTGAGTTCCTTTGTTTCAGGATTTTCAACAACATATCCATCTAAACCCGTGTTATCATGGAAAACTTCACGGACTATACCGATTGTAATTGTATTATTCCCATCAGAAACCCTAATAGGAGCCCCTTCAACCAAAGATGAATCATATTCTTTCTCGGCAATCATTTTATTCAATAAATCAGTATATTTACTCATATTTGTTTTCCTTAACCATTTTTTCTAATTCTGGTGACCAACTGCCACCACCACTCATTAAATTTCCTGTATTCGTATTTTTATGAAGAAAAACTGAAACATGATAAATTTCGTTCTCATTTACATATAAATAAACAATAATGCCCCCCATCGGATTCCGTTCAAATGATGAAATATTATAAGTCTTTATAATTCCTTTGTCAGAAAATGCATTCTTATCAATAGATAGTAAATCTTTTTTATAAACTTCGTGCGCTTCCTCGCTATATACAACTTTTTCCATTTCATTATATTCAACTTGCTTCATTATTTTTTTACCTCCCACTAACAATCCAAAAATCGCTAATACACTAATTATTCCAATTACGAGTTTTTTCGTTATATTCATTGGACACTTCTCCTATATTCTCTGATATGAAATATATATTACTTTTTTGATAGTATATCATGAACCCTCATTCTTTTGAACCCCCACTAAGTACCCACACATTTTTAAAAAGGTAGAATAAGTCAGTTTACTAATATCAAAATATAGACAATTAATTTTTAAATTTATTGTATGTTCTATCTCTAAAAACCTCAAGCATTCTATTTAAAATTAGACCGTTGTTATATTGTTCTTCAAAAACAGACGGGTTATAAATTTTTTTGCATTGTATAGTTTTTTTTCGTATTTCTCCTATATAAGTATCTTTGTTTTGCCATTCTAAACTTATGAAATTTTTAAATTCTATTCTTTCCTGTTCATTTTCAAATAGCAAAACTACCGAAAAGAACCTATCTCTTGAATATTGAGCTTCACGACTCCAATCAATGTAGTAAAAAAATTCATTGAGTTTATATATAATTGAATCTTGCTCCATATATTTAAATGATATCTCATTAAAATTTTCATCATCAACATCATCCCATTGAGGGCATGGAGTAAAATATCTTCCACCATCCAATGATACACCACTAAATTCTAACAATAATGTTGAAAAATAATTTAACTGTATTGTCATCCACTGTGGATTAGAGTCCATTTGACTAAACATATAAAATTCCTGTCTAGGATTACTAATATCTAAAAAATCATAGGTTATTGTAAATTCAGGGAAGATTTTATGGAACTTTTCCATCTCTCCATGAGGTCCATTCGTCCAATTATCATATTGAGTTATGTATAACTTTAATTTTTCCAATGCCGTTTTATCAATTCCAAATCTTTTTTTCCAAAGTTTTTCTACTTTATCTAAATCAGCAGATTGATTAATAGGTGTATTAGAATCTTGGATTCGTGTGTAGATATAATTTGCTAGTAAAATCTTCCCCTTATTATTTCCTATATAATTTTCTTTTAAATAAAAAGGTGTAAAATTACTATTTTTAATTACTATAATATCTAATGTAGCGGTTTGTAGAACAATACTCTCAACTTTAACTATTGGTCGGATATCTCCTGCAAATTTTTTATCTTTTAAAAAGTCCACAATATTCTGGGTATTTCTTCTATTTAAATCATTCTTTACATCTTTAACTTTATAATCATCTGATTCATCTACCCCAATAATTATAAGTCCATCATTTTCAGTTAAGTTATTAGCCATAGAAATAATATCATGAAGTAAATTTAACTTTTGATCTTTTGAATACCATTCCTTTTTAAAATCCCAATATTCACCTTCTTGTCTTAAACCAATTAATTCCTTAATTATTTCCGTATACATTTAAAACTTCCTCTCTCCTAACATTAGAATTAATTATACCTCTAAAAACAAAAAGACACACTAACATTTTTCTAAATGCTTATCTCTAAATAATTTCTAATTAAATTTTAAAAACAAATATTTAACTGTATAAAATTCTCAAAACAAATTTACGTAATTCTCCTGTTTAAAGAACGATTGCAATTTCGCTTTTTCTAGAGTTACTTCCTTTAGAGCGCTTTTGACCATATGCAGAGTAAATTCTATTGTATAAAAACTATCTTAGTACACTTACAAATTCAGCAAAAAACACAGATTAGCAGAAATGCCAATCCGTGTTACTTTAAACTTATTATTGTGCGTATTTATCACAGTACAGTTCAATTAACTCTTTCGCTAATAACTGAACGATTTCGGTTGAAGCCATTTGGTCTTCGGCATGCATGAACAATAATGAGAATTCTGTTTTTTCTCCGCCTGCTTCTTTTTGAATCAGCTCTGCGTGAATTTTATGCGCCTCGACGAAGGCTTCTTCTGCTTCCACAAGTTTTGCATTTGCGTCTTCAAACGACCCTTTTTTAGCCAATTGAATGGCTTCTACAAAAGAGGATTTGGCTGCACCGCTATTAGCAATCAGCTGGAAACAGATGAGTTCCATTTCTTCTGTCATACTATTCTCCTATCAATGCAAGTGCTTGGTCTAATACTTTTGGACCGTTCATCATTCCATAGTCACGCATATCGATGGCTTCTACTGGAATATCGCCTGCGATTTCTTTTACTGCAGGCAACTCATAACGAATTTGTGGTCCAATGAGAATAACATCTGCTTCATGAATATTCTTTTTCGCTTCTGTAATGGATTTTGCTTCGATAGAAACTTCAATCCCACGTTCAGTCGCACTTTGTTGCATTTTTTTAACGAGCATACTTGTCGACATGCCTGAATTACATACTAATAAAATTTGTTTCATAATCTTATCCCTTCATTTCTTGTTCCACAACTTTGTCATGAACTTTGATAAATGGAATGTATAGAAGAACTCCAAGTGCAAAGATGACTAATTGAACGAGAACTGCTCTGAAGTCCCCTGCTGTTGCTAACCATGCATTTAAGAAGACTGGTGTAGTCCAAGGAACTTGTACAAATGCTGGACTCATGAAGCCTGCAACTGTTGCTAAGTAGCTGATTAAAATACCAAGAGCTGGAACGGCGATAAATGGAATCGCTAATGAAATGTTATAAACGATTGGGTAACCGAATAATACAGGTTCATTGATATTGAAGAGTCCAGGTCCAAATGATAATTTAGCTACGTTTTTAGAAGCAGCATTGCGGCTCACTAAGAATGTTGCAACTAATAAACATAATGTAGATCCACTACCACCCATTAAAGCAAATGTTTGAACTTGAGATAAGTTGATGATGTGTGGAATCGCTTGTCCATTGTTTGCTGCAGTGATGTTTTCTGTAATGTTAATTAATAGTAATGGTTCTAGAATTGCACTGTAAATAACGGCTTGGTGAATCCCAAATAGCCATAACATATTTCCTAGAGAGTAAATAATGATTACCCCAATTAAGCTTGTACCAATATGACGAATTGGTTCTTGGATGAAGACTGTAATAATTGAGATTAAGTTTGTTCCAAATAAGTTGAATAATAATGCTGATACAACCCCAAATAATGAAATAACGGTCATTACTGGAAGTAATACGCTGAATGATTTACCAACTGCTGGTGGAATGTTGTCACCAAGATTAATTTGTAATGCTTTGACACTTGATAATTTGATGAATAGTTCTGTTGCAAGAATCGCTACGATAACCCCTGCAAACATTGCGCCTGTACCTGTGTTGTTAAATGAAAGAACGCCTGAAATATTTACGGCATCCTTTGCACCATCAGGAACTGCAGAAACTGTATTTGGCATCATAACAATTAAAGAAACTAATGATAGCATTGATGCTGCCAATGGGTTTTCAAAATCTCTGTTTTTCGCTAAGAAATAACCGACCATTACGGCGATAATAATTCCTGAAATGCTTAAAGTACCGTTTGCGATTGTAATACCCCAATATTGGAATTTCGTTAATGTATCCCCTTCAAAAATCCACTTAAATACTGTGTTGTTCAAAAGAACAATTAAACCTGCCAAAATATATAATGGCATTACTGTCGCAAATGCATCTCTTAGGGTTTTTAAATGAATTTGGTTCCCCAATCTACCAGCAAACGCGGCAAATTTGTCAATAAATTTCGAGTTTTTCATCTGAATATCTCCTCTCTTTATTCCTCGACTTCTACTTCAAATCCGTTATTGTCACTAACGTTGCGATACCATCTTCCACTACTCTTGATGGTTCTCTTTTGCGTTTCTAAATCTACAGAAATAAATCCATAACGATTCTTGTACGCATTATTCCAAGACCAGCAATCAAAAGCAGTCCATGTATGATATCCAAAACAGTTGCTACCTTCTTCAATCGCTTTATGTAGCCAAGTGAGATGTTCTTCGTAAAATTCAATACGATACACATCATCGATGACTCCATTTTCTCCAATGAAGCGACCTTCGTTTTCCACACCCATCCCGTTCTCACTAATGAACCATGGGATATTGCCATATTCTTCCTTCACAATCATGGCGATATCATAAATGGCTTTCGGGAAGATTTCCCATCCACGATATGGATTCATGCGACGTTCAGGCCATTCATACTCTTTGAAGTATTGGTCTGGCATCCAAGGTGTTTTGTACTCCTCAGGATTTGGTTGCGCTTGAACGCGTTTTGGATGATAGTAATTCACTCCAAGAAAATCGACTGTATTTTCTCGAATGAGCTGCAATTCCTCTTCAGTATGACTCCACAACACACCGTCCTCCTCTAGTTTTTTCACCAAGGTTTCAGGGAATGTTCCCTTCACCGCTGGATTCAAGAAGACTCTGTTAAAGAAATCATTTGTAAATTGACTTGCTGCTATATCTTCTGGAGAATCACTTCTTGGGTAAGCCGGCGTCAAGTTCAAAATAATCCCAATCTTACCCTCCAATCCTAATGTGCGATACAGTTGAATCACTTTGGCACTTGCAAGATTTAGATTATAAATCACTTGAACAGCTTCTTTCCCTTTCCCTTTTAGGTTCGGATAATGGAATGCATATAAGTATCCTGCTTCTGGAATGACCATTGGCTCATTGAAAGTTGTCCAGTAATGAATCTTATCGCCAAAACATTCGAACGCAGTCTTGGTAAACTTCACGAATAAGTCCACGACATGTTTACTTTCCCAACCGCCATATTGTTGAAGCAATTCAACTGGCAAATCGAAATGATGTAAATTCAGTACAAGTTCAATATCGTTTTTCTTCGCTTCTTCAATAACAGCGTTGTAAAATTCCACAGCCTTTGGATTAGCTTCACCCGTTTCGAAGTCTTTAATCAAACGGCTCCATTGAATCGATGTCCGGAATGAATTAAATCCAATCTCCTTCATCAAACGAAAATCTTCAGGATACGTATGATAAAAATCACTCGCCACATCTGGACCGACGCCATTAAAGAAAGCTTCTGGAGCCGTTCTAAACCAGTAATCCATCACATTTTCATGTGCCTTATCGAATTGTCCTTCTGTCTGCGGTCCACTTGAAGCAGCACCCCACCAAAACCCTTGAGGGAAACTCAATTGTTTCTTCATAATTAACCTCCTTTCTGTAAGCTCTTTCACGTATAGTATATCACAATTTAAATATTTGTCTAGACAATATTTATAAATAGTATTCAAATTATCGATTTTGCCTATTCATTCTACATTTGTTATAATATGGCTAAGTTTAGAGAAAGGATGACATTCGATGAGCGTAAAATATTTACAGATTTACCATGCGATTCGTGAAAAGATTTTAAGTAACGAATACGCCATTAACCAACAATTACCCGATGAAATCACATTAACGAAAGAATTCAATAGCAGTCGAATGACGGTCAAGAAAGCATTAGACTTACTCGTTTCTGAAGGGCTTATCTTCAGAAAACGCGGCCAAGGTACATTTGTCCTCTCTCGTGGTACGTCGAAACGAAAACTCATCGTTCCAGAACGTGATATTAAAGGACTGACGAAGATTTCTGAGGATTCACACTCTACTGTTGAATCCAAAATCATTCATTTCAAATTAGAGTTTGCCTCTGAATTTCTAGCAGAAAAATTACAAGTGCCGGTGCAAAGTCCTATATACAACATTCACCGCCTTCGCATTATCGACGGCAAGCCGTACGTATTAGAACAAACCTATATGAGTACAAGCGTCATTCCAGGGATTACGGAAGAAGTTTTATTAAACTCCATCTATCAATATATTGAAGGTCCATTAGGCTTGCGCATTGCAAGTGCTACTAAAATCTTACGTGCAGCACCTAGTTCAGAAGATGAGCAAGACTATTTACAACTCCTTCCAACAGAGCCTGTCTTTGAAGTAGAACAAGTGGCCTACCTCGATAATGGAACTCCATTTGAGTACTCGATTAGCCGACATAGATACGATCTATTTGAATTTAATTCATTTGCACTAAGACATTCATCATAGGAGGCATAAATATGACAAAACCAATTTTTTTAAATGCTGTTCTTCAAGAGAAAATTTGGGGAGGAACAAAACTAAATTCTCTTTTTAATTTCACTCTCCCTTCTGAGAAAACAGGAGAAGCGTGGATTATTAGCGCGCATCCAAATGGAATTTCAACGATAAAAAGCCCTGCAGAATATGCAGGACAAGGATTAGATGAACTCTATAAAACCCATCCAGAGCTCTTCAATGGGCAACAATTAGCAAGCTTCCCTCTTCTGATTAAGTTACTAGATGCATCCGATGACTTATCAATTCAAGTGCATCCAGATGACGAATATGCGCTGGAACATGAAGGCGAATATGGAAAAAATGAATGCTGGTATGTCGTACAAGCAGAGCCAGGCGCAAAAATTGTCTATGGACATACAGCGATGACTCCTGAAGAATTTGCAGAGAAAATCGACAATGAAGCATGGGGCGACCTATTTACCGAAGTTCCTGTGAAAGCGGGCGATTTCTTCGATGTTCCAAGTGGAACGATTCATGCCATTGGTGGCGGTATTGTGATTCTTGAGACGCAACAAAATTCAGACACGACTTACCGCGTCTATGACTACAAACGCACTGACGACACTGGTAACCCTCGTCCTCTGCATATTCAACAAACAAAAGATGTCACAACGATTCCGCATAGTGTCCCAACAACTAACCAACAAGTGGTGACGACTGACAAGGGAACAAGAACGACTTTTGTAGAGAACAAGTTCTTTACCGTTTGGAAATACGATATCGACGGCGACTACAGCGATGCCCTCTCTTCTACTTATCATCTTGTGACGGTGTTAGACGGAAAAGGAACGCTCACAGTCGATGGAACACAGTATCCAATCCAAAAAGCAGATTCCTTTATTCTTCCTTCTGGAACACCTACACTTCAAATCAACGGATCTGTACAACTGATTGTGTCTCAATCAAACCAATAAAAACGAAAAAAGGTCAACAAGGGATTTCCTTGCTGACCTTAATTTTTTATGCATTCAATTGTTTTGTAATATCTACGATTTCGTCGATTAAGCCACCGATGGTTGCAATCGTATCTTTCAGTGGTGCATCTGTTGAGACATCCACGCCTGCTGCTTTCGCAAGCTCTTCTGCGCTCTTCGTTCCGCCCATCTTCAATACTTCTACCCAAGTGTTTGCTAAACTTGCATCTTTTTGAATCATTTTCGCCACTTGTGTACCAATTGTTAAACCAGCTGAGTAAGTGTATGAGTAAAGTCCCATGTAATAGTGCGGTTGACGCATCCATGTTAACTCTGCTCCTTTGGTAAGAACCACTTCTGGTCCCCAGAATTTCGCAAGAGTTTCTCTAAATAAATCATTTAACGTATCTGCGTCTAAACTCTTACCTGCATCCACTAAGCGGTATACTTCGCGCTGGAAGTACGCTTCTAATAAGTGAGTCACAAAGTTGTGGTAGTACGTTTTAGCGACCATTTGAGAAATAATCCAACGTTTCATACGTAAGTCATCGCCTGCTTTGTTCTTCAAGTAGAACTCAACTAATAATTCGTTTGTTGTAGATGGAGCTTCCACAAAGTACATACTTGGACGACCATCTAGAATATTTTGGTGTTTATACGCCAATTGGAAGTGCCCTGCGTGACCTAATTCATGCGCTAACGTCATGCAGTCATTCATATCTTCTGTAAAGAACATTAAGATAAATGAATTTGCCCCGTAAGGTGATGAACAGAACGCACCAGTACGTTTACCGATTGTTTCAGCGTAGTCAATCCAACGATTGTCGAAGGCTTCCTTCATAATCTTGAGGTAATCTTCTCCTAGAGGTTCTAGCCCTTCTAAGATGTATTGTTTTGCTTCGTCATACGTTACTTTGGCTGCATATGTTGGATCTACTTCTAGTTTCAAGTCTTCATAACGCACTTCATCCAATTGATAGATTTCTTTGATTAGACGTGCAAATTTGCGCATATGTGGTGCTAATTCTTCCATGATGACATCGATTTGACGGTCGTATAATTCACGAGAAACTTTTTGACGGTCTAATAAATAATCAATCACTGAATCGAATCCACGCAATGTTGCCATTGTTTTTTCTTTTTGAATTTGTGTGTTATATGCTGAAGCTGTACTGTGTTGGTATTTGCGTAATGTGTCGCTAAATACTTTAAAGGCTTCACGACGGATTGCTGTATTGGCTTCTGATTGCATACGGCCTTCGAAGCTGTTGTATGTCATTGGAATCACTTGTCCATCTGCTTCTACGTCTGGGAAATGCATATCTTTAAATTTAATATCGTTGTACGCTTGGTAACCAGCATCTAATGTATTTCCTAGAGCAGCTAGAGTTGCTTCCACGTCTTTTGATAATAAATGTTTTTTATCTTCTAAGAGACGTTCGATATATAAGGCGTCTTCTTTATTCTCACGTGCTTCTTCTAATACTGCATCATCCAATTGGCTTAATTCAGATTCAAAGAAACTTAATTTGGCATCTAATCCTGCTAATACAGTACGTGTTTGTGCAGCACGTGTTTGTGCCTCTTTATCTTTTGTATTTGCGCTCACAGCAAGGTTGCAATACGCAGAAATTTTACCGCGTTGTTCTAATAAGGTACGGTAGGTTGCTAAACCAGCATTCACTTGATGTGCTGTTGTAATGTTTCCTTCGTATTCTTTTTGGAAACCATCTACTTTTCCTTTTAAGTCTTCTAACGCTTCGTTAAAAGCTTCTTCTGTTTCAAACAAATGCGATAAGTCCCATGTTTGATTTACATCTACTTGACTTCTTTCAATCATACTCTCACTTCACTTTCTAAAATCGTACTTCCATTGTACCATAGTTTTCATCTAATTTTCAGAAAATTTTAATTTATTTCAATAAAAAAAGTGCTACAGCCTTGAGACTGTAACACTCTGCATTTCTTATTAACGTAACGCACCAATAGCACGTGCGATTTCTTCATTAGAACTTCCTGGTTTAATCTCGAAAGTTCCAGTCCAGATGTTTTCAGCGATATTATTTGTTGTTAAGTAATCAACAAATTCTTTGGCACTCTTAATTAATCCAGCTTTTTCTAATTTTTCAGCAACATCATTTGATGATTCACCTTCTTCAACTGTAATAGATACAGGTTTTGAAGATTGAGTAGTTGCTGCTTCTGTTGTTGAAGCTTGAGTCGTAGCTGAAGCACTTGTTGACGATGCTTTACTACTTGATTCTTTTTCAGCTAATAAAGATTCGTAAGCGGCTTTATAGCTTGCTTCATTTGCTCCTTCAGTAACGATTGGCAAATTCACTGCATCCAATTGGCTTTTCAATGATTGCGGAACTAATGGCCAAATCACTGTTACCAATGCTAAAATTAACGCTGCTACTAAGAAGCCCATTCCTAAAGAACGAAATTTCGTTTTACTCATGTTCTTCTTCCTCCTTATTTCGCATCTGCTTCAAAATAATTATCAATCACTAATTGTACTGTTGAAACAGGTACATTCAATTGCTCAGAAATTGTTTCTACTGAATTTCCATGGCTAAATAATGTAATAATTTGTTGTTTAGTTACATTGTGTAGACGACCAGATTCTTCCACAGCAACTTCTTCTACTGTAGTTACTTCTTCTTCAACGGGAGTCGTTTCTTGAACTACCTCTAAAACTGGTTTTTCAGCAACACGAACTTCTGCTTGTTTTGCAGCGCGAACTTCTTCGTAAGTTGGCTCAACTGATGGTCCTTTGTATACAGTTGTCCCTTCTAATTCTTGAATTTTTTTCTTTAATGAATATACTTCACGATTTAATTCCAATAAACCTTCCGCTAATTCATCAATCTCCTCTTCATTTTGATTATCCTTTAAGAATAGTGAAATGAATAAGAAAAATACTGCTAATGCTAATAACGCTAGAACTACAACCCATACGTGCATTTTTTCACCTCATTAAATAATATTTTTTTCCTTTCATCCTATTTTAAATAATGTTAGAGAAAATATCAAGGTTCACGGCAGAGTTTATCATTTTGTTAAGCATTTGTCATAATGTGAAATATATTGATGTTTTACTGAAAAATAAAAATCTTTACCTTATTTCATCCGAATGGAATGAGCAGGTAAAGATTTTTCATTTATCCGAATCCATCCTTTATTGATTGATTCGTTTTTCTTTTTGACTTAATATTAATAGATTTTCTCGAAGTTCTTGCTCCATTTGTGTCAATTCATATTCTGCTTTTCTACGTTTTTGACGACCTTCTTGTTGAATCAAGATCGTTTCTTCTAACGTTTCAATTAAGTCTTGTTGTGTCTTTTGAAGTGTTTCTAAATCGATAATACCTCGTTCATTTTCACGAGCTGTTTCAATCGTCGAAATTTTCAACATTTCCGAATTCTTTTGAATTAATTGGTTCGTTGTTTCAGACACTTGTCGTTGCGCTGTAACCGCATCTTTTTGACGAAGTAATGTCATTGCAATCGCAATTTGATTTTTCCATAAAGGAATCGTTGTTGTAATAGAAGATTGAATTTTTTCTGCCAATGTTTGATTCGTATTTTGAATTAAGCGAATTTGTGGTGCTTGTTGAATCGTCATCTGGCGCGTTAATTTCAAGTCGTGATTTCTTTTTTCCAAACGATCAAGGAACTGATGCAAATCATTAACGGTTTGTACATCCATTTGGTCTCCAGTTTCTTGGGCTTTCTTCATGGCTTCAGGAATTAATGTTTGTTGCATTTCTTCAATTTTTAATTCCCCTGCAGCAATATAGATGCTTAATGCTTCAAAAAATTCTTTATTTCGTTGATAGAGCTGTTCAAGAGATAAATTATCATTTAATAAGCCATTTTTTTCATGGTCTAATTTCACAGCAATCTTATCTACTTGAGATCCAACTTCTTGATATTTCGATTGCATTTCGTAAATAGATTTCTTCACACGTCCAAAAATTTTACGGAAAATATTAGAGTCCTCTGCCACTAAATCTTGTGGATTCGTCTCGTTGAGGCGCATCATCAATTCATTTAAGGTGTCGCCAATTTCTCCAGTATCTTTATTTTGAACATGGGCAAGCATTGAATGTGAAAACTCCCCTAATTGCTTTTGAGCTCCCGCACCATAACTAATAATGGCTTGCATATTTTTTTCATCGATTTGTTTCGCTAAAGCTCGAGCTTGTTCTTGTTGTTTCTCGGGCAATGAATCCACCAAAGCCTTTTGTGGTTCCACTTGTTCTTGTGGAAAATCAGCCGAAACATCTTGTAAACTTGTATTTTTCACAACATCCTCACCAAAGGGATTTTGAATGAGGGCATCTACCATGCTAGTTTTTTCTTCTGTCATTTTATTTTGCTCCTTTACCTTTTTCTAGAATCTTTCGAGAGACATAGTCCATTTCTGCTTCAGAATTTTGAATTCTATCTTTTTGGAAATGTAAATAATCTTCTTCTAACTTCTCACAAGTGAGTTCAATCTTTTCAGCCAATTCTTGCAACGTTTGATAAGTTTCACTACCTTTAACAGGTTGTTCACTCATCTTCCGGTAGGCTGTTGTCATTTCTTTTAACGAAGGCACACAAGTATGCACAAACAAATCCGCATCTGGTAACTTTTCTGGATTTGCCACAAGTTCTCTAAAGTAATCCTTCATTGTTATAGAAGTATTATAGCGATTCGCAATAATTCTGAGTTTTGTATACCCTTGGATATTGTCCTCAATTTCGTTGATTTGATCTTTTACGACCGCCATTTTTTGTCTAAAATACTCAATATCCTGTTTGGAAAGTCCAGATTGTTCATACCCTTCTTGTACTTTAGTGGAAGTCTTTTTCAAAGGTTTCTTTGTTTTTTCAAAAAATGATTGAACCTCCATCTCTCGAGGAAATAGAACAAAAAAGAAAATGGCAAGTAATAAAACAGTTACTACTATCCCTTTTTTCATTGAGCCATCCACATAATCCGCCAATCTATACGTTAACAAGATAAAAAAGCTCAATTTTATTAGTCTAAACCACTGTTTCATGGCATTCCCTCCTTATAGCATTATTGTATCATTCTCATCTTGTTAAACATGGTACTTAAGGCCGATTTTTATATGATTTTTATTCAAAAAAACTGAGCCGAATTTCTCAGGCTCAGTTAAAATTTTACTATTCTGCTTCCGAAACTAATGCTTCTGGGAAGTGTTCGCGTACAATTGCTGCACAACGATGACATAAAGTTGGTGCATCTTCTAATGTTCCTACTTCAATCTTCACAGCACGGCAACGTTCACAAGTTTCACCTTTGGCATGTTCAACAACGACTTTCACGCCTTCGCCTTCAACCGCATTCGCTGGAGCTTCAACTCCTTCTGCAGCCACTTCTAATTCACTTACGATGAATAATTGAGCAACATTGGTGTTTAAGCTGTCTAATAAAGCACGAACTTCATTAGATGGGTAAAGCGTTACTTTTGCCTCGAAGTTCTTACCGATTAATTTCTCGTTACGAGCTTCTTCTAAAGCTTTCAAAGCAGTGTTACGAACTTTGAAGAATTCAGCCCATTGTGCTAATACTTCCTCTTTGTTTTCGTAATTTTCAACTGCTGGGAAATCAGCTAATTGAACATAAGCTTCTTCTTCCTTCAAGTATTTCCAAACTTCTTCACTCGTGTGAACTAAGATTGGACTTAGTAATTTCGTTAATTTCACTAAAATATCGTAGATGACTGTTTGCATTGCACGACGTTGGTAGTTATCTTCATGTTCGATATACACAACGTCTTTTGCAAAGTCTAAGTAAAATTGTGATAAATCAACGGTACAGAAGTTCATCACTGTTTGGTAAATAGTTGAGAACTCGTAGTTTTCATACGCTTCTTCAATGGTCTTCACAACATCATTGAAACGAATCATCATGTATTGGTCCACACTACGTAGGTCTTTAAACGCTACGGCATGTTTAGATGGTTCGAAGTCTGTAGTGTTCGCTAACATAAAGCGCATTGTGTTACGAATCTTACGGTATGCTTCAGAGATTTGGTTTAAGATTTCAGTACTGATACGTACGTCTGATTCATAGTCCACAGAAGATACCCATAGACGAATAATGTCTGCCCCTTTTGTTTGCATCTCTTTTGCAGGTGAGATGACGTTTCCTAGAGATTTACTCATCTTCTTACCTTCTCCGTCCATTACGAACCCTTGAGAAAGAACCGCTTTATAAGGTGCTTGTTTATGAACCGCTACACTTGTTGTTAAACTTGAGTTGAACCATCCACGGTATTGGTCTGATCCTTCTAAGTATAAATCAGCTGGGAATGTTAATTCTGGACGAACGCTTAATACGCCAGCATGTGAGCTACCTGAGTCGAACCATACATCCATGATGTCCATTTCTTTTGTAAATGTTCCATTTGGACTGCTTGGATGTGTGAACCCTTCTGGTAATAAGTCTTTTGCTTCACGCTCGAACCATACGTCAGAACCGAATTCTCCTACTAGTTTAGCAACGTGTTCGATTGTTTCTGGAGTGATGATTGGTTCTCCGTTTTCACCGTAGAATACAGGAAGTGGAACCCCCCATACACGTTGACGAGAGATAACCCAGTCACCACGGTCGCGAACCATGTTATAAATACGGACTTGACCTGATGGATGATACCATTTCACATCATTTTCAATCACATCTAAGATATCTTGACGGAACGTATCGATTGACGCAAACCATTGTGGAGTTGCACGGAAGATAACTGGTTTCTTCGTTCTCCAGTCATGTGGGTAACTATGCACGAAATAGCTTAGTTTTAGTAATGAACCATTGTCAGCTAACATGTCTGTAATGACTTTATTTGCTTTAGCATAGAACATTCCTTCAAAACCAGGAGCTTCCGCCGTGTAATGACCTTGGTTATCCACTGGTGATAATACATCTAAGTTGTATTTACGTGAATAGTAGAAGTCGTCTTCCCCGTGTCCAGGAGCTGAGTGAACTAAACCAGTACCCGCATCAAGCGTTACGTAGTCCCCTAGCATCACTAGTGATTCACGTTCGTAGAATGGATGCCATGCTGTTGCATATTCCAATTCATTTCCACGGAATTCTTTTACTACTTCCACTGATTCCCAACCTAGAGTTTCAGCAAGTGAGTTCACTAATTCTTTTGCTACTACAAAAGTACCTTTTTCAGTTTTCACTTCTGCGTATACATAGTCAGGATGTACGAAAATCCCTAAGTTTGCTGGAAGTGTCCAAGGAGTTGTTGTCCAAATAACGAATGACGCATCATCAGATACAACACCTTTTCCGTCTTTCACTTTGAACGCCACATAAATAGATGGGCTTTCTACGTCTTTATATTCAATTTCAGCTTCGGCAAGTGAAGATTCACTTGATGGAGACCAGTAAATAGGTTTTAACCCTTTGTAAATATAGCCATTTTCAGCCATTTTACCAAATACACGAATTTGTTCTGCTTCGAATTCTGGTTGAAGCGTTAGGTACGGATTATCCCATGTACCAGTAACTCCTAAACGTTTAAATTCCGCACGTTGGTTGTCCACTTGACGTAATGCGTATTCCGCACATAATTTACGGAATTCAGCAATTGATAATTTTTTACGGTCAACCCCTTCAGCATTCGCAAGAGCTTGCTCGATTGGAAGTCCATGTGTATCCCATCCTGGAACATACGGCGCACGGAATCCGCTCATTGATTTACTACGAACAATAAAGTCCTTCGAAATTTTGTTTAAGGCATGTCCCATATGAAGTGCACCATTAGCATATGGTGGTCCATCATGAAGAACGAATGATGGTTTCCCTTCATTCTTTGCTTGACGTTGTCCGTATACATCGGCTTCTTCCCATTCTTTTTGATACTCTACTTCTTTTGTTGGTAAGTTCCCACGCATTGGAAATTCTGTTTTCCCAATTTGTAAGGTTTCCTTCATTTTCATCAAATTTCCTCCTTAATTAGACTTCTCTTACAATCATTGTTCCGCAAAATATAAAAAAGCCCCTGCAAACAGCAGGGGCGAAATCAATTCCGCGGTACCACCCATATTTACAAATGATATTCATTTGCCTAGGTAAATTGTTAACGCCATTTAAGCGACCCTTCTTAATCTATCATGTATTTCAGAAAAGTTTCCAAGAGATGATTCTTGCTATAAACAGGGACTGCCAACCTTCCACCTACAATCGGCTCTCTAAAAAGTATATTTACACAAGTTGTTCTCTTCATTGAACAGATAAATTTTACGCTATTTCAAAATATTTTGCAACCTTTTACTTTTTTAAAAGGAGAAAACCGGCTCACATTGTGAACCGGTTTGAGGGCAGACTATTTTTCATGATTATAAGGGCTGGTTAGGTGGGCCCTTATAGGCAATGATTGTTTCTTTCCTATTCTCTTTTTTTACCTTTTTTCGTAAAGATTAATCCTAATCCACCGAGTGAAGCTAGGATTGCTCCTACTAGACCTGGAGTTGCATCCTCAATACCTGTATTTGGTAAAGCTTCTTTTTCAGATTTAGCACTTGCTTGTTGAGCAGGAGCTGCAGGTGTTTTACCACCTTCGTTTGCTGCAGCAACCACACCACCACGATTTGCTTGAGTACCAGAATCTACTTGAGTAGAAGAATTATCTGGAGTTGATGGATTCACCGGTGCTGTAGGATTGCTTGGTGTTGAAGGATTAGAAGGGACTACTGGATTACTTGGTGTAGCAGGCGATGCAGTTTTAAATGTTACTGCATATAAACTAAAGTGACCTACATGTAATGTTACAGAATTGCCTTCCCCTTTAGTAAATTTAATTGGGCTAGCAGTTTCTCTATCATCAGTTACAAAGTATGCATTATCGACTTCTTTATCTACTGGGAAAGTAACTTTTGCTTCTCCATTTACCGCTACAGCACTTCCATCTTTTGCCGCAAAAGTAATTTCATAAGCTTGGTATTCTTTTCCGTCAAGGCTCTTAATCGTTCCACTTACTTTTTCAACCTTAAGCATCTTAATCTTCTTATCCAAGTATTTAGTTGGAACTTCAACAACTACTGGAGTATCTCCATTTTCGTCTTCAAATCTCGCAATACCTGTCTTCTTATCAATCGTTACCTTCACACCTTCTGTTTCGTATAGAGGTAATTCGATGTTTGGTTGATTTGGAGTTGGTTTTTCTGGATCTGGAGTTGGCTTCTCTGGATCTGGAGTTGGTTTCTCTGGATCTGGAGTTGGCTTCTCTGGATCTGGAGTTGGTTTCTCTGGATCTGGAGTTGGTTTCTCTGGATCTGGAGTTGGCTTCTCTGGATCTGGAGTTGGCTTCTCTGGATCTGGAGTTGGCTTCTCTGGATCTGGAGTTGGCTTCTCTGGGTCCGGATTTGGTTGAGGCTCTTCCGTTTCCTTCACTTCTTTCAACTCTTCCACTAATCGTTGAACCGCATTTGGTGTCAATAGATTTTGTTCAGCAAGTCCTTCTTTATAAGCAATGAGACCAGCTAAGTATGCTTTCACTTCTTTACGGTCAATTTTACTTACTCGATCGATTTCTGCTTTAAGCGCTGACTCATCTACTGGAGTATCGGCTTCCACTGGTAATACAAAACGTAATTCTGCAGCAGAAATATGTCCATAGTCCCCATAAGTTTCATTACCAGTAAAGATAGCTTTCTTCACTTTAATTGGAGCACCAAAGTTAACAACCTTCGTCTTAGCATCATTTCTCCAACCTTGGAAGCTAAAGTGATGTTCTTTGTCATTTTCGTCAATGACTGTTAAACTTCCGCTCATCACTCGTCCATTTGCACCAGATTGTCTTGGTACATATTCAAAGCGAGTTGATTCAAGTGGAGTCTTAAATGTTACTTTAAGAGATTGTCCTAAGCTATCCACTCCATATGGTGTATGCCACAATGTATTTGGATTATTATCAAATGCATAGTAAGGATTATCTACATTTTCATAAGGAGCTTCAATTCCTCCGTCAGCAATATCATCCCAAGTAGGACTTGTACGTTTTTCTTGAAGGGCTTCTTTTGCTTCTTGCACTCTTTGTACTAAAGCTTTTGCATCTTCAATACTAATATCATCTTCAGCTTCTAATAGAGCAGCAACTGCATCTTTATACGCATTTAGAGATTCAGATTTGTAATTTCCGTTAACGACTGGTGTGTTCTTTTCAAATGCATCATCAACAATCATCTTACCAGTTAACTTAATTTCTTCAATTTCTAGGTTATCCATCATGAAGTCTTTATAACCTTTGAAGTTGATTTCGTTATTATTTGTGTCACCTTTTGTATCGGCACCACGAGCATTTGAGTAAATACCAACCCAAGTGTTTCCACCTTTTTCACCTGTTACGTAGAAGCTTACTCTCTTAGGTTTTGAAGATTTTTCCCAAGTATTTTCTAAATCGTATTTTGTTAATTTACTACGACGACTATTTTCTCCATTACCAATTACGAATGAGTATGCTCCATTAGATCCTGCTTCGTAATCGAATGTTACTTTATAAGTTTTACCTTCTTCAAAGCGGAAGTTTTGAGGAATTGTTTGGTAAACAAGTTTATCATATCCTGATAAACCATTTGTCTTCAATGACCAATCCCCTTCAATTACGTCGTTGACTTTCTTACCATTCCATCCACGTTGAGTATATGGTTCATGTTTTTCAGATAAGTGAGTTCGGTTATCTTGAACCCCTTCTACATCCCCAACTACAAATGGGAAGATTCCTTGAGGCACCTCTTCAAAGTTTTGTTTGAATTTACCAGAACCTGTATCGTGGTTATCACCATACATGACTGATTTATTTTCAAACACACGAATTTCATCGAAGTAAGTTGCTTTTTCATCAGCATCACGACCAAGTTCTAATGTTACGTTAGAAACATCATCCCCTGTAGTAAAGTATACATACATATTTTGGAAGTAACTTGTATTATCGATTGTTGCATTCTTTTTCAATGTGTTATGAGCATGTGCTTGAACATAGTTTTTCGCAATTGATTTATTCGTGTAATTTGAAATTACTTTATCGCCAACGCGAACTGTAATATCTGCACGAGCATCACTACGGTTATCTACTCCTACATAAACTGCATATTTCGTATTTGGTTTCAAATCAGTTAATCGTTGTTTCAAGGTTACTCTTTGTTTGTTTCCTTGAATACGAAGCATTTCGTTTGCACCTTGAGATTTCACAATTTCTGCATGTTCTGCATCTCCTGTTTTTTCCCAATGATCTAATGTTCCACTGTTGAAACCTTGGTCGTAGATGTGTAATCCTTCACTCCATACCATTGTCTTTTTGCCTTGAGGAGCTTTATAAAGTACATATGGTTGGTATGCGTCCCCTGTAATTTGAACCTTACGATCTGCGCCAACTGTTAATTCAACAACATCTTGTTTTCCTTGGTCTGTTAAACGATAGAGGTATACTTTATCTCCAGTCCAATCTTCTGGAAGTGTCCATTCAGTTGTTCCAGTTGTGTTTGTAAAGAAGTACATTTTTTCTTTGTCACCTGTTAAAGGTTTACCATTTTCATCCCAGTTCCATGGAACTAAATAGCTACCACCATTTTCGATGACACGACCATTTAATGTAGTCACACGTTTACGGTAATCTGGACTATTTGGATCATTGGATTGACGAACGATTTTCACTTCGTCCCCTTTGTCATTTGTTAAATGTACTTCCATTTCTGGTGTCCACTTATAGTTTTGACCGTTATCGCTCATTGCAACTGGGTTTCCATTAATCCATTTAGTTACTTTGTAGTGTTGGAAATACTTCGTCATAATGTTGTTTTCGAAGAGGTTACGAATATATCCTTCGTAGTCGCTTCGACCTTGCCATCCTTCGAAGTCTTTCATGTTATATCCACCAAGTAATGGATAGTTTGCAGCCCCACCATAGCTTGGATAGTCGCCTACCCATGAGTCTTTTTGATGGTTACGGATGAATCGAGTGATATTTGAGTTGATTCCTTTCAGTGTATATCCACCGTAAGTTAAGTCAGCTGCCCAGTGTTGGAATGTTGAATCATATTCCGCACCATAACCCCACTCAATTGTCATTCTCCAACCTTGAGAATTAATTTCTTTAGAGATGATATGAGTTGGCCAAGCAGAGTTATCTCCTGATTGTCCATTTCCCCATACGTCTAGATAAATGAAATCAAGTCCTTCTCCTAATTTTTCTTTCAATTCTTTCCAACGTTGGAGACGGTTGTGAGCTAAGTCATAGCTAGCATCAATATTAATCCCTTGGTCTAACCAGTTCCAACCATACATGTAAGTTCCGTCTGGATTCTTACGAAGAATTGCTTCACTAAAGTATTTAGACTCTGGATATGTTTCAGAAGCGTTTACGTGAATACCGATTTTTGCACCGTATTCTCTTGCTCTTGCTAACAGTTTCTTGAAGTCTTCAACTCCACCAATTCTCTTACCGATATCTGCATAGTTTAAGTGACCTGAGTCGTGACCTTCACTACCATATCCTTTAAGAAGGATTGATTGACCTAAGCCATCTGTGTGTAAGTTAATCTTCTTAATACCATCTAAGGTCATTAAGAATGGGTTTTGCGCTTGAGAAGCGAAGTTCATCGCAATACGATAAGCGACTAAATCTGGAACAGATTCTGCTCCTTTTGGATTGTTCATGATATTACGATATGCAATCGCACCATCTTGCCAGTCCACGACATTATCTTTATTTAAGTCTTTTGTAATAACAACTTTTGAACTTGGTAATTCTAAAGTATATTCAGGGTATACCAAATTCTTATAAGCACGTTGATACCAATAAGGTGAACTTTGAATTCCTAAGTAGTTTACACCTTCAACTCTTTGTAATGCAGTAGTTAGACGTGCAAAGTCATTTCCTTGATAAGTGAATTGTGAGTTACTCCAAACTGATGCTGACAATTCATTTGAGGAAACAAATCCATACATAAATCCATAAGTATACTCATTCATTTTTCCAGAGTGTAAATCTAAATGGTAATCTCCAGATCTATGAGTGTTTGTAGACATTTGAGCCCCATCAAATTTGGCATTTTGTTTGTTAGAGCCTACTGAAACAAGTGTATTTCCAGGGAATTCAATGGTTTGAATAAGTTTACGAACATTGTCTACCGGTTTGCCCATTTCAACGTTATTTTTATTGACTACTTTAGTAACGTCAAAATGCATTTCGTTTCCAACTAATTGTAATTTAACAGTAATCTCAGCATTGATAAATTCATCATCATTTCTTACTGTCATCACATACTCAGCTGTTTTATCGTCAATTTTACGATATTGAACTTCTGGTTTTACTAAAACGCCATTGATAGACATTTTATCAATTTTTTGAACTTGACCTGTTAATGTCTTACCATCTAATTCATATTCTTTCACACGTGGAAACGCAGTATCAATAATCGCTTTTAATGTTTCAGATTGTAGCGTTTCATAATGAACATCTTGGTCGTTTCTAGCAAGACCATCATCCACTGGATTATTTGGTTCATTATCTTGTCTTACATTTTCTTGGTTATCTGCTTTAATCGATACTGAAGTTAATTCTGATCCCCAAGTACCTGCTTTTAAGTAAACTTTTTTGATACCCGCTAAAGCATTTTTCACTGCCTCTGGGACAACCTCAGTACTAAATAAGTTTTGTCCATTATTCGTTGCGTTTAATTGACCATCTTTTTTATAAACAATAGAAAGATGATTTTCTTCACCAATAGCAGGCGCTTCTACACGAGTCTTGCTATACCAAGTGTTTACACCTGGTCCTTTGTATTGCCAGAACCAACCACCTTTGTCATATCCTACAAAGATGTTGTTGTCATTATCTTTATATTTTAGATAGACACCAAATCGAGTTTCAGCAGGTGCTGTATTGGCTTTAAAGGTTAAATCAATGTTGACATTTCCTTCTTCATCTGCTTGTAAGCCTTGTTTTTCGAATAAAGCTTCATTGGCTCCGTTGTCATTAGATGATGTTGAAGTTAATTTATTGTAACGAACGCCACCTTCTTCAACAACCTCTACTTTCCCTTTTACTCTACTAGAAGAATCCCATTCTTTCGTTGGAGCTGTTTTTTCAGTTGCTTCTCTATTTTCTCCAGTAGCAGCTGTTGCAGCTTTTTCTTCTTCAGATTTTTTCTCTACTGTTTTATCTTCTTTTTCTTTTGCTTCCTCAGCTTTAGCACCTGTTTCAGTTTTACCCGTTTCAACATGTTCAGTTGCTGTTGCTTCAGTAGCTTTTTCTTCTTTATTGGTTACTTCTCCAGTTCCTTCTTGAGAAGTTGCTTCAGTACCTTCCTTTGCAGAAGCTTCCGTAACCGGTTTTTCTTCGGAGCTATTCTTAGGTGTCTGCGTGTCTGCTGCTGTTACTTCAGATACCGCTTCCCCTGATTTCTCCTCAGTATTTTGTACAGCTTCATGATTTGGTGCATTTTCAGTTGCAGTTGCAGTTGCAACGACTTCTGTTCCAGCTACTTCAGTAGCAGAAACAGGTTGAAGTGTGCCAAAAAAGAAAGCCCCAATAATCACAGAACAAGTTCCGACCGTGAGCTTTCTTATAGAGAAGCGCTGTCTCTTCTCCATATTTTTGTGTTTATACATAATACCCCTCCTTAATATTATAAAAACGTTTCCATAAATAATTTTAGCATTTTAATAATCTTGGCACATGAACGTTCTTGCTCTTTACTTATACTTTTTTGCTCTTTTTTAAACCGCTTCCATTTTGTTTATTATTTAACAAAATTTAAATGCAAAAAAGTCCTTAGCACAAATAGTGCTAAGGACCTCATTTTATTTTTGTCCCATATCTTTGACTTTCATAATACGAGTAATGCTTGCGCGTTCATTTTCTTCAAGTTTCATTTCGATAAAGTAAATCGTTTCTTCTAATTGTGGGATCAATCGATATTCAAGGGCGTTTACACGACGTCTTGTTTTCTCGATTTCATCTGCAAGAAGTTGGCAAGTTTTTTCAATCTCTGTCAATTCTAGTAGATCATTTAACACATCTGAGATTTGCTCTACAGAATCATCAATCTCACTGTTTGAGTTTAAGTAACCATATTTGAAGTCACTTTCCTCATTTTCATCTTTCACAGTGAAATTCATTTCTGGAACATATACACTCATAATGTTCTTTTCTTGAAGATCTAAGGATACGCTTTGAGGTGGAATCGCCACGAGCTCTTCAATGAACGCTTCTTCTAATGTTGCCTTTGCAAGAACGAAGCTCTTCATCCCTTCTACGAGACGAGTTTCAACCGCATCACGTAACGCATTATTTTTTCGAATTAATTCGATGAACTGACGCATTAACTCATCTTGTTTATCCTTTAGGAGTTTATGCCCCCTTTTTGACACGACAAGACGATGCTTTAATTTCGTCAATTCCATTCGGGTTGGTTTGACATTCAATCGTGTCAAAGGAATCACTCCCCTTCCGGAAGGTATTCATCTAATAACTCATCCTTAATCCGTTTCAATTCCGTACGTGGAAGGATTGATAAGAGTTCCCATCCAAGGTCTAATGTTTCTTGGATTGAACGGTTCGTGTAGAAACCTTGTCCAACATATTCACGTTCAAAGCGTTCTGTAAACTCTACATATTTCTTATCCGTTTTTGATAATGCAGATTCTCCTAATACAACTGCAAGTTCTTTAGCTTGTTTACCAGTCGCATAAGCCGCGAACAATTGGTTCATCGTTGGCGCGTGGTCCTTACGAGTCTTTCCTTCACCTGAACCTTTATCTTTTAAACGAGATAATGAAGGTAGTACATTAATTGGAGGTTGAATCCCTTGTTTATCAAGAGCACGGTCCAAAATGATTTGTCCTTCTGTAATATATCCTGTTAAGTCAGGAATTGGGTGAGTAATATCATCTTCAGGCATTGAAAGGATTGGAATTTGCGTTACTGATCCTGGTTTTCCAACGATACGTCCTGCACGTTCGTAAATAGTAGAAAGATTTGTATATAAGTAACCTGGATATCCACGACGTCCTGGAACTTCACGACGAGCCGCTGAAATTTCACGAAGCGCTTCACAGTAGTTTGTCATGTCTGTCATGATAACAAGTACGTGCATTCCTTTTTCAAAGGCTAAGTACTCAGCTGTTGTTAATGCGATTTTTGGAGTCGCAATACGTTCAATCGCTGGGTCGCTCGCTAAGTTTAGGAACATGACTGAACGGTCAATCGCCCCAGTCTTACGGAAATCTTCCATGAAGTATTCCGCTTCATCGAAAGTAATCCCCATTGCAGCAAATACTACCGCGAATTTTTCGTCGCTATTTAATACAGTCGCTTGACGGGCGATTTGAGCTGCTAACTCTTTGTGAGGAAGCCCTGAACCAGAGAATACTGGTAATTTTTGTCCACGAACAAGAGTGTTCAAGTGGTCAATCGCAGAAATCCCTGTTTGAATAAATTCATCCGGATAGTCACGAGAAACTGGATTAATCGCTTGTCCGTTTACATCTAAAGTCGCTTCTGGAAGGATTTCTGGGCCGTCATCCATGACGTTCCCCATCCCATCGAAAATACGACCAATCATGTCTTCAGATACGTTTAATGATAATGGTTTACCGCGGAAACGTACTTTTGTGTCACGAATGTTGATTCCGCTTGGTCCTTCGAAAATTTGAACCATTGCTTTATCTTCGTTTACTTCCAGTACTTGTCCATGACGTAATTCACCATTTTGTAATTGGATTTCAACCAACTCATCATATTTAACGCCTTCGACTTGTTCAACCATCATTAAAGGGCCAACAACTTCACTAATCGTACGATACTCTTTAAGCATGTGTCATCCCTCCATGTTGAATTGTTTTTTCGATATCTGTTTTAATTTGCTCTCTGATTTCATCGAAGCGAGCAATTTCAGATTCTGGAATATATTTTGAACGTGCGATACGATCACGCACATCTTCTGTTCCGTCGATGATTTCAGCATAGTATGAACCGAGTTTCATCGCACGACGCGCTTCTTTTTCAAATGTCAAGATGAGTTCTAACATGCGATATTGTTTCTCACGAGAGGTGAATGTATCGACATCGTCAAACGCATTTTGTTGTAAGAAGTCTTCACGAAGCATTTTAGCGGTCATCATCGTTAGGCGGTCACGTTCAGATAATGATTCAAGACCAACTAAACGAACGATTTCTTCTAAGCTTGCTTCTTCTTGTAAAGTGTTCATGGCATGTTGCACATATTCAGACCAGTTTGCATGTACGTTTTCGTCCATGTATTTACCCACTTCTGGATCATACAATGAGTAAGAAGTTAACCAGTTCATAGATGGGAAGTGACGTTTTTGAGCCAATGTTGCATCTAATCCCCAGAATACTTTAGCTACACGCAATGTATTTTGTGTAACAGGTTCTGAAGTATCTCCCCCTGGAGGTGATACGGCACCGATTGCTGTAATGGTACCTTCACGGCCATCGCTACCTAATGTCTCAACACGTCCTGCACGTTCGTAGTATTCTGCGATACGGCTTCCTAAGTATGCTGGGTAACCTTCGTCCCCTGGCATTTCTTCTAGACGTCCAGACATTTCACGAAGCGCTTCTGCCCAACGTGATGTTGAGTCCGCCATAATAGCTACGTTATAACCCATATCACGGAAGTATTCCGCAATCGTGATACCTGTATAAATAGACGCTTCACGAGCCGCTACAGGCATGTTAGAAGTGTTTGCGATTAAGATGGTACGTTCCATGATAGATTCGCCCGTTGTTGGGTCAATCAATTCTGGGAACTCATTCAATACGTCTGTCATTTCGTTTCCACGTTCTCCACAACCTACGTATACTACGATATCCACGTCTGCCCATTTTGCGATTTGGTGTTGCACCACTGTTTTACCAGCTCCGAATGGTCCTGGTACAGCTGCTGCTCCCCCTTTTGTTACTGGGAAGAAAGTATCGATAACACGTTGTCCTGTTAACATTGGAACTTCCGTATTTTTCTTTACTTTATAAGGGCGCCCACGACGTACTGGCCAACGTTGGATTAAGTTGAAATCGCGCACACCTGATTCTGTTTCGATTTGGTACACTGTATCTTCAATCTTGAAGTTTCCAGCTTCAACTTTAGTTAATTTTCCTTTAACACCGTAAGGCACCATGATTTTATGTTGTACAACTTTAGTTTCTTGTACATAACCGATAATGTCTCCAGCTTCTACTTCTTGACCCACAGCTAGTGTAGGAATGAATTCCCACTCTTTTTCACGATCAAGGGCATCCACGTTTGTACCGCGGACTAAGAAGTCACTTTGTGATACTTCTTTAAATTTATTGAGGGGACGTTGAATCCCATCAAACATTTGAGATACAATCCCTGGCGCCAATTCAACAGATAATGCTTCCCCTGTTGTTTCGACGGGTTCTCCTGGTCCAATTCCTGAAGTTTCTTCATATACTTGAATCGATGCGATATCTTTACGCATTTCAATGATTTCACCGATAAGACCTAAATGACCTACACGACAAATATCTTGAATATTCGCATCTTCCATTCCTTCAGCAGTCACAAGAGGACCTGATACTTTTACGATTCTTCCGATCTTCACTGAGGTACCTCCCTTAGGTTTAATTGGTTGGTTATAAGATGTTTTGTCCAACCGCTTTTTCAACATTTTCTTGAATTCTTGATTTTCCAATTCCTAAAGATCCTTTATGGTTTGGAATAAGGATGATGGCTGGTGAAATTTCTGCATCATAACGACGAATTGTTTCCGGAATCTGACTAGCAATAGCTTCCGTTACATAAATAATCCCAAATTGATTTCCAGCAAGTTCATCAATCGTCTTGCGTGCACTTTGCGCTTCATGGCAAGGATACACGTCAAACCCTAAAATTTTAAAAGGAAGGATGGAATCTTTGTCGCCCACTACAGCAATTTTATGAGACATAAACTGGTCGCATCCTTTCTCTTAATTGTTCTTCAGTAAACTCATTGTCCACACCAACCAGTAATAGACGAAGGTTTTTTACTTCCATCTCTAACGCATGAATATACGCAAGACTTGGCAGCGGTCCAAATGGTTCAAAAGTCGCTTCTTCTAGAATGTGATAAATCAATTCTTCTTTTAATAATTCCAATGCAAAGACTGGATGTTCTTCCTGTTCTAAAATCGCAACAATCTTGTCATAGTATGGAACATGACGATATAGGTCAATAAGAGCCTCTGTGCCCTTATCAAGCACTTCGTCGATTAATAATGTCTTATCGACTGTTCCTTCGCTAGACAATACCCCAATTAAGAATGAGCGTGATTGTTTTTGCTTTGCAGCACGGATTAAGATAGTGATATTCTCCAAATCAATCATAATGTTCACGATTTGATGGATGACTTCTTGATTCATAGTACGGTCGATGAGTCGAAGATGTTTGAAATAGTAGCGATCCATAAATACATCGGCAGCTTCTAAGCGGCCAAAGTTTTCAAAATCAGCATACGCTTCACGAACCCCTTCAATCATAATATCTGGTACATCGAGTGAATCTTGAGTTTCGACTAATTGATTTAAGGTTTCGAAGGAATAACGTCCTAACGGTACACATAAATGCTTTAAGTCTTTTCCAGAGAACTTCGATTTCAGAAGAACTTTTAAATTATGGTAAGTGTAACGAATCGAGAATACATCAAGGAGTGATGCATCCGGAATGAGTTCTAACACCTCATCATAGTTGCGCTTCAAATGGGCATCTAAGACTGGATCGAACTGTCTTGATTCGAGAACTTCTTGTACATCTACCTCATAACTTGTCTTTTGCAAGGCTTCTAATGCTTGTTGTAAGGATTTAGATACGAGAATCCCATTCAATTGTTCCTTGGACAGTAATTGCTGTTCAAGAATACGAACGGTCGTATTCACTCCTGAATAGGCTAAATCATTCATTCCATCCCTCCTTACCCAATGAATGCTTTTCTAGCTAAGATAGGTGAATATTCTTCTTTTAAATCTTCAATTAATGCTTCGAATAAATAGTTATATTCGATACCTTCTTGTTTCAACACAAATCCTGCTTTCTTTGGAAGAGTGGCTGCGTCGATGTGAACGAAATTAAATTGCGAAGTTAACGCAGTTTTGTCTTCCTCGCTCAAACGAGAAACAGTTTCCTCACCAAAAGTAAGTGTTGTTTGTTGTTGTTTTGGTAATTTGCGAATAGCTGACTCGATAAAGAGACGTAATGTTTCCCCGCTCCAGGTAGACATTACTTGTAGAACGTCCTCAAATACACTCTCAAGAAGTTCACGTTTAATGCGCAAGACTTCTTTTTTACTTGCGTTCAAAATAGTCTGTTGCTCTTTTTCGTATTGTGATTTTGCTTCTTGTTTTAATGCAGTTTTCTTCGCCATTTCTTGTTGCGAATATTGTGCATTCATTTGATTGATACGTTCTTCTTGTTCTTTAGTAGCAACCTCAATTCGCTGCTTTGATTCTTTTTCTAAATCCGCTAGAATAAGTTGTTTTAGTTGCTCTAAATCTTTCAAGAATACCCCTCCTCTTAACCTTTGTTAATGATAATTAAGATAGAAGCAAGTAATCCTAAGATTGCGTAAGTTTCAACCATTGCGGCAAAGATAATCCCTTTAGTAGATTCTTCAGGTTTTTTCGCTAAGATTTGTACACCTGCTGCTGCTACTTTACCTTGGGCAATCCCTGAGAATAAACCAGTGAATGCGATTGGTAAAGCTGCCATGAATAAGTATAAACCAGCTGCTAAAGTCATTGAAGCTGACATGTTAATCATGATGAAGAAGGCAACGATGAATCCGTAGATCCCTTGTGTACCAGGTAATAGTTGTAAGATTAATGCTTGAACGAATTTTTCAGGTTGTTCTTTAATTAAGGCAGCAGCTGCTTCACCGGCAATCCCTACCCCTTTCGATGATCCAATCCCTGAGAAGATAATGGCAATTGCCATCCCTAGAGCAGCAAAGATTTGCCCTCCACCATTTTCAGCGAAAAATGTTAACCAGTTTGTCATAATTTTATTTCCTCCATTTATTCTGATTTCTGTTGTTTCATATCAACGTATTTTTCATATGTTTTGAACGGTTTTAATGCGTGTCCACCGCCGTCGTAGAATTTACCAAAGAATTCAACGAACTGTAGACGTAAGCCGTGAACGTAAGCTCCAAGGAATGAAAGGAAAATATTCAACCCTTGTAAAGCTACGATTAAGAAGACACCTGCTGTAAAACGTGCAACTGGTGGAAGGAATCCTACCAACATATTGAACGCACTTGCGATACTTCCCCCTGATACAGCTAGAGCCATTAAACGCGTGTAACTCACGACGTCTGCTACGTATCCACTAATTCCGTACAAGTTATATAGACCGCTCGCTAAACCGCCCCACTTGTTTTCGCTCGTTAGGACAGTTACGACTACAATCGCAACGGCTGCGATAATCGCAATCGATGAACCGATTGTCGCAATCCAAGAAATATTGAGTACCATTGAGCCTAATACATAAAGAATGATACCTGTAATAATGGCTAACCATCCAAGATGACTCGTGTAGGCATCGGCATATGCTTTTTTCTTTAGATTTGAGTAAGCCCCAAGTGATAAGCCGACCATAATCTGAATAACCCCGAAGATAATCGATAAGATCATAATCGTAATAAGGTCATTTGAGAGTGATAGTGGCTGGAATGGTAAATCCGCCCCAAATGCTGATCCAAATATAATCCCCCAAATCATAACGGGGTAGCTTAATAAGTGGAAGAACTTCAAGTTGCGTTTCATTCCTTTATCAAAATGGAAGAACTTCAACATGATGAATGTTCCCAACCAGAGAAGTGCTCCGTATCCTAAGTCCGCTGCCATCATTCCGAAGAATGCAAGATAGAATGGCGCAGTATAAGGAGTTGGATCTAATTCTCCGTATTTTGGTAATCCATACATTTCTGTTAGGTTTTCGAATGGTTGTAAGAAGGCGTTGTTTTCTAACACCGTTGGCACTTCTTCGTACTCCTCTTCAGCAATTTCGAGTGGAAGGAAAACATACTCTCCTTCACCTAATTTTTCTTCTAATTGTATTTCTACTTCTTCTACTGCTTTAGTCGTCATCCAACCTTGAAGAACAAAGACATGTTCCCCATTCACTAATTCATTTTTGGCTTGTTCTTTTTGTAATTCGTTATAGGTAACTTCGGCAGAAAGCTGTAACTTGCGAAGAAGATCTTTTTCTTCTTGTAAGTCGTCTAACACTTTCTTTTTAGCCCCAACAACGGCTTTTTGCGTTTCCAGATTTTTCTTTAACTCAATAGAAGGAGCTTCCTCAAAGGCGTACCATACAATACTGAAATGTGCTTTAGCAAGTTCTGTTTTGGCTTCTAATTGTGCCTTTCTTGGATAAGTCACTAGAAGTCCGATTTCCTCACGCGTATGATACACTTCATGAACAGAAATCAATTCACTGTTCTTCAAAATTTCT